>CAZVBX010000004.1:0-71135 GCA_964625925.1 uncultured Ectothiorhodospiraceae bacterium | reverse complement strand
GGTCGAAAGCACCGGTCTTGAAAACCGGCGAGGGTTCCGCCCTCCGTGGGTTCGAATCCCACCCCCTCCGCCATATACCCCGTAAGATCAGGAATTTAGGGCTGTCCGTCGAGCTTGCCCAACGTCCTAACCCTCATCCCGAAAATGCCGGCCTTCCCTTGTTCACCCGAACCGAGGGAAGTGCAATGTCTTTTGATCTCGACCGCGACAGCGCCGCCGAAGCCGATAGCGGCACCCCGCTAGGCGGGTCCGATCCCGTCCACCGCCGAAACGAGCGCATCCAGCGGGCACTCGACCAAGCCATCTACGCCATGGAGGCCCATGAGGACTTAGATGGCGTGCGCCAGTCCCTGGAGTCTGCCCGCAACCTCCACCGCCAGCAGGCGGACGCCGAGGAAAGCGGGGGCGAGATGTCCGATGCGGCCATCGCCGAGCGGGCTCGCCAAGTCCTAGACACGGATTTCGGGGTCGGCTGCTACGTCCTCAACGGCCACGCTCAGGGGGCGTACCTCGGGGCCATAGAGGATGCCGCCACCATCGCGGACATCATCACGGCCCTGGACACCAAGTCCGATAACCTCGCCGACAGCGCCGTGTCAGAGCTAGCGTTCTTGCAGATGCGGATTCTCAATGCCGCGAAGTCGGTTCACGGCTGCGAGACGGACCGCAAGCGGGAGGGCGGCAGCCATGAGTAAGCACTCCGAAGAACGGGCCGCCCAGGACCGCAGGGCCCGCGAGTACAAGGATAGTATCGACGCCGCCATGAAGCGGGCCGTCTCCGCCTTGGATGGGGTAGATAGTGGGGCTAAGGAACAGCTCGCCGGGGCTCGCAACCTGTTCCGCAAGTCCGAGCCGATCCACTCCGAGGTGGTCGAGCGCGTCGAGACGGTCCTGCCGACCGATTTCGGCAATTGGCTACTCTACGGAGGCGAGCCGCCGTACGCGGCCATCAATGACGACGCGATGATCGTAGCGGACATGTTGAGCAATATCGGGGAGACGGAATCCCAGCTTGAACCCGAGCGGGTCAGGGCATGGGGCATGTACCTCCACCGCATGCTCGGGGTTTCCGACAGCATGTTTAGCTACTGGGTCGACAAGACGCTCCCCCACACCGGAGGGGCTGTCCGCGACGACGACTGACCGCCCCCGCCGGGATTCCTTGGCCCCGCCGGTCCGCTGGCGGGGCTTTTCGCTTTCGCGCTGGCCGCCGGCACTTCTCTCGCCTCCTACATAAGTCCGTATGCAACCCCTGCGAACGTGCCCACCGTTACGACGAACGCTAGGAGCGCCATCAACCCGTCTCGGGCGATCAGTCCTAGGCCAAAAGCCACCAGCGCGAGCCCGGCCCCATTCGCGCTGAAGGGGATCAACTCCATCGGGGGCATTGTGACGGCGATGAGCCCGCAGACGAAGGCAATTGCCTGCGCACCTACACCGGTCACAAGCGTTTGCATCCTCGGTTGGATCAGGCGATCGATCCCACGTGCCGGTCGTTGTATCCACTCCAACGTACGCTCCACCTTGCCCCGCGAGACCGAGCGTGCGAGTAGCACTTGCGGCAGCCAGAAGTGCTCACTTCGAAATAGAAGCTGGACCGCCGTCAGCAGCAACAGAACACCCATCAGCGTCGGTACGCCGGGGATATCGCCGACGACCGGTGCCGCGGTAATCACCCCGATCAGCAGCAGAAAGGGACCAAAGGAGCGCTGCCCGAGGTGGGCCATGATGGCGCCGAGCGATACCTCCTCGTGCTCGTGCTCCGCGTCCCGGATCCGATCCAAGAGCTGCTCAAGATCGTGTACCTGCCCATCCTGCTTGGCCTCGGTCACCAACATCGCCTCCTTGCGCGTGATAGATGCCCCCGGGCGCGCGAGGACAGGTCGCGAGACTAGATACTGAGTCGATGACGCTCGTACTTAACCACGGCCTCACCGACGCTCCCGATCAGCATTCCGAATGATCCAACAATAAAAGCCCAAATTCCCGCCGCCTTCGTCGACTCCCACAGAAACCAAATGCTCCCGACGAAGAACGAGAGGTTCCCGAATAGCCCGATGCCGGTATGGATCCACCGGAACTCGGTGATTCGCTGGCTGATTGCCTTGGTGTCAGTCATGGGGCGCCTCGTCCATGGCAGTCCCGGTTCGGACAAACTCGCTCGCGCGGTTTCCATCCGAGATAGGGCTCACCCCGTACGGGGAGCACCGAGCGCGCCTCCTTCGGTCTCCGCCGGTACGCTAGCGGGGGCTAATTTATTGCGGTGGCCAATACCCCTGCTGTAAGGAGATTTCCTACGGCATATTGCAGGTATCACCCGATTGGGGGTGCCGCTTCGCGCCTGTACCCTAGCCGCTCAATGCTCGGCCCCACGGAGCGGGCTCGTCGCGAGGAAGCGACCGAAGCATTCCCCCGTTACCCCGGCTCCCCGCCGGGGTTTTCTTTTGATCATCCTCCCGGCCAGTGGTAGGTTCGACTCGCCCGCCTTCGCCCCTAAGACGCGACGGCAGTCCGCGCATGCGTTGGCGGGATCTCTGACTCACTCTCTGCTGCTCGTGGCATGGCCGAACTTGCGCTAGACGCATCCATATTCCTTATCGGCCTACTGGTCGGGAATCGGCTTGCCATTCTTCGTGACAAGCGACGGGAATACAACGAAGCGACGCGTCCATTTAGGAAGTGGATCATCAAGGAACTGGAAAGGCCCACAGGCGCCCACCGGCCCTCCGAAATTGAGATCAGCGAAGTCGAAGCACTTCTGCCTCCATGGAAGCGCCGCCGGTTCCGAGCCGTGGTGGCGAAGGACTACGAGGAAAGGAGAGCGGTGGAATGCCAAGACAGCTTCGGCGGTAGCTATTACAGCGACACGTCCGAGATAAAGCCAAATCTCCGGCGTTTATGGAAGCTAGTCCGCAAGCGCTAGGCCTAATCCAACTCGGCCCGCGTTAACGGAGAGACTCACAAGCATTACCATCGCCGTCCCCGTCCAGCCGGTGCGGATCTCCGGGCTGATGCGACTCGTAGAAGCGCTGTGCCGCTCGATGCGAGGCAAAGTCCGAGCAATCCCGATCCGGCTCCGGGGATTCGCCTCCTTCGGGCGTTGGCCGTCCCTGCCGCCACTCCCAAGGCGGGATCGGATTAGAAGCGTCCCACAAGCCCCTGCCAGCGGCCCTCGCCCGTTTCTCAAGGCTGCCTAGCGCGGGATCGTCGGAATAGCGGACGTACTCCCAGGCATGGCCCTGGCGGACTAGCCAGCGATTGAGATTCCGATCTTCCCGATATAGCACGGCAACGACCCGGCCGTACCGGTCCTCCGCGCGGACCTCCAGTCGCACCCACTGGTCCAGGGCCTCCCCCGTTAGGGCCATAGTCGCAGCGGCTCCGTGGGGCTGATCTCGCTCAGGGGCGTCGATACCTTGGAGCCGCACGCTGCGACCCGAAACCGTCAGCGTGTCACCGTCCGTCACCTCGGTAGCCACGCCGCTCAGGCTTCCCGCGAGGCAGATAGCGGGCACAAGTAGCCAAGCCGCGGCTGTGAGCGCCAGGCGGCGCATACGGCATTCCTGTCAGCGTTCACTGACGGCTGTAGGGGCGGACTGACCACTGTAGGTGATGACCTACAGCGGGGGAACCGCTACCGAGGGCGTGGATGCGACGAAAGCTCGGATGGGGCAGACTGCGGGCGACAAATAAGAACAGCAGCGCCGAGGGGGCGCCATGTCCACAGAAGGCTACTGGCTGCTCGCGGCTGGGGTCATCGCCGCCGCGCTAGCGGTTGCGCTCGGGATTTGGCTTTTCCGTATCGCGGCAACCGCGACTGCCTGGTTTACGGGCGTGGCACTCCTTACGCCCTGGTGGATCATCGTTCCGGGCTTCATCATTTTCCCGCCGGCATTCTTCGCGTTCCTCGCTGGCCTCGCTCTTCTCTGGATCGGGGACGTTGGCGAGGATGGGCGCTGGCGCTCCAACAGGTACTGGCGCAGGATCGGGGCCAAGCCGAGCAAGTACCGGCAGTCGCTGGGCTACAGCGAGTAGGGCCAATGCAGTTCATAACCCCCGTGCGCGGTTCGCGGTGTGATGGTCGGGATGTTGGGCAAATCGCCTTATATGACAGCGTAATGCGATTATCGGGGGGGATATTGGTGGAGAGAGTCTCCACACTTCCCGCAAACCAACGGCTTGGTTGGAACCTTATGAACGAGACTACAGTCACCGAATGGCCGTGGAAGGTGAGGGCTGTCCCCGTCGCTTTGGAACTGGCGCCTTGCCTGCTTCAACTCTCGGCAGTTTTCGTCTTTCTCGTGGCCGCCCGCCCGACTCTGCTCGATAGCCTGGGTGCCACAATCATCAGCCTTGTTTGGCTGAGCGTGAGCAAGAGCAAGCTCCCAGACCAGTACGCCGAAATGGAGGAGCGCAAGCGCCTATTTACGAAAGTGGGCGAATGGCTGGGGCAAAACGGGGCTGGCGAGGCAGTGGAGAGGATCCAAGCGGAGGCCGTTCTCCACGATCAAGATGGCCACGAAAACGTCCAGACCGCCGTTACAGCCGCCGGCATCGTAGGGCTGATTAGGGGCGTGGCGACTGTCGCCCTCTACGCCTATCTCGCCGCGCTCCTAATTAAGTGGGTCGGATTGCAGTAAGGGGCTGTATAACGGGAGTTTTCCCGAGCTGACTCGTTCGGAGGCGGCCGTCACTCGCCCGAGGTGAAGGTGGCTGTCCATTCCTCGTCGCTCATCTCCATGGGCTCGGCGCTCACCGTGGGCACCGGCCCTGTGTGCTCGATCTCCTGGCGCTGGCCGTAGACCTTGCGGGCGAGGCGTTCTGCCTGCCACTTGATGCCATCCTGGATGACCTTGGCGTGATGGGGGCCGAGCGTCCCGTCTCGAACCTCCCGGTGAACGTCGAGCATGCTGTCGGCAAGTGAATGGCCCTGAGCCTCCCTCGCGCGCGCGTACTGATCCGAAAACGCCTCGTGCTTACCATCCACCACCCACAGCAAAACCGTGCTCAGAGCCGGCATACGCTCCTCTCGGCAGATCGAGCGCAGGCTTTCCCCTTCGGCGATTCGGGTAGAGATTTCGTCCCCGAGTACCTCCGTGTAGACGCTGGGGCGGCCTGTGGGCTTGTTTTGCTGCTTCGCCATCGTCCCGTCCTTAGTGGAGCCTGCGCCTTAGCTCGGTCTGGAAAGCCTCCAAGCGCTCCTGGATCTCTTGAGCATGTGCCTCGGGGTCGCTCGCCGGGGACATGCGCGCCAACACGGCCCGGCAATGGTCCTGAGCCAGCAGGAGCGCCTCCGTATCCGCGTCCTGTGGCCTGAGCTGCCCGCTCACGGGCGGGACCTCCAGTCCCCTTAGCGCCGGCAGAGTTCTCGATCCGCGAGAGCGATCAATGTGACGAGTGCTAGGCGGAGGGAGTCGAACCTTCGTCCGTGGCCGTCGAGGAACGCGACCGCCTGCTGGCGGGCCTGATAGATCTCTGTGGTTTCGGACATTCTCGACCTCACCGCATGGAAGCGGAGGCGCGGCGGGTCAAACCCTTGCCGCCGAGCGCAAGTAGCGGATCTCCGCCGCGAGTTCCTGGATCGCCAAAAGGCAGACCCCTACCGCATCGATCAGGCTAATCGTTTTCCCGTCGCCGACGCCGAACAGGCGCGCGAAATCCTCGGCATAGGGGCCGATATGGGTCCGTTCGTCGCCGTGGCCGGGCTTGTAGTCCCACGCCTCAACTTTGAGAGCCTCCACGCGGGGCAGGACTTCAGACACGAGTCGCTTGTTCTCCTTGTACTCATGGGAACAAGCGGTCGCTCCATACATAGCAGCCGATCCAAGGCCCGCTAGTGCGCCCAGCTGTGCGTTCTGGCGCTGCTGGCCCGCTTGGTATTGCGCCATCTGGCTTTGATGCTGCTGTTGCAGCGGCCCCATCACATCTACCTGAGAGGGACCAAAGAAGTTGCCCATCTGCGGCGTGTTGACCTGCCCGCCCTGCAATAGGGACTGCAATTCGTTGATGTTCTGGCTGCGCGCCTGCTGCTCCGCGCCCATGGCCGATAGGCCCTGCTGGAAGAGCTGATTCTGGCGCTGATTGCCCTCTTGAACAGCCTGATAGGCGGCCTGTTGGGTGGCCTGGTTTTGCTGTTGGTTGAAGCGGTCGAACTCCTCGCCGAACGCCTCCGAGCCCATGGGTAGGCCCTGATTGGCCATGGTCTGACGCAGACCCTCCCCGCGCCGCTCCATTTCGGGGCGGATGAGGTTCATAGCCTGCTCGAACGACGCCTCCTGGGCCTGGGTCGACTGACCGAGATCGGATAGCGGCCCTATCGAGTCGCTGCCAGCTTCGCCGCCCACAGTGGGGATGTCCGGATCGAAGTTGCTGTTGGGTAGATTGCCCGCACGCTGGCCCGCGTTCTGGAGCATTTCCTGCGAAATGCCCTGGCGCTGGTCGACGATCTGCTGAACCTCGGGCGACAACTCCAGATTGGCCTGGGAGTTATTCTCGCCAGAGAACGTCAGCGACCCCCAGGGGGTTGTCTGGTCAATCCGGTTGTATCGCGCCTGCGCCCGAGCCGACGCTTCCGGGTCGGGTGCGTCGGGCGCACTGCCACCATTCATAGTGAACCCCTCGGGGCCAGGCGGCCCGTCGCGTGTCTCGCTTTTTCCATACGGCGCATCGTCCCATTCACCTTCCACGAGACGCCGAATCTAGGCGGATGAATACCGGCATTCGTCCGTCTCTTCCCGGATGTACTTGGCGACGGTGTCCAACTTGACGCGGCGCTTGGTCCGATCCCCCGGCAGCGAATAAACAAGCCGCCCATTCTTTTGCCATGAGCCGGCGCCGTATTCGATCCGATGGAAGACGCACCAGTGGGGCTCGTGAGGGAACGCCTCGGCCCATTGCGCGGGCAAAACCATGGAGGCGACGTGCGGGCGTTCCTCCGGGTATCCGCGCTGCTGTGATCGCCGTGCTTTCGTCATCTCGAACCAGGTCCGAAATTCCGGCAGCGACGTGATCCCCACCTGATGCGCAATGGTGGCGATGGACTCTCGCAGCGGGCCGCGGTAGCCGCGTTTCCCTCCGCCGGCCTTGGACTGGTGGCGGTTCGCCTGATTTTCCACGAGGCGCGGGATTGCCTCGCGCAGCCGCACCGTCACCGGATCATCGGGCGCCCTGGCCTCCAGGTCTTTCAAGGCCGACAGGGCGACCTCATCCGGCGTGTTGGCGCTCATGCCGGACTCCAGTCACCGCCTGCTCTCCGACCCGAAACGTGGTGCCGTACGGAGATCGCACTTCGATGAGCCCCGGATCGTGGTTCGCCGTCACCTCGAAATCGCCCGCCATGTTGTCGATGCGGACCATTGAGCCCACGGCGGGCCGGCTGGCTTGCGTCACCCGTTCCATGGATCGCCTCCGATTATCAGCCGCTCGCCACTGGCCTCGGCATCGTCCACGCGCTCACAGCCGCGTGCGTCGATAAAGCCTCGCACCCAGGCGGGTAGGCCCTCGGACATAAGCTCCGTCAGGCCGCCAAAGACCATCCCCTCGAAGGGCTGAGCCTTGCCGGTTGCTAGCTCATGGAGGTCTCGGCCCGTGACTTCCGTCAGCTCGTAGGCCTCCTCTCCAAGCGTCCCCGCCAGGAAGCGCCCGAATTCCTCGGCTTCCGACTCCGTAAAACACTCCCCCAGGCAGATCCGAGCAAGTGCTTTCTCTTGCGCGTCCATGCCCCGCCCGCCGGCAGGGATATAGGCCTCCCAATCGAGAGCCTGATGGCGCTTTACGAACCAGCGGATCGGCACGTCCAGATGCTCGGTGCCGTGAAGCGGGATGCGCTCAAACACGCTCTCTATGCGGAATAATCGCGTCATCGTTTCCTCCCGACTCGGTCAGCACGGCGCCTTTGGGGGCGCCGGCTTCCCTGAGCCTTCACGGAAGACTCACTGAACCGCCGATCCCGTCCGGCTTTGGCGTCCTGGTATCCAGCGTCCCACCAGCCCGCAAGCAATGGTCCGCCGCGCTTGAGCGAATGCCATTGGTACGGATTGCTCTCAACGCCCTCGCCGTAGGCATCGAAGCCTCGTCCGTATGCTTGCTGTATCTGATGCTTCGTCGGCATGTCTCCCTCCAGTGGTCGGAATCCAGCAACTAAGTAACTAGACACTCTCTCTCCGTTCTCTTGGGGCAGGGGGAAGCGCGGGGAATCGGACCTTCGTTGGCCGGCGGCTCCCTTTCTCGCCCGCCTGAACGCAGATCAGCAGGCCCGTGGCGAACAGGTGATCGCGCGCGCGCCAGAATCGCTCCTTGCTGCCCCATTCCATGATCCGGCGTCCCGTGGCAGTGGGCAGCGAGAACGGCTTCGTCCCCTTATGCCCATGGAGCTGCTTCAGCTTGGCCCACAAGAAATAGGAATCCGGCACCTCCATACAGGCCTCGATCACGGATATCGGCGTGACAACGCGTGACTCGCATCCGGGTGACATGAGTTCACCCCGCTGTTTGTACTGCCACACGGAACTGGCGACCTTCCGAATCTCCTCGTCGCTCATGGTCTCGGCGAACTCGCGGTTGCGTTCGTGGGCGACCTCCAGGAGCTCATCGAACGCGATGATGTCGGCGGCTGTAGAGCGAAGGGAGTCGAAGAGCATGCGGTTGCGACCGTCGCCGTCGCGCATCTCGCGCGGCGACTTGGTCGGGTACGGTTCGCGATCGTTGGACGCACGGACGGAGAGGGTTGGCAGCGTGAGGAAGTCTTCGGGCCGCCCCTCGATGAACTCATAGGCGCCGGCGGCCGTGTATGACGGGGGCAGGACGCCGTAACCGCCTGTGCCGAGAATATCGACGCGATGACCCTCGAACCGCGTTCGTCGGCGCTCCTGGCCCTCGTAGAACCAGTGCTCGCCGCCCGAGGGTGTGCGCACCTTGACCGGAGTATCGCCGAAGCGCTCCTCGCACCAGTCCCGCTCATCCGGATCGTCGATATCGACGACGACCAACGGCCGTGGAGGCCTGGCATTGACCACGCCGAGATTGCAGTTGGCGTGCGTAGCGAGGAGCTTGCGATACGAGCCCGTTCCGAAGTTGCGCCAGTGCTGGACGGCCGGCACTTTATCCCTGCGCACAGGGAAGGTCCGCAGCCCGAGCCGCTCATATAAAGGGGCGGCTTCGGCGAACGGCTGGGGGCTATGTCCGGCCGCCGATGGGGTGCTATCCTTGTACTCGGACATGGCGTTGCTGCGCCGTTTCCGTATTGCCCGACGTTTTTGAGCCCGCGGCCACCACCGCGGGCTTTTCCATTAGCAGATCAGCCAGCTTCCGCGCCTTCTCCCGATCGTCGGGCAGGATGCGGTAGCGCTTCACCCTTGTCGGCGCGCCTTGATAGCCGCGCACGATCTCTGGTTCTCGATGGACCGGGATGCCCCTCCGCTGGATCGCCGCTGCTGTCGAATGTAGACAGTGGTCGTGGAGCTTCTGAGCGGCCTCGAAGCGGTTGTAGGAATTCCCCTGCGCAAGGGCTGAGAGGACGCGAGAGAGCTTTGTGTGGCGCTTGTGAGCGTTCATGCCGCCACCTCCCGCTTGCGCTCCCATTCCTCAAGGTCCGAGAGTCGCCACCGGGTACAGCCCGGCGAAAGGCGGATCGGGACGGGCATTTCGCCCTTCTGAACCCAGCGCCAGGGCGTGGCGCGTCCTACTTGGTACCGTGCGGCTACTTGGGCCGCGCTTAGGTAGGTATCGGTATTCACTTTTGCGCCTCCGTGATTATCAGGATCACGGGGCGTAGTCTGTGGAGTTGAACGGTTGGCGAGTAGATCGCCTGCTCGCAGACAGGGGTCGCCTGCGCGCTGACGTTAGGGGTCTGCCGGCAGACCCTCCCCTTCATCGTAGGACTTCAGCCAGCCGTCTACAGTGGTGGGAAACTGATCTCTGCTCGGCCGCTCGCCTAGTGCTTCAGCTTCTGGGATAAGCTTCTCAGCAATCGACTTGGCCGCAGCCCTTCGGCTCTTCCACTGGCCGGATTCGTAAATCTCCTGCGCGCGCCGTCGCAGTGCCCGCCACCGCTCATGCCGCTTCCCGGCAGCAATCCGCGAATCGTCGGACTTCTTCTTAGCCGCCAGTTCCGCGGCTTTCTGCCCGATAGCCTGCTCGGTTTGCTTTGCCATGCGTGCGGCTGCGAACACATCGGAAACGCCACCGTCCTGCTGGACGGTTTCGACGGTCAAAGTCCCGGTCTCAGAGGCAGCTACAATACGGCCAAGTTCGAGAGATATCTCGTTGTCCGTGTCCTTGGCCTCCGCCATACAGAGGGCAGCGAGCGCGGCGTTACCCTCCTGAATCGCCGCTCGCGTCTGGGCGATTTGCTCCAGCAGATGCTTACCACGCCCCTTTAGCGTTGGCAGTTCGTCCGCTTCAGCCACCGAACTAGCGAACCCTTCCATAGGGTCGAGATAGCGGTGAACCAGGCAGTTGGACTGCGTGGACTCTCTTAGGGCGTTGCACAAAGCGCTGAAGCCTTTGCTATCACTCATTCCGCCGCCTCCCTAAGCGCCCGAACATTGTCACCGTCGCGCTCGATCGTCGCGCAGAACTTCGCCCAATCCGCCATGAGGCGCTTGCGTTGGGGCAGCAGCTCGTCACGGGCATAGGCGGCGCGGGTGGCATCGCTGTTGACGTGGGCTAGGGCCAGCTCGGAAACCTCATCCGGGTACGCTGTGCGATTTCTCGCCCAGTCCTTGAGCGTGGACCGGAAGCCGTGCGGCGTGGCGTCTACGCCCATGCGCTTACACAGCGCGCTCAAGGCCATGTCAGACAGCGGACCGCCGCGAGCCGCAGGGAAGATGTACGACGAGCCCTCGATGCGCGGGAGGCCCTTCAGAACCGCCATAGCGTCATCTGAAAGCGGCACCCGATGCTGGCGCCCGGCCTTGATGCGCTCCGCCGGCACGGTCCAGATGCCGGCGTCCAGGTCGATCTCGTCCCACGTCGCCAGCCGGACCTCGCCGGAGCGTGCGGCCGTCAGAACTAGGAACTCTAGGGCTCGTGCCGCCATGCCTTCGCGCTGACGCAGATCCGCCATGAACTGGCCCATTTCGTTCCAGGGCAGGGCGCGATGGTGGGTGACCTTGGCGACCTTGGTGGGATTCGGCAGCACTTCCTTGAGGTTGCCCTCCCAGCGGGCCGGGTTCTCGCCCGAACGGTAGCCGCGGACCGTGGCCCAGGTCAGGACCGACTCGATCCGCTGCCGGACCCGCGTGGCGGTCTCGGTCTTGCTTTGCCAGATGGGCTCGAGGATTTCGAGGACGTGGGGCAGTTCCACGTCCGTGACGGGCAGATCGCCAATTACGGGGCTGGCGTAGCGCTCCAGCGAGGATATCCAGTCCTTGCCGTGCTTATCGTTGCGAAATTCCGGGGCCTTGGAGTCATGGCAGCGACGGGCGGCCTCGTCGAAGGTCAGCGCCTTGGCTTGTGCGGCCATGAGAGCCGCTCTCGCGGCTTTGCGTTCTTCGGACGGGTCGATGCCCTGACGGATCTTCTCTCGTGCCTCTCGGGCGTTCTCACGGGCCTGTGCGAGCGTGACGCCAGGATAGCCGCCCAGGCCGATGTCCCGGCGCTTGCGGCCGACTGTGGCCCGCAGAATCCATTGGCGGGAGCCGCCGGAGGCAATCCGCAGAAACAGGCCGGGTACGCCACCCACAGCATGGAGGCCGGGCTTATCCAGTCGCTTGACCGCCATGGGGCTCAATTCGGGTGCTTGCTTTGGCATTTGGCCCTCCCTCGGGACCCGCGAGGATATGCCCTACGCTGTGCCCATCATCGTGCTTGCAATTGGATGATAGCGCCTGATAGGTTCTGCAACAAGGGAAGGCCACTAATCAGAGGGATATGAGGGTAGGGCGCGACGATCTGAGACGGGTTGATTTTGGTGGACTGTGGACACCCCCTCCGCCAACCCCCCGAGATTCCGGCCCCGAACCCCGCTCACATGGGGTTTTTGCTTCTTTGCCGTCCGTTCCATCCCGAGCCGATCCACCTGTCCTCCGGTGGGGCACTGGCAGCGCACCACCTACGGTGCCTACCTCGGACCGCACCGCGTCCCGCTCGCCAGTAGTCGCATGCGATCCCGTTTTGATATGTTCTACGGTAGAACATCAGTGACAACTGCAAAGAACAAGTTGCGCCATGTCTCTACCGGCCTATCTGCTTCGGTTTACCGGAGGCACGATCATGCTCCTCGGCGCCGCCGGTGTGGTGGTCGGCGCCACGCTCGGACCTTTCTACTTTTTGCTGGGCCTGTCGGTGTTTTCGGCCGGGTTGCCTGCCGACTAGGGCTTGTTACGGCTTCCCGCGATCGCCGCGGCGGGGGCTTGTGTGCCGCCTCGGCGTTGTGCCTCCTCGCGTGGGGAATGCGCGTCGTGCGCCCGCCTCGACTGAATCGGGTGGCGCCCACGAAATCGGGTAGTGCACACGAAAAAGGCCCCCTGCGGAACAGGGGGCCTTGGCGCGATCCGTCGATCCGCCCTTGGCGGGCGGTGGGGATCCGTAGCGCTTAGCTGAGCTTCGCGCCCACCTTCAGCGTGTCTTCCTCGCCGATGTCGGCGGGTTTGCCCTTCTTGCCGCCATCGACGCGGACGCGGCCGGCCTGGATGGCGCCGTCGCCGCAGGCGACCACGAGACCGTCACTGGCGTCGAGGATCTCGCCCGGGCTGCCGCTCTTGTCGGACAGCGGCTTGGTGTCGAAGAACTGCACCGTCTTGCCGTCGATCTCGGCGTTGGCGCCCGGAGCCGGATCCGCGCTGCGGCACAGGTCATAGACCTCGCTGGCCGACTTGCTCCAGTCGACCTTGACGTGCTCCGGCTTGCACCAGGGCTCGTAGGTGTCGGAACCCGGATCCTGCGGGATCTTGGGGGCGATGTCGCGCTCGACTAGGCCGACCGAGTCGATCATGGCCTCGACACCGATCGGGAACAGCTTGTTGAAGTACAGCGTGCCCACGGTGTCGTCGGGCGCGATGGCGCAGGAGCGCTCCATCAGGATCGGCCCGGTGTCGAGGCCGCCGTCCGGCCAGAAGATGGTGATACCGGTCCGGTCGTCGCCCATGAGCATGGCCCAGTTGATCGAGGCCGGACCACGGTGGCGCGGGAGCAGCGACGGGTGGAACTGGATCGTGCCCAGCTTGGGCAGGTCGATGATCTCGTTCGGCACGATCTTCCAGACGAACGCCATCACGCAGAGGTCGGGCTTGAGCTCGGCCATCTGCTCGGCCACCTCGGGCTTCTTGAAAGACCAGGGGCGATACACGGCCAGGCCCTTTTCCTTCGCGGTGTCGGCGAGCACGTCCGGGGCGTTTTCGTCGCGGATGTCGGTGAAAACGCCGACGATCTCGTGACCTTTTTCGATCAGCCCGTTCAGCACGTCGCGGGCGAAGGCCTGTTGACCGATGAGCACTATTCTCATGGGTGGACTCCTTGGATAGAAATATGCCGGCTTAGGCTTGTGGTTACGCTGCCACAATCCCACGGCAGCTTGACCGGGCAGGGGACAGCCGGACCGCGCGCCGGAACTCGCGCCCGCGCCGCGGGCCGTTAAAGGCGCGCAACATAGTCAAAGGTTTGAGGGCGGGTCAAGCGTTGCGCATAATGCCCTCCCGCTTAGCAGTCGTTCAAATCGGTCCTGGGCGCCACTCCGGCTCGGCCAGGACCGCTTGCCCCGCGGGGCGAGCGTTCTCGCAACCGGAGATCTGATGAGCGAGACGAAGGCAGCGGTCCGCGTTCTGTTCGTGTGCACCGGCAACATCTGTCGATCGCCGACGGCGCACGCCGTGTTTCGCGAGCGCGTGCGTGCGGCGGGCCTCGCCGATCGGATCGACGTCGACTCGGCCGGGACGCACGGCTACCACGTCGGGCAAGCGCCCGACCGGCGGGCGCGCGAGGCCGCGGCCCGGCGCGGCTACGAGCTCGGCAACCTGCGCGCGCGCCAGCTCGATCCGAGCGACCTGCTCACCTTCGACTATGTCCTCGCGATGGATGGGCTCAATCTCGCCACCCTCGAGGATTTGGCCTTTCCGAACGGGCGCGCCGAGATCGCGCGTCTGCTCGATTACGTCGCCGAGGCCATCGGCCAGGACGTGCCCGATCCGTATTACGGCGCGCGCAACGGCTTCGAGGAGGTGCTCGACCTGGTCGAGAGCGGCGCCGATCGCCTGCTGGAGCACGTGCGCGAGCGCCAGGGTTGGTAATCGCGGCCTAGGCGTGCGCCGTGCGCCAGGCACGATAGCGCGCGGATCTTGTGGCGCCCGCGCTGCACCGGCGCTCCGCGGGGCGCGGCGAGCGGTCGGCGCGAGCGACCGCCGCCCGCGGGCGACTCCGCCCGTCCCGCCGCTCAGCGCTCGCTGCCCGCCTTGGCCTTCCTGGTGTCATCGGACGAGTCCTCGCCCGGGTCCGACTCATTCTTGCCGCCTGACGTATCCGGCTCGTCGTGGGACTCCGTTTCCCGTGCCGGGCCGTGCTCGGCCAGAGACTTCACGCTCGTGCCGTAGTCGCTGGGTTGACGCGCCGAAATGCTGGTCTCGGTCGGATCCCGCACCGGGTCGGGCGGCAAGTCGCCGGTCTCCGGCTTGCCCGCCGCCGGTCCTTGGGAGCTTGCGGCCGCTTGGTCGGGCGCTGACGCAGTGGCGTCGGGCTCGGGGCTCGGCTCGCTCGCCGCCGGTTCGGACGCAGGCGCCTCGGCGCTCGTGGCCGGCGATTGGGCTTTGGGTTGGCCACTCCCGCGATCGGGGCGCTCAGCGGCTGTCTCCGACCGCTTGGCGCCGCCTGCCGCGGAGCCGCTCGTCTGGCCGGCCCCGTGCTCTGCGTCCGCGCGCTGGCCCCCGGACGCAGCGTCTCGGTCTTGCACTTCCTCGCCGCTCGGCTCCGGGGACTTCGCGTCCGAGGATTTCGCATCCGGCGACTTGGATTGCGCGGGTTTCGCCTCTGCCGTTTTCGGCTCGGGGGCCTTTGCGTCCTTGGTCTGCGCGTCCTCGGTCGCGGCGGCTTCGCTCTCGGCGCCGCCGCGACGGCCGCCGCGGCGACGCCGCCCGCCGCGGCGCGAGCGGCCCCGCGAGCGCGGCTTGTTCTCGCCGCTGCTCTCCTGCGAGCTGTCGCTTGACGCTGCAGGGCTCTCCGTCGAGGCCGACTCGGCGGCCGGCTGCTGTGCGTCGGGCTGGTTGGCGCGCGCCTGTCGCTTGCCCTGTTTGTCCTGCGTGCCTCGGTCGCTGCCGCCCTGGCGGCTGCCGCCGCCGGCCTCACGCGAGTCCGAGGCGCCGCCTTTGGCGTCGCTGGACTTGGCGCGCTTGCCGGCGCTCGAGCTGTCCTGGCTGGATCCGGCGGATTTGCCGCCGCTCGCGCCGTTCCGTCCCCGGCCGCCCCGGCGGTTGCGCCCACCACGGCGGCGATTGCCGCTGCCGGTCTCGTCCGCGTCGTCGTCACTGCTGCGGGCGTCTGCCCGGTCCGACGCGCCGCCTCGTTGGGCCGGCTCGTCGGCGCTGCCCGACGCGGGCTCGGTCTGGCTGGGCTCGGCGTCGGCGCCACTCGCGAACAGCGCCCGCGTCACGCGCGACAGAAAACCGCCGCTACGCGCGGAGCCGCCTTTCGCCGCAGCCCCCTGGTCGGCGGCTTGGTCCGATGCCTCGACCGGCTCCGCCTGGCGGCCCGGCGGCGCCGGCGAGCTCGGCGAGATCGCGCGAACGGCGGGCTGCTCGGCCTCCTTTTTCGTGTCCTCGGTCGTGGGCACGTACAGCGCCTCGGGCGCTTGCTCGCCGGCCAGCTCGTAGCTGCGGTGCATGCCCGATTCATGCTCGCTATCGGACTTGCGCACGCGCTCGATCTTGTAGTGCGGCGTCTCCAACGAGGGATCGGGGACGATCAGCAGGTGCACGCCATTGCCGTCCTCGATGCGCCGCAGTTGCTCGCGTTTCTCGTTGAGCAAATAGGTACCGATCTGCACCGGCACCTTGGCGACGACGCGCTCGGTGGCGTCCTTCATCGCCTCCTCGCTGACGACGCGCAGGATGGTCAGCGACAGCGAGCCCAGGCTGCGGATGGTCCCGTGGCCCAAGCAGCGCGGGCAGGTGATCGAGGCGGTCTCGCCGAGGGAGGGCTGCAGCCGCTGGCGCGACATTTCCAGCAAGCCGAAGCGCGAGATGCGCCCGATCTGGACCCGTGCGCGGTCCATCTTCACCGCGTCGCGCAGGCGGTTCTCGACCTCGCGCTGGTGGCGGTTGCTCATCATGTCGATGAAGTCGACCACGATCAGACCGCCGATGTCGCGCAGGCGTAGCTGGCGCGCGATCTCGTTGGCCGCCTCCAGGTTGGTGTTGAAGGCCGTCTCCTCGATATCGGCGCCCTTGGTGGCACGCGCCGAGTTGATGTCGATCGAGATCAGCGCCTCGGTGTGGTCGATGGCGAGCGAGCCGCCGGAGGGCAGGGAGACCTCGCGCTCGAACGCGGTCTCGATCTGCTGCTCGATCTGGAAGCGCGAGAACAGCGGCACGCTGTCCTCGTACAGCTTCAGCTTGCGCGCGTTGTGCGGCATCGTCTGCTCGACGAACTGCCGCGCCTGCTCGTAGATGCCCGGCTCGTCGATCTGGATGACGCCGATGTCGTTGCGGAAGTAGTCGCGCAGGGCGCGGATGATGACGTTGCTCTCCTGGTACACCAGGAACGGCGCTTTGCGCTCGTCGGCGGCCTTCTGGATCGCTTTCCAGATCTCGACCTGGTAGTCGAGGTCCCACTGCAGCTCCTCGGCGGTGCGGCCGACGCCGGCCGTGCGCACGATCGTGCCCATGCCCTCGGGCACCTCGAGCTGGCTGATGGCCTCGCGCACCTCCGCGCGATCCTCGCCCTCGATACGGCGCGACACCCCGCCGGCGCGCGGATTGTTGGGCATGAGGACGAGGTAGCGTCCGGCAAGGCTGATGTAGGTGGTCAGCGCGGCGCCCTTGTTGCCGCGCTCTTCCTTCTCCACCTGGACCAGGATCTCCTGCCCCTCCTTGAGCGCCTCTTTGACCTGGATGCGGCCGCCGCCATCGGCGCGCTCTCCGCCCAGGTAGGCGCGGTCGATTTCCTTGAAGGGGAGAAAGCCGTGGCGCTCAGCGCCGTAATTCACGAAGGCCGCTTCGAGGCTGGGCTCGACGCGGGTGATGATGCCCTTGTAGACGTTGGCCTTCTTCTGCTCGTGGGCGCCGTGTTCGATGTCCAGGTTTTCCAGGCGCTGCCCGTCGACGATGGCAACACGCAACTCTTCCGGCTGAGTCGCGTTGATCAGCATTCGTTTCATGGTGTAACCGTCCGGTTGAACGCGGCGCCGGGCGTACGACCGCGGGGCGCGGACACTGATGCGTGTCGCGCTGGCGCTGGGCCTGCAGCGGCGTAGACGACGCCGGGCGAGGCACCAGGAGGCGTGAATCCGCGGGGAGGATCCGCCGGCTTGCGCGCGCGTTGCGTTCCATTTCCGTGCGCTCGGCCTTCAGGGGCCGGGCACCCGTTTTCGTTGTCGCCGGTCGCTGGCCGGCATCCCGGCGCGCGTCGCTCCTCGAGCGTCGCCGCCGGCGGCTGTTCGACAGGCCCGCGCGTATCCTTAGCGCCGCGCGGCCTTTTCGAATCGGTTCTGTTGTACGCCCGCGGGTCGTTCCGCACGACTCGGCGCGTCGGTACAATCGGGTCGCGGCAGGCCCAGTCGTTCAATAGGCTCTTGTCGGACCACGCGTTCTGCCCGCGAAGGTGGCCGTCATGCGGCAAACCGATCCAGCGCATCCGTTTGAATTGCGGGCAAAAAAGCGCAATCGCACTATAGCAGTGCGTAGACAGGGCCGCAATGCGAACCTGGGGCGACCAAGCAATGACCCACACCGCCGCATCCGCGCCCAAGGCGCGTACCGTCGAAATCGAGCCGGACGACGCGGGTCAACGGGTAGACAACTATCTTCTGCGGGTGTTGCGTGGCGTGCCGCGCGCGCGGATCTATCGGCTATTGCGGCGCGGCGAGGTGCGGGTCAACGGCGGTCGCATCCGGGCCGGTTACCGCCTGGTGGCGGGCGACCGCGTGCGCGTGCCGCCGGTGCATGGGCAGCGCTACGCCGGTGGCCGGCTGCCGCCGGGGCTGCTTGCGCGGCTGCGCGATGCCACGCTCTATGAAGACGCCGAGGCCTTGGTGCTGGACAAGCCGGCCGGCGTCGCCGTGCATGCGGGTAGCGGTCTTGGCGGCGGACTCATCGATGGCCTGCGCGAGCTGCGCCCGGATATTGCACGGCCCGAGCTGGTGCATCGGCTGGATCGCGACACCTCCGGCTGCCTGCTGATCGCCAAGGGCCGGGGCGCGCTGCGCCGGCTGCAGGACGAATTGCGCGCCGGCGGCTTCGAAAAGCGCTATCACGCCGTGCTGCTGGGAGAATGGCCCGGCCCCCGTGCGACCGTCGACGCGCGCTTGCAACGGTACATGCCCGCATCGGGCGAACGCCTGGTGCGGGCCGATGCGTCGGGTCGCTCGGCGACCAGCCACTTCGAGCGCCTCGGCGCGGCAGAGGGCCTGACCCTGGCGGAGGTGCGCATCGACACGGGCCGCACGCACCAAATCCGGGTGCATGCCGCCGGTCTCGGCCATCCCCTGGCCGGCGATATGAAATACGGAGCGCGCGCCCGCGAGCGCGGCTTGTTCGCGGGCGGACGCGCGCCGCGGCTGCTGCTGCATGCCAGCGGGCTCGGCTTTACCGGCGCCGATGGTTGGGTGCGGGTCGAGAGCGCGCTGCCACCGGAGATCGAGTCCATACGCGCGCGCCTGGCCGGCTCAGTGTGAACGCCCGGCGCCGCATCGGTTCAACCTGATCGGAGGAAAGGACGATGGCGCACAACGACGAGGATGGTGCCCGGGAGGACCGTGGCGGCGAATGGGAGCGTGAAACGCTGTCCCGCCTGGCGACGGCCGCGCTGGTGGAGCAGCGTCGCAGTCGCCGCTGGGGGATTCTGTTCAAGTCCCTGGTGCTGCTGTATCTGTTCGTTGTGCTGTTCGCCGTGCTCAACGTGGGGCCGCTGATGCCGTCGGATCAGCGCGACGGCGGCCCCCATACGGCCGTCGTGGACGTCTCGGGGCTGATCGTTCCGGGCGCGGATGCCAGCGCGGACCGGGTGATCCAGGGGCTCGAGTCGGCCTTCGCCGATCCGAACACGCGCGGTGTGTTGCTACGCATCAACAGCCCGGGCGGCAGCCCGGTGCAGGCGGGCATGGTGTACGACGCCATCGGCCGCTTGCGCGGGCAGCATCCCGACACCCCGGTCTACGCCGTGGCGACGGATCTGTGCGCCTCCGGCGGTTATTACATCGCCGCCGCGGCTGACCGTATCTTCGCCAATCAGGCGAGTATGGTTGGTTCCATCGGGGTGCGTATCGGCGGTTTCGGCTTCGTCGAAGCGATGGAGGAGGTCGGCGTCGAGCGGCGCCTGATCACCGCCGGCGAGAACAAGGCGCTGCTCGATCCGTTTTTGCCCCAGGAGCCGCAGGAAGTCGCGCACCTCGAGGGCATGGTCGATCAGATCCACCAGCAGTTCGTAACGGCGGTCGAGCGCGGGCGCGGCGACCGGCTGGCCGAGAACCCGCCGGTCGATCTCTTCTCCGGTCTGGTCTGGACCGGTGCCCGCGCCATGGACCATGGCTTGGTCGATGAGCTCGCCACCCCGGCCCAAGTCGCGCGCGATATCGTCGGAGCGGAACGGATGGTCGACTTCACGCCGCGCAAGGACTTGCTGCAGCGTTTCTCCGACCGCATCGGGGCGACCCTGGCCCACACGATCAAGAGCGACCTGCTCGCGCCCGCGCTACGCTGAAGCGCCATGGGCACGCATACCGGCACGCTCTACACCGCCGCGCAGGTGCGCGAGCTCGACCGGCGTGCGATCGAGCGACTCGGCGCCGCTGGCGGCGTCGATCCCGACGCCGCCGGCTACATGCTGATGCAACGGGCGGGGGCGGCGGCGTTCCGCTTGTTGCAACTGCGCTGGCCCGCGGCACGCTCGCTCGCGATCTTCTGCGGCGGCGGCAATAACGGCGGCGACGGTGTGGTGCTCGCGAACCTGGCGCGAGCGGCAGGCTACGACGTGCGCGTGGCGCTGGCGCGTGAGCCGCAGCAGTTGCGGGGCGCGGCGGCCCGCGCGTGGTCGGATTGGGCCGCCGCCGGTGGCGACCACGTGGCGCTCGACGCGCTCGAGCCGGCCGCTGCCGACCTCGTGATCGACGCGCTGCTCGGCACGGGCCTGGACCGCCCGGTGCACGGTGCCATCGCCGAGTCGGTCGCGCGAATCAACGCGGCGGCGGTGCCCGTGCTCGCGCTCGATATCCCCTCCGGGCTGCAGGCCGACACGGGCGCCGTGCTGGGCGATGCCATCGCCGCCGCAGCGACGGTCACCTTCATCGGCGCCAAGCGTGGGCTTTATACCGGCGCCGCGCCCGACTTCACCGGTCCGGTGTTCCTCGACCGCCTGGAGGTGCCGGACGCGGTCTACGCCGAATCCGGCGAAACGGTGCAGCCGATCGATCGCGGCTGGGTCGGACCACGCCTGCCGCGGCGACGGCCGGCGGCGCACAAGGGCCATCACGGGCACGTCCTCGTGGTCGGCGGCGACTACGGCCTCGCCGGGGCGGCGCGCATGGCGGGCGAGGCCGCGCTGCGTTGCGGCGCCGGCCTGGTCACCGTCGGCACGCGCCCGGAGCACGCGACCTCGCTCGCGCTGGCCCGTCCCGAGTTGATGACGCGCGCGCTCGCCGACCCCGACGGCGAGTTGCCGCAGTTGCTCGGTGCGGCCGACGTGGTGGTCGCCGGTCCCGGGCTCGGCCAGGGCGACTGGAGCCGTGCAGCGCTCGCGGCGGTGCGCGCGGCCGAGGGTCGGCGGCGGCTGCTCGATGCCGATGGGCTCTCGCTGCTCGCCGAGGCGCCCGGCCCGATCGGGCCGGACACCGTGCTGACGCCGCATCCCGGCGAGGCCGGCCGCCTGCTGGGCTCGAGCGCCGCCGAGGTGCAGCAGGATCGTTTCGCCGCGCTCGCGGGCCTGGTCCAGCGCTACGATGCCACCGTCGTGCTCAAGGGGGCGGGTTCGCTGGTTGGCGCGCCCGGTGAGCCGCCGCGTATGCTTCCCGGCGCGCGTCCGGCGATGGCGGTCGGGGGCATGGGCGATGTACTGAGCGGCGCGATCGCCGCGTTGCTGGGCCAGGGCCTGGCGCCGTCCGTCGCCGCCGCGACCGGTGTCTGGCTGCATGCCGCCGCGGCCGACCGCTGCGCCGCGACGGCCGGAGAATCCGGTGTCCTGCCGGGCGATCTCACCGCCGCGTTGGCGCCGACGCTGCGCGACGCCCGCGATGGCTGAGCGGATCCTTGCCGATCCCGACGCAATGGACGCCCTGGGCGCCGAGCTCGCCGGCGTGCTCGACCCCCCGCGGGTCGTCACGCTCGCGGGGCCGCTGGGCGCGGGCAAGACCACGCTGGTGCGCGCCTGCCTGCATGCACTGGGCCATGCCGGCCCGGTACGCAGTCCCACCTACACCCTGGTCGAGACCTATCCGCTCGCCGACCGCACGGTGCACCACCTCGACCTGTACCGGCTGGGCGATCCGGACGAGCTCGAGCTGATCGGTGTGCGCGACCTGGCGACCGCCGATGCGGTCTGGCTGGTGGAGTGGCCCGAGCGCGGTGGTGACCGGCTACCGTCGATCGACTGGGCGCTGACGCTCGACTATCACGGCGACGGGCGTTGCGTGCGCGGGCTGCCCGAGCGGCTCGACGAGCGCGGAATGCGATAACAGGCCCGAGCGTCCCGTTTAGTCGGCGGGGGTGCCGGGCACGGCGCCAGGCGGACGAGCCCGCTTCAGCTCTTCGATCCTTTCTTAAATAACGCGCCTATCTTCGTGCCCGCAGGGCAAAAAAATCTTGACGTGGTCGCAAAAAGCGGCACACTTGAGCCTGCGGCCTCGGAGGGAGGGGCCGGAGGGAGACCCGCGTGCGACAGGCCCGTATCCGCAGGGATCGACGCGGCGCTGCGTATGGCTCGTGCTGGCTGGCGCTTGTCGCCACCGTTGCTTTGCTCGCCGTTCACGCCAGCGCCGCGCTTGCGGCCGATTCGACCCGGCTCACCGAGCTGCGCACTTCGGTCACCAGCGACCGGGCGCGGCTGGTGTTCGACCTGGGTGCGCCGACCCCGCATTCCGTATTCACCCTGAGCGATCCGGCGCGCATCGTGATCGACCTCGAGGACGTCGATCCCGACGCGAAGCTGCCGAGCGCGCTCGGCGACCGCTCGCGCGTTGCGGGCATTCGCAGCGCGGTGCGCAACGGCGACGATCTGCGCGTGGTGCTCGACCTGGAGCGACCGGCGCGGGCGCGCAGCTTCATGCTCGAACCGGCCGGATCCTACGGCCACCGGCTGGTGGTCGATGTGCTCCCGCCGGAAGGGGCGGCGCAGGGCGGTGCGCGCAACCCCGGACCGCAAGACCTGCGCGATCTGGTGATCGCCATCGACCCGGGCCACGGCGGTCACGACCCCGGGGCGCTCGGGCGCAACGGCACCAGCGAATCCGACGTGGTACTCCAGGTAGCCCGGCGCCTGCGCGACCTGCTGCGGGAAACGCCGGGCTTCCGCCCGGTAATGACGCGCGACAGCGACGTCTACCTGCCGCTGCGCAAGCGCATCCGCCGCGCGCGCGAGGCTCAGGCGGACATGTTCATCTCGATTCACGCCGACGCCTTCCGCGACGCCCGCGCCCGCGGCTCGTCCGTGTACGCGCTGTCGGTCAACGGCGCCAGCTCCGAGGCCGCGCGCTGGCTCGCTGAGCGCGAGAACTCGGCCGATCTGATCGGTGGGGTGTCGCTCGACGACAAGGACGAGATGGTCGCCTCGGTGCTGCTCGATCTATCGCAAACCGCGAGCATCGAGTCCAGCTTGACGGCGGGCGAACGGGTGCTCGCCGAGCTCGGCGAGGTCAACCGGCTGCACAAGCACAGCGTCCAGCAGGCCGGCTTCGCCGTGCTCAAGTCGCCCGACATCCCGTCGATCCTGGTCGAGACAGCGTTCATCTCCAATCCGCGGGAGGAGCGCCAGCTCACCACCTCGTCGCATCAGCGGGACCTCGCGCGTGCCATTCGCGACGGCCTGCGGCAGTACTTCGACGGCCGCGCGCCGCCGGGCACGCACGTCTATGCCCAGAACTAGCCGTCCAGCGGCTAGTGTCCCGTCTCGTAAGTTCGTTGGATTTTTCGGCGAGTGATCGGGGCGACTGGCCAAGGCGCGCCGACGACTCATAGCGCGCCTAGGGTGAGGTGCAAACGCTGCCTGGCGCCGTAGACTCGCCGGGAAATCGGGACCTTACGAGACAGGACGCTTGGGGCCATGCGGGACGGGCCTTACCGCCAGAGGCACCGCCAGCGCTTGCTCCGGCCCCGGCGCGTGGCTTCCCTGGCGCGCTACCCCTGGAGCACGCGGGGGCGCGCCGGGATAATGGGGCGCCATGACGATCCGTGCGCTGCCCGAATCCCTGGTGAATCAGATCGCCGCCGGCGAGGTCGTCGAGCGGCCGGCGTCGATCGTGAAGGAACTGGTCGAGAACGCCCTCGACGCCGGTGCCCGGCGCGTCGAGATCGAGATCGAGCAGGGCGGCGCGCGCTTGATCCGGGTGCGCGACAACGGCGGCGGCATCCCGCCCGATGAGCTGCCGCTCGCGCTGGAGCGCCACGCCACCAGCAAGATCGGGACCCTGGACGATCTCGAGCATGTCGCCAGCCTGGGCTTTCGCGGCGAGGCCCTGCCGAGCATTGCCTCGGTGGCGCGTTTGCGGATCGTCTCGGCGACGCCCGATGCGGCGCATGCGCATGCCCTCGAGCCCGACGGCGGGGTTGCGCCGGCGGCGCATCCCGCGGGCACGACGGTCGAAGTGCGCGACCTGTTCCACAATACCCCCGCACGACGGCGCTTCCTGCGCACCGAGCGCACGGAATACGGCCACATCGAGCGCCTCGTGCGGCGCTTGGCGCTGGCGCGCTTCGACGTGGAGTTCCGGCTGACGCACAACGGCGGCGGCACCAGCCATTGGCGTCGGGCTGAGGACGAGGACGCGCGCCAGCGCCGCCTGGCCGCCGTGTTCGGCCCGGGATTCGTCGAGCACGCCTTGCGCATCGATCAGGCCGGACCCGGTCTCACGCTGTCGGGCTGGATCGCCCAGCCGACGTTCTCGCGCGCCCAGGCCGATCAGCAAGAATTCTTCCTCAACGGCCGGGCGATCCGGGACCGTGTGGTCACCCACGCGGTGCGGCAGGCCTACGCCGACGTGCTGTATCACGGCCGGCATCCGGCCTTCGTGCTGTATCTCGCACTCGATCCCGCGCAAGTCGACGTCAACGTGCACCCGGCCAAGCACGAGGTGCGCTTCCGCGACAGCCGCCTGGTGCATGACTTTCTCCGCCGCACGTTGCAGGAGGCGGTCGCCCGGACGCACGCGGGCGCGGCCGCAGCGCCGGCTCCCGCGACGTCACCGGTCCCGCCCGCCGCGGGCGGTGCCATGCCGCGGCAGCCCAGCATGGACCTGGGCGAGCAGATGGCTTCCTATGCGGCGCTGCACGAATCCGCCGCCGAGGGCGCTCCGGCGCAGCCGGAGGCGGCCGAGCCGGCGCTGCCGCCACTCGGCTTCGCCCGGGCGCAGATCCACGACACCTACATCGTGGCGGAAAACGCCGAGGGCCTGGTGCTGGTCGACATGCATGCGGCACACGAACGGGTCACCTATGAGCGACTCAAGGCCGGGCATGACGCCGGACCCATCCGAGCGCAGCCGCTGCTGGTGCCGCTCGCGCTGGCCGTGAGCGCGGAGGAGGCGGAAACCGCCGAACGCCAGCCGGAGGCTTTCCAGGCGCTCGGATTCGAGGTGGACCGCAGCGGGCCGGAGGAACTCAGCGTGCGGCAGGTGCCGGTACTACTCGCGGACGCCGATACCGCCGCGCTGGTGCGCGACGTGCTGGCCGATTTGCGCGCGCTGGGCTCGAGCGACCGCCTGGCCGAAGAGCGCGACCGAGTCCTGTCGACCATGGCCTGCCACGGCTCCGTGCGCGCCGGGCGGCGACTGACGCAGGCGGAGATGGACAGCCTGCTGCGGGCGATGGAACGCACAGAACGCAGCAACCAGTGCAACCACGGCCGGCCGACCTGGGTGCAGTTGCCCATCGCCGACCTGGACCGGCTGTTCCTGCGCGGCCGATGAGCGCGCCGGGAACGGGCGAGGGGCGCCCGCCCGCGATCTTCCTGCTGGGGCCGACCGCTTCCGGCAAGACCGGGCACGCGGTGGCGTTGGCCGAGCGCCTGCCGCTGGAAATCGTCAGCGTCGACTCGGCGCTGGTCTATCGCGGCCTCGACATCGGCGCCGCCCGCCCGGACGCAGAGACCCTGGCCCGCGCGCCGCATCATCTGCTCGATCGAGTCGATCCGAGCGAGCCCTATTCGGCCGGGCGTTTCCGCGACGACGCCCGCGCGGTGATGGCCGACATCACGGCCCGCGGTCGCGTGCCGCTGCTGGCCGGCGGCACCATGATGTACGTGCAGGCGCTGACGCGCGGGCTCGCGCCCATGCCGCCGTCCGATCGCGCGGTGCGTGCGCGGTTGGCGGCCGAGCTGGATCAGCGCGGCCTGGCGGCGCTCCACGCGGAACTGGCGCGAGTCGATCCCGAGGCCGCGCAGCGCATCCACCCGAACGACCCGCAGCGGACACAGCGGGCACTCGAGGTCTACCGCATCAGCGGGAATCGGATCTCCAGCTACCACGCCGAGGCACCGGATCGCGGCGACGCGCTGGGCTACCGCGCGCTGTATCTGGCGCTCGCGCCGACCGACCGGGCGGCGCTGCATGCGCGCATCGAGCGCCGCTTTCACCAGATGCTGGCGGACGGGCTGGTCGAGGAGGTGCGCGCGCTGCTGGCCCAGCCGGGCGTGACCGCCGATTGCCCCGCCATGCGCGCGGTCGGCTACCGCCAGGTGGCCGCATACCTCGCCGGCGGCGTCGACTACGACACCATGGTCCAACGTGCCATCACCGCCACCCGCCAGCTCGCCAAACGCCAGCTCACCTGGCTGCGCGGCATGGAAGGCGTCGAGTGGTACGACAGCAAGTCCGATGCGATCGATGCGCAGCTCGCGGCGCGCGTTCAGCGCTTCTTAGAAAAAGAGAACCACGGATGAACACGGATCAACACGGATTGTGGCGAGGGACGGCGAGTCGGTCGTCCGTACGTCTCGATGCCGCGGGCGAGAATGACTAGATCGCGGCGAGGTAAACACCAGATAGCTCACATCGATGGAAAGGGCCCTACGCTGCGCAGCCCGATTGCCGCCGAGCCCTTTATCTATGTCGGGGCGGCCACGTCAGCTCTGCTCCTGAGCGCTATCCGCGATCGCCATCCGTGTTTATCCGTGTTCATCCGTGGTTCCCCGAGACGCGGGTGGCGCGCCGCAGTTCCAGCAGGTTTCGAAGGCGGGGCCGTTTTGCTCGTGGCAGCGGGGGCAGGTCCAGGGGGCGCCCTCGGGGTCGGTCTGCTCGAATTCGGTGACGATCCCCCGGGCGCGGTCGTAGTCGGCCTCGTCTTCGATCCAGACGCTCGGGCGGGCATCGGCGGGGAGCTCGCCGATCGCGCCGGTCAGCATTTGCCCGTGCACGCTCGCCGCGATGCCGGCTTCGGCCAGGCGGTCGCGCACGAGCTGGGCGTCGAAGGCGTTCTCGGCCGTGTAGACGCGGCGCACCGTCAGCCTTCGTCGGTCAGGCCGTAGGGCGGCGCCTCGGGCCGGGCGCCGGGCCCGTCCGGCGCACCCAGCGCGAGCTCGCCCTCGGCTGCCTCCAGGCGCAGTACCGCCAGCGCGAGACAGCCGCCCTCCGGATGCGGGGCGGCGTCGACGATCTCGCCGGCCGCCTGCTCCGCCTTGTACACGTGATCACCGGGCGCGGGCGGTGCCGCGTCGGAGCGCAGCAGGTGCATGCGCCGCTTGATCCGTCCCAGGTAATGCGTGCGCGCGATCACCTCCTGGCCCGGATAGCAGCCCTTGCGGAAGTCGAGCGCCCCGAGACGGTCCAGATTGAGCATCTGGGCGACGAAATGTTCCGCCGTGGGCTCGTAGACGCTCGGCAGCCCGGCCTCGATCTCGAGCAAGCGCCAGGCGCTGGCGTCGGCGGCGAGCGCGCCGGCGGCGACGACGGCCTCGCGCACCGCCGCCAGGTCCTCGGGCGGCGCGCATACCAGCCAGCGCGGCCGCTGCCCGGGCAGGCGAACGAGGCTGCCGCCGTGCGCCAGGCCGGCCGCGTCCCAGGGGCTTTCCGGTGCTTGCGGCAGCAGCGTCTCGAGCCCCTGGGCTGCGCGCTCACCGGCCAGCCCGAGCACGCCGTGCGCCTCCGAGCTCTCCGTGAGCTGCACGGCGGAGCGCAGCACGAACTTCTGCAGCTGCTGCCGGACGCCGGGGAGGCGTTGTGCCGGCAGGACCAGCCGGAAGCCGGCGGCGTCGGCGAATACGCGCGGGACGGCCAGGACACGGCCGCGCGCGTCGGAATACGAGGTCAGCGCCGCCGCGCCCGGCTGCAGCTGCGCGACATTGCTGCTGAACTGGGCGTTCAGAAAATCGCTCGCGTCGTCGCCGGTGACGACGAGGACGCCGGTGTCATCGAGTTCGCAACAGACGCCGGCGCCGAGCGCCGCTTCCAGCGTGGATTGGCGCGAGGCGATTGCGGCGCCTTCGGAGGCTTGAGTCGCCATAAGGTTCGACAATCGCAATGGTGTGCATGCCCTGGGACTCATCATGCAGGCTGCGGACGGGTCTGCAAAGGGAAGCACGCCGCCGCGGCGCCGCGGCCCGGTCGATCGGGCGCGAGATGCGCGGCCAGTTCGACGCCTCCGGGGTGGACGCTCCTGCGTTATGGCCGATACACGCGTGAATAATGCTGCCCTATTACTTATGCCTAGTGCCAAGCACTGTGATATGCCGCTAACACCGCTCAGTGTTTTGACAATATGCCCGCAAACCGCAACAATATGCCGGCCTGGCGGGCGCTTGCGCAGCGAGCGCGTCCCACGCGGCCGCGAGCGGCGCCATCGAGTGTGCGGCGGATTGCTGCCTCGATACCCGTCCACTGCCGTCTCGACCATCCGGGGACGCGGTCTCGGGCCTGTCGCGCGGCCGTGATCACCCGCTTCAGAGAGAGACCGACATGGCCGCCGAGCGCGACAATCGCCCGCTGTCGCCCCATCTGCAGATCTACCGTCTGCCGCTCAATGCGCTGCTGTCGATCACGCACCGCATTACGGGGCTGGTACTGGTGGTCGGGAGTATCTGGGGCATCGCCCTGCTGATCGCCGCGGCCGCCGGTCCCGCGGCCTACCAGGCGCTGCACGGCGCGATGACGAGCTGGGTCGGGCAGGGTATCCTGTTTCTCCTGACGCTGGTCTTGTACACCCACCTTTGCACCGGCACCCGCCACCTGTTCTGGGATGTGGGGCTCGGACTCGAGCTCCCGACGACCCGGCGCACGGCGCGCCTGGTCATTGTGGCGGCGCTCGCGCTCACGGTGCTTACCTGGGTGCTGGCGATTGCTGCCGATGGGAACTGGGCATGAGCTTGCGCACGCCATTGTCCCGCGCGCGGGGTCTGGGCGCCGCCGGCGAGGGCGTGGGCCGCTGGTGGCGCGAACGCTTGACCTCGCTCGCGCTGATTCCGCTGACGCTATGGCTGGCGTTCTCGATCGCCCTGCTCGGCAGCGCGGACCATGCGACGGTGGTCGGCTGGCTGGCCCACCCGGTCAATACCGGCCTGGCGATCCTGCTGCTGGTGGTCGGCTTCTGGCACGCCGTGCTGGGCGTGCAGTCCGTGGCCGAGGATTACATCGCGACCGAATGGCTGCGTACGGCAGCGGTCATCGGATTTCAATTCGCGGCCGTGTTGCTGGTGCTCGCGGGCGTGCTCGCCGTGATTCAGATTGCGTACGGTAGCTGAGCGGAGCCTGAGCGCATGAGGGCCGACTACACGGTCGTCGATCACACCTACGATGTCGTCGTGGTAGGCGCCGGTGGCGCCGGGCTGCGCGCGACCTTGGGCATGGCCGAGACGGGCCTGTCCACCGCCTGCGTCACCAAGCTGTTCCCGACCCGCAGCCATACCGTCGCCGCGCAGGGCGGCATGAGCGCTGCCCTCGGCAATATGGGCGAGGACGACTGGCGCTGGCACATGTACGACACCGTGAAGGGGTCGGACTGGCTCGGCGATCAGGACGCCATCGAGTACATGTGCCGCGAGGCGGTGCCCGCGGTGATCGAGCTCGAGCACTCCGGGGTGCCGTTCTCGCGCACCGAGGCGGGTACGATCTACCAGCGCCCGTTCGGCGGTATGACCACGCGCTACGGCCAGGGGACGGCCCAGCGCACCTGCGCGGCGGCCGATCGGACCGGCCACGCGATCCTGCATACGCTCTACGAGCGCTCGCTGCAGGAGCGTGCCGAGTTCTTCATCGAATTCTTCGCCATCGACCTGATCATGGAGAACGGCACCTGCCGCGGCGTGCTCGCCTGGGATCTGTCGACCGGGACCCTGCATCGGTTCCGCGCGCAGATGGTGGTGCTGGCGACCGGCGGCTACGGCCGGTCGTACTTCTCCTGTACCTCGGCCCACACCTGCACCGGCGACGGACACGGCATGGTGCTGCGGGCGGGGCTGCCGCTGCAGGATATGGAGTTCGTGCAGTTCCATCCGACTGGCATCTACGGCGTGGGCTGTCTGATCACCGAGGGCGTGCGCGGCGAGGGCGGCTATCTGACCAACGCCGAGGGCGAGCGCTTCATGGGGCGCTATGCGCCCCACGCCAAAGACCTGGCCTCGCGCGACGTCGTCAGCCGGGCGATGACGGTCGAGATCCGCGAGGGCCGTGGTGTCGGAGCCGAAGGCGACCACCTGCATTTGAACCTGCAGCACCTCGGCGCCGACGTGATCGAGGAGCGCCTGCCCGGCATCGCCGAATCCGCGCGCATCTTCTCCGGCGTCGACGTGACGCGCGAGCCCATCCCCGTCTTGCCCACCGTGCACTACAACATGGGCGGCATCCCGACCAACTACCACGGCGAGGTCGTGACCCTGCGCGACGGCGAGCCCGATGCGGTGGTACCGGGCCTGATGGCGATCGGCGAGGGCGCCTGCGTGTCCGTGCACGGCGCCAACCGGCTGGGATCGAACTCGCTGCTCGACATCATCGTGTTCGGCCGCGCCGCCGCCCTCCGTGCGGCGGAGGTGGTCGAGCCGGGGCGGCCGCAGCCGCCGCTGCCCGCCGACGCGATCGAGCCGGCGCTCGAGCGCTTCGATCGGCTGCGCCACGCCGACGGCGAGATCCCCACGGCCACGCTGCGCGATCGCATGCAGCGGGCCATGCAGAGCAACGCGGCGGTATTCCGCACCGAAGATCTGCTGCGCGAGGGCAGCGAGAAGATGCAGCAGATCTATCGCGAGTTCGCCAACGTGCGCGTGACCGACCGCTCGCTGATCTGGAATACGGACCTGGTCGAGACGCTCGAGCTCGAGAACCTGCTCGGCTGTGCGGTGACCACGGTCGACGGCGCACTCAATCGGACCGAGACACGTGGCGGGCACGCGCGCGAGGATTACCCCGAGCGCGATGACGACCACTGGCTCAAGCACACGCTGTGCTGGTTGAACGTCGATTCCGGTGCGACCCGGATCGACTATCGGCCGGTGCATCTCTACACCCTGAGCGATGAGGTCGAGGTGATTCCGCCGAGCAAGCGGGTGTATTGAGCCCGGAGACCGGACGGCCGGAGCGGGCCCGATCGAACCGACGCACCGCGGCGCGGTCCACGAATCGGCTCCCCGCTCGTTCGCTTTCGTACGCCGCCGCCCGCGGTCGGGCGTGCGGCCGCCGCCTCTTGAGGGCCTAGCAATGGCGCAGTTTACGCTCCCCCTGAACAGCCAGATGCACGAGGGCAAGACCTGGCCGCCGCCGGCGAAGGCGACGCGCACGCGCCGCGTGCGCATCTACCGCTGGGATCCGGAGACGGACGACAATCCCCGGATCGATACCTTCGAGGTCGATCTGGATCGCTGCGGGGCGATGGTTCTCGACGCCATCATCCTAATCAAAAACGAAATCGATCCGTCCCTGACCTTCCGCCGCTCCTGCCGCGAAGGGATTTGCGGCTCCTGCGCGATGAACATCAATGGCGGCAATACGCTCGCTTGCACGACCGCGTTGGCCGACGTGAAGGGCGACGTCAATATCTTCCCGTTGCCGCACATGCCGGTGCACAAGGACCTGGTGCCGGACATGACGCACTTCTATGCCCAGTACGCCTCGATCGAGCCCTGGCTCAAGACGGACTCGCCCACGCCGCCCGACCGCGAGCGGCTGCAGTCGGAGGAAGAACGGGCGCGTCTGGATGGGCTGTACGAGTGCATCCTCTGTGCCTGCTGTACCACTAGCTGCCCGAGCTATTGGTGGAATCCGGAGAAGTATCTGGGCCCGGCTACGCTGCTGACGGCGCGGCGCTGGATCATCGACTCGCGCGACGAGGCCACCGGCGAACGCCTTGATGCGCTGCACGATCCGTTCAAGCTCTATCGCTGCCACACGATCATGAATTGCACCGACGTCTGTCCCAAGGGGCTCAATCCCGCCAAGGCGATCGCCGAGATCAAGCAGGACCTCGCCGCTCGGCGGGGGTAGGCAATGTTGGGTCGATCCGAGACCGCGGGTCTCGGATACCTTGCACGTCCAGCGCGGTACACTCGCGGAGGTGGTCGGCACCCATGTGTCGCGGACGCGTCCGATCGCATCGGGCGCGGGTCGTCCCGATCGGACTGACCGGAGGGAGGCGAAGCGGACTTGAACGAGCGCACGCGGCTGCGCTGGCTTTGCCGGCGCGGTATGAAGGAGTTGGACGAGTTGCTCACGCGCTTCGTCGAGCGCGATTTCGAGACGGCGCCCGCGCCGGCGCAGGCGGCCTTCGCTGTGCTGCTCGAATACCCCGATCCCGAGCTCTATGCCTTGCTGTGCGGGCGCTCGCCCCCGCACGACCCCGATCAAGCCGATGTCATCGCCCGCATTCAGCGCGCCGCTGACGCTTGAGCCGCGTCCATCGCCGCTTTTGGGCGGCTTGCTGGTGCTGCTGCATGCGCTTGCGGCCGGCGCCCTGCTGCTGGTGCCGCCGACCTGGGGCGCCGTCGGCGGCGTCCTGCTATGCGCCAGCGGCGTGCACGAGTGGCGGCGCGCCCGGCGGCCGCTATGGTTGCGCTGGCGTGCCGACGATGCCTGGGAGCATTCCGGCAGCGACGCGCCCAGCTCGCTGCATGGCTCGAGCTTTCTGAGCCCCTGGCTCATCGTCCTCGCGCTCGATGACGGCCGTCGGATCAGGCGCTGGGTCTTGGCACGCGACGCGCTGGTTCCGGCGCAGTGGCGGCGCTTGCGGGCGCGCCTGCAAGTGGCGGCGCCGGTGCGGTGAGCGCGCGAGGGTGTGCGCCGATATTGGCATGAGGCTTGCACAGGTTTGGTCACCCACTGGCCTCCTGCGTGCAAGGAATAACCGATGGTCCCGTTTCCCGATTCCGTTCTCGTCAAGACGCCGCGCGGCCGCGCGGAGATCGCCGGCCGCACCGATTGCCTGAGCGCGCTGGCGCGGCGCACGCTCATCCTGTTGGACGGCCGCCGCACCGTCGCCGAGCTGGCCCTCGCCCTCGCTCAACCCTTGAACGACCCGGCGTTCTGCGACGCGCTCGTCGCCCTCGAGCGCGGTCGCTACGTGGATCGGTTGGAAGAAATCCAATCCGTAGCCTAGAGTCAGGGAACGTCCGATCCGATCGGGCGTTCGCCCGGCACACGGATGGGCGGTCATGCTTGAGCGCGCAAGTCGCCGGGCATGGAGGACCCGACAACCGCATCCTCGGAGTGCGTGTCTGGTCGGGCCGGGACGGCCCTCGGTCGGAGCAGACAGGCCGCGCCGAACGGTCGGCGACCAACGGCCGGCATGAATGGACGGAGGAGGGCGCTTGAATCTGTGCGGGAACGCCCCATATTCGGACCATGGCGGTGTCCTTAGCGGCTTGCACATGGTCACGCTTGACCGTCGTCGCTAGAATACTCGGATGGGTGCCGGACACCGCGCTCCGTCCGTTTCCCTGGCGGCCTGCCGGAGCGGACGTTTCGATTTCAATGGGAGTGGCCTAATGTCAAAAGGGCAATCGCTACAAGAACCCTTTCTCAATCAGCTCCGCAAAGAGCGGGTCCCGGTTTCGATTTTTCTGGTCAACGGCATCAAGCTACAGGGCCAGGTCGAGTCGTTCGACCAGTTCGTGGTGCTGCTGAAGAACACCGTCAGCCAGATGGTCTACAAGCACGCGATTTCAACGATCGTGCCCTCCCGTCCGGTCCGCGTGAACGGTACGCAGGAAGAGCATGCCGAAGGCTAGAGCGCGATGGCCATTGCAGCGCGCCGCGGGGCGCTAACGCGACTTGTTCGAACGCCCTCGTAGTCACAGCGAACGGGCCGTCCTCGTCCACATCGGGGTCGGTCGCGCATGGTCCGAAGAATCCCTGTCCGAGTTCCGTGAGCTGGTGCGCGCCTGTGGTGCGGAGGCCGCGGGCGAGGTGACGGGCAGCCGGGCGCGCCCGGACCCGCGGTTCTTCGTGGGCTCGGGCAAGCTCGAGGAGGTCCGCTCCCTGGCCGAATCCAGCGGCGCGGATCTGGTCGTCGTCGACCACGAGCTCACGCCCGGTCAGGAGCGCAACCTGGAGCGCCGCCTGGCCTGTCGCGTTCTCGACCGTACGGGTTTGATCCTCGACATCTTCGCGCAGCGGGCACGGTCCTTCGCCGGCAAGCTCCAGGTCGAGCTGGCGCAGCTCAACCACCTGTCGACGCGCCTGGTGCGCGGCTGGACGCACTTGGAGCGCCAGAAAGGCGGTATCGGGTTGCGTGGGCCGGGCGAAACCCAGCTGGAGATGGACCGGCGCCTCATCGGCGGCCGCATCAAGCAGATCCGTAAACGGCTCGAGCGCGTCCACCGTCAGCGCGAGCAGGGCCGGCGTGCCCGCCAGGCGGCCGAATCGCCCCAGGTGGCGCTGGTCGGCTACACCAATACGGGCAAGTCGACGCTGTTCCGTCGGCTGGCCGAGCCCGACGCCCATGTCGCGGATCAGTTGTTCGCAACGCTCGATCCGACCCTGCGGCGCTTGCCGCTGCCGTTCGGCCATCCGGCCGTGCTCGCCGACACGGTCGGCTTCGTCCGCGATCTCCCGCACGAGCTCGTCGAGGCGTTCCACTCCACGCTGGAGGAAACCCGCGACGCGAGTCTGCTGGTGCATGTGGTCGATGCTTCGGACGAGCTGCGCGACCAGCGGTCCGCAGAGGTCGAGGCCGTGCTCGATGAGATCGGCGCGGGCGATGTGCCGCGCCTGGAGCTCTATAACAAGATCGACCGCATCGACGGTAAGCCGCGCACCGAGCGCGATGCCGAAGGCCGGCCGCAGCGCGTCTGGATCTCGGCGCAGACCGGCGCCGGCGTGGACGAGCTGCTGCAGGCGGTGGCCGAGTGCCTGTGCGGTGAGCAGGTGCACGGCTGGCTCCATGTGGCCCCGGGCCAGGGGCGCCTGCGCTCGCGGCTATTCGCCGAAGGGGCCGTGCTCGCCGAGCAGTCGCAGGGCGATGGATCACTGTGGGTCGAGTTGGCGCTCGACCGGACGGACTGGCAGCGGATCGCCGCGGCCGAGCATATCGGCACCGACGATCTGCGTACCGAGCGCGTGTGAGTTGCGGGCACCCGGTCACCTCAATAGAATACGCGCGTTGTGTAGCCGCCGTGCCGGCTGACGGGCGCGGTCGGGTCCAGGCACCTGGACGCTGTGTCCCCTTCGGTACCGATCCCTCTCTCCCCTTTCAATAACAAGGGAGCCTTTACATGGCTTGGAACGAGCCCGGCGGCGGTAAAGACCCGTGGGGCAATCGAGGCAGTGGCGGCGGCGACGGCGGGCCGCCCGATCTCGATGAGGCCTTTCGCAAGCTGAAACAGCGCCTTTCGGGGCTGTTCGGCGGCGCTGGACGCCGTGGTACGTCCGGCGGTGGTAGTAGCGGTGGCGGCGGCCTGAACGAGGGCGTCGCCTGGGCGTTGCTCGGCATCGCCGTGATCGTCTGGCTCGGCTCAGGGCTGTACATCGTGGATCCGCCGGAGCGGGGTGTCGTTACGCGCTTCGGTGCCTTCCAGGAAGTGGTCGGGCCGGGTCCGCATTGGCACCTGCCGTGGCCGATCGAATCCAGCGAGATCGTCAACGTCGCGCAGAACCGCTCGCAGGCGATCAACTCGCAGCTGATGCTGACCAGCGACGAGAAGATTGTGCGCATCAATCTCTCGTTCCAATACGACGTGCGCGATCCGCAGGCGTTCCTGTTCGACGTGCGCATGCCCGAGCAGACGCTGAACCAGGTCATCGAGGCATCGCTGCGTCAGGTAGTGGGCAATACGCAAATGGATCAGGTGATCACCGCCGGCCGCGGCGAGGTCGCGCAACAGATCCACGACATGTCGCAGCAGATCGTCGATGCCTATGGCACGGGGTTGAACATCCAGGCGGTCAACCTGCAGGAGGCGACTGCGCCCGATCCGGTCCAGGACGCCTATCAAGACGTCAACCGTGCCCGTGAGGACCGCGAGCGCTTCGTCAATGAGGCCCAGGCATTGCGCAACCGGATCGTGCCCGAGGCGCGCGGTGAGGCCGCGCAGCGGCGCGAGGACGCCCGCGCCTATCGCACCCGGGTGATCGAGTCGGCCGAGGGTGAATCCGATCGCTTCCTGGCACTGCTCGAAGAATATCAGCAGTCGCCGGAGGTCACGCGTGAGCGCCTGTATCTCGAGACGATGCAGAACGTACTTAGCAAGACCGGCAAGGTCATGGTCGACTCCGAGGGCGAGGGTCGTAACCTGATCTACGTTCCCCTCGACCGCATGCTCAAGAACGTCCCCGACGCTGACGGGGAGGGCTCGTCGAACAGCGGGCGCAATTCGCCGGCGCTGCCGAGCGGGGCCGCTTCGGAGGGATCGAACCGGGGGAATCGTCCGACGCGGTCCAGGGAGTCGAACTGATGAATCGCTTCTACGCCGTCATCGTCGTCCTCGTGATCGCGGGCGTGACCTTCGTGGCCTCGACCTTCACCGTGAGTGAGACCGAGCGGGCCATCAAGCTGGAGCTGGGCGAGGTGGTCGACGCCGACTACGATCCGGGGCTGCATTTCCAGATCCCGTTCTACCAGACGGTGCGCAAATTCGACGATCGCATCCTGACCATGGACTCGTCGCCGGACCGAATGCTGACCGTCGAGCAGAAGAACCTGGTGGTCGACGCCTTCATGAAGTGGGAGATCGTCGACTCGGTCGCGTTCTTCAACGCCACCGGCGGAGACGAGGACCGCGCACGCGGACGCCTGCACGAGTACGTGCGCAATCAGCTGTACGACGAGATCGGCAAGCGCACCATCCTCGAGATCGTGTCGGACGAGCGCGCGACGATCATGAACGAGGTGCAGCAAGTGGTCGACGGCCTGGCCGATCAACTGGGCGTCAACGTCGTCGACGTGCGCGTGAAGCGCATCGAGCTGCCGGAGGAAGTGCGCAATTCCGTGTACCAGCGTATGGAGACCGAGCGCGGCGCGGCCGCCAGCCGATATCGCTCGCTGGGCCGCGAGGAGGCACAGGAGCTGCGTGCGGAAGCCGAGCGTGAGGTCGAAGAGATCCTCGCCCGGGCCTATCGCGAGGCTGAGACCATCCGTGGTGAAGGTGATGCGCGCTCGGCCAACATCTACGCCCAAGCGTATCAACGCGACCAGGACTTCTACTCGTTCTACCGAAGCCTGATTGCGTACCGCGAGTCCTTCCAAGAGGGGCGTGACTCGATGGTGCTCGAGCCGGAGTCGGACTTCTTCCGCTACTTCCGCGGCCCCGAGGGCCCCGAGGGCGGCGATGGCGGTAACGCGGGACCGCCGGGGCCGCCCCAAGGCGGCTCCGGCCAAGGGCAGCAAAGTGGCTCCGGGCAGGGGCAGCAAGGCGGTTCCGGGCAGGGGCAGTGATCGCCGCGCCGTGCGCGTGGCCCGCTAGACCGGTTGCCGTGGCATGAACCTGGACTGGAATGCCCTGTGGACGGCGCTGGCGCTCGTGCTGGTGCTGGAGGGACTGCTGCCGTTCCTCGCCCCGGGGGCGTTCCGGCGCAGCATGGCCCAGGTCGCGCAGATGCCGGACCGGCCGCTGCGGGTGTTCGGCCTGATCAGCATGCTCATCGGCCTGCTGCTGCTCTACGGGGTGCGGTAAGGTGACCGACGACAACTACAGCGGCGAGGCCGGCTTACGCTGGCTGCTGCCCGAGGGGATCGAGGAGGCGCTGCCGGCGAGCGCAGCGCGCCTGGAGCGCCTGCGGCGGGAGTTGCTGGACCTGTACGACAGCTGGGGCTACGAGCTCACCATCCCGCCGCTGATCGAATACCTCGATTCGCTGCTGATCGGGGCCGGTCACGACCTGGAGCTGGACACCTTCAAGCTCGTCGACCAGCTCTCTGGCCGGATGATGGGCGTGCGCGCCGACATGACGCCGCAGGTCGCGCGCATCGACGCGCACCGGCTGGGGCGAGCGGCGCCCACGCGCCTGTGCTACGTCGGCGCGGTGGTGCATACGCGCCCGGGCCCCTTCGGCGGGGGGCGCAGTCCGCTGCAGCTCGGGGCCGAACTCTATGGCCACGGCGGTCTCGAGGCCGATCTGGAGGTGCTCGAACTGCTGCTGACCACGGTCGAGCGCAGCGGTATCCCGGGACCGCTTGCGCTGGACATCGGTCACGTGGGCATCTTCCGCGGGCTGGCGGCCGCCACGGGCATTGCCACCCCCGACGAGGCCGCGCTGTTCGAGATGCTGCAGCGCAAGAGCGCACCCGAGATCCAGTCCTATCTGGACGAGCTGGCGCTTCCGGCCGAACACGACGCCATGTGGCGGGCGCTGGTGGATTTGCACGGCGGTGCGGACGTGCTCGAGCGGGCGCAGGATCTGCTCGCGCCGGCCGGCGACGAGGTGCGCGCAGCGCTCGATCATCTCACCCGGCTGGGCGATGCGCTCGGCGCGCGCCATCCGGGGCTGCAGCTGAATTTCGACCTGGCCGAGCTGCGTGGTTACCGGTATCACACAGGGGTCGTGTTCGCCGCGTATCTGCCGGGCGAGGGCGAGGAGATCGCCCGTGGCGGCCGCTACGATGGGATCGGCGCCGCTTTTGGGCGTTCGCGGCCGGCCACCGGTTTCAGTACCGACCTGCGCCGTTTGGCGACGCTGAGCCGGGGGAATGACACTGTCGGCCACGGCGCAATCGCCGCGCCGGCGAGCGATGAGCGCGCGCTCGCCGAGCGCGTCGCCGAGCTGCGCCGCGTGGGTGAACGAGTGATCGCCATGTTGCCCGGCCAGGAAGGCGGGCCCGAGGCGCTCGGCTGCGACCGCCAGTTGGTGCAGCAAGGGGACGACTGGATCGTGGAGGAGCTTTGAGCAACAAGGGCCGTAACGTAGTCGTCCTGGGCGCCCAATGGGGTGACGAGGGCAAGGGCAAGGTAGTCGACCTGCTGACGGCGCAGGCCGACGCCGTGGTCCGCTTCCAGGGCGGGCACAACGCCGGGCACACGCTGGTCATCGGCGGCGAGACGACGGTGCTGCATTTGATTCCCGCAGGCATCCTGCACGAGGGCGTCGAGTGCATCATCGGCAACGGGGTCGTGCTCTCGCCCGAGGCGCTGTTCGAGGAGATCCACAAGCTCGAGGCGGCGGGCGTCGATGCGCGCTCCAATTTGCGCATCAGCGAATCCTGTCCCCTGATCCTGCCGATGCATGTCGCGCTCGATCATGCCCGTGAGACGCGCCGCGGCGCCGGCGCCATCGGCACCACCGGACGCGGTATCGGGCCGGCTTACGAGGACAAGGTGTCGCGCCAGGGCGTGCGCGTGAACGATCTCTTCCAGCCCGAGCGCTTCGCCGCCAAGCTCGAGTCGCTGGTCGATTACTACAACTTCCTGCTGCAGCATTATTTCGGCGTCGAGCCGGTCGATTATCGCCGCATGCTCGACGAGACGCTGGCCATCGCCGACGAGCTGCGGCCGCTGATCGCGGACGTGCCGACCCGGTTGCGCGATCTGCGGCGCGAGGGCGCTCGTGTCATGTTCGAAGGCGCGCAGGGGGCGCTGCTCGACATCGATCACGGGACCTATCCGTTCGTCACCTCCTCGAACAGCACCGCCGGCGGCGTCTGCAGCGGCAGCGGCGTGGGCCCGCTGAGTCTCGACTACGTCCTCGGCATCACCAAGGCCTACACGACGCGCGTGGGCGGGGGGCCGTTCCCGACCGAGCTCACCGACGAGACGGGCGCGTACCTGGCGCAGCGCGGTCACGAGTTCGGGTCGACCACCGGCCGGCCGCGTCGCTGCGGCTGGTTCGATGCGGTCGCCCTGCGCCGGGTCGCCGAGGTCAACAGCCTATCGGGTCTGTGCATTGCCAAGCTCGACGTGCTCGATGGCCTGCCTACGATCAAGGTCTGCACGGGCTACCGCTGCGACGGACAGGTCCTGAAGGACATCCCGATGGGCGCGGATTCGCTGACGCGCTGCGAACCGGAGTACATCGAGATCCCGGGCTGGGAGAGCTCTACCGTCGGGGCCCGGGAGCTGGATGAGCTGCCGGACAATGCCCGCGCCTACCTGCGGCTCATCGAGGAGGTGGTCGAGGTCCCCATCGACATGGTTTCGACCGGGGCGGAACGCGATGAGAACATCATGCTACGCCATCCCTTCGGCGAACCGGTCTGATCGTCGCCGACCGGAACATTCCTCCGCCGCTCAGGTCCAACCGGACGTAGCCGCAATCGCGTTAGGCTGCCCTGGCAGCCGACTGACGAACGGGCACGACAGCCCGGTCATCCCATCTCGCGCTGCAGGCAAGCTCGCTCGCACCCGGCGATCGCAAGCGCCGGGGCGGGCGCTGGTGCCCGTCGGCTAGCGGCACCTCGGACGGTTTGTTATCCATGGAACGGTGGACGCCTGTACCGTGTGTGCACACACGCGTCGGAGCGATGACCCGATGAACGAGTCCCCACCGTCCGCGCCGGCCGGCTCCGACGGCTTGCAGTCGAACGTTCCCGAGCACGACACGCCGTCCTGGTCCGGCCCCGAAGCGCGTAGCCACGCTCTTGCGCAACTGGCGCAACAACTGACTGCGGCCCCGGAGCGGATATTGGCGGAGATCGCCGCCGCAACCCGGGCGCTCTGCGGAGCGGGCGGGGTCGCGTTCAGCTCCGTCGACGCGCACGCAAGTGAAGTCCTCCGCTGGCAGTTGGGGGCGCCTGCGCAGCACGCGGCCGGCGAGCTGCTGACGCTGACCGGGGGCTCGGGTGTGCCGGTGTGGACCGGCGGCGCAGTCGCGCTCATCCATCCGGTGCGCGACTGCGCCGAGCTGGCGGCGGCCGATCCCGCCGCGGTCGAGGCGCTGGTGGTGCCGATCCATCTCGGCGGTGAGCGCGTCGGCGCGCTGTGGGCCCTCGGTCACGCACCGGATCGGCGCTTCGGCGCCGACGATGCGCAGCTGGTCGCGCAACTCGCGGCCTTCGCGGCGGTGGCCTACCAGGCCGACGAGCGCGAGCGTACGCAGGCGGCGCTGGAAAGAGAGCGCGACGAACTCCACGACCTGGTCGACAACGCTGCCATCCCGGTGCGCTCCATCGATGCGAATGGGATCATCCGCTGGGCGAACCGGGCCGAGCTGGAGCTGCTCGGCTATGAGCGCGATGAGTATGTGGGCCGCCCGATCGGGGATTTCCACGCCGATCCGGATGCGCTCCGCGTCATCCTGGCGCAATTGCAACACGGCGAGCGCGTCGAGAACGCGCCCTGTCGGCTGATCCGCAAGGACGGCGCCGTACTCGACATGCTCGCCAGCTCGAACGTGCTCTGGCGCGACGGCGCTTTCGTCCATACCCGCTGCTTCAGCCGCGACGTCACCGAGCAGAAGGCCGACGAGCATGCCCGCTCCTGGCTCGCTGCGGTCGTGGAATCGTCGCAGGACGCCATCGTCAGCAAGGACCTCGACGGTTGGATCACGAGCTGGAACGCCGGCGCGACCGAGCTGTTCGGCTATACCGCCGAGGAGGCGGTGGGCGCACCGATCACCATACTGATCCCCCCGGATCGGCTCGATGAGGAACCGGAGATTCTGGCGCGGATCCGCAGCGGCGGGCGCGTCGCGCATTTCGAGACCGTGCGCCGGCGCAAGGACGGCGCCCTGGTGGAGATCTCGCTGACCGTGTCGCCGGTGTTCGATGCGCAAGGCACCATCATCGGTGCCTCGAAGATCGCGCGCGACATTACCGAGCGCAAGCGGGCCGAGCGCGACCTGACGCGTGCCCGGGCCGAGTCCGATCGCCAGCGCCGGTTGTACGAGACCGTGATGGACGCGACACCGGATCTCGCCTACGTAGTCGATCGCGAGTTCCGCTTCACCTTCGCCAACCAGGCGCTGCTCGAGATGTGGGGGCAGGGTCTGGAGGCGGCGCGCGGCAGGCGCCTGCTCGAGCTCGGCTACCAGCCCTGGCATGCGCAGATGCATGAGGACGAGTTCCGCCATATCCTCGCCACCGGCGAGTCGGTCCGCGGCGAGGTGCCCTTCGAGCACGCGACGCGGGGCCGCCGGATCTACGATTACATCTTCGTGCCGGTCATCGACGAAGACGGTCGGGTTGAAAGCATCGTGGGCACGACCCGCGACGTGACCGATTTCAAGCAAAACGAGGAAGACCTGGCCGAGGCCAACCGCCAGTTGGAGCAGCGCGTCCGCGAGCGCACCGAGCAGTTGGAACGGCAGGCCGGCCGGCTACGCGAACTGGCCACCGAGCTGACGACCGCCGAGCAGCGCGAGCGCAAGCGGCTGGCGGCCATGCTGCACGACGAGCTCCAGCAACTGCTGGTCGCGGCACAGATTCAGCTCGGCCGCACCCGCGGCCGTATCGAAGACGACGATACGGCCGGCGCGATCTCCGCTGCCGAGCGCCTGCTCGATGAAGGCATGTCCGCCTCGCGCAACCTGACCCGTCAGCTGCGGCCGCCGGTGCTCTACGAAGATGGGCTCGTCTCGGCGCTCAAGGGTCTCGGCGCGGACGTCGGGGAACGCCAGATGCTAACCGTCGGCCTTGACGCCGACGACGGCGTACCCCTGCTACGGGGCGATCTGGGCGCCCTGCTGTTCGAGTCGGTCCGCGAGCTGCTGCTCAATGCCGCCAAGTACGCGGGCGTCGAGCGTGTCGAGATCGAAGTGCGTCAGCACGGCGACCTGTTGCGCCTGATCGTGTCCGATCACGGTCGGGGGTTCGCTGGCGGGCTCGATACGATGTCGGGGCAGGGCTACGACGGCTTCGGGCTGTTCAGCATCCGCGAGCGGCTCGGGGCGCTGGGCGGCGCGCTCACCATCGACTCCGCGCCCGGCGAGGGCACCCGGGTCGAGATGGAGGTGCCCGTCGCGGGCGCTGACCGTGCACCCGCGCTCGACGCGCCCCAGCCCGGCGCCGGCCAGGGTGAAGCCGGGGGCGAGTCCAGCGGTCGCCGCATCCGGGTACTGATTGCCGATGACCACGTGCTCGTGCGTCAGGGAATCGCGCAGGTGCTCGGCAAGCACGAGCGGGTCACGAGCGTTCTGGAAGCGGGCGATGGCGTCGAGGCGCTCGAGTTGATCGAGCGGGAGGAGCCCGACGTCGTCCTGATGGACGTCAACATGCCGCACATGAACGGCCTCGAGGCGACCCGCGAGGCGTCCCGGCGCTGGCCCGCGCTCAAGACGGTGGGACTGTCGGTGCAGGACGACGACGCCACCGCCGGCCCAATGCGCGATGCCGGGGCGGTCGACTTCCTGCCCAAATCGGGCGATGCCGGGCAGATGATCGCGAAGCTCCTGGCGCTGGTCGATGCGCCCGGGCGTTGAGCGGCGGTCCCGATCGAACCGAAGCCCACAGCCGATCTCCCGTCCATGCGGGTCCTTGCGAGCGACAAACGGCAGCCCAACCACTGAGTCGCGGTGCCCGAATGGGTTGACCACCACAGCCTCGCGCGAGCCAAGCCACAACATGGGGCGTCCACCTTGAAGCAGCGCGTGGAGCGATTCGGCGGTCGGTTCGATGTCTGTGTCGGGCGAGGCTGCAGGATCACGATGTCCTTGCCTGTGCTTCGGTAGCGGCTTCTCACCACGCGCTCCGCCGCTGTTCTTCGGCAGCCTGCTAATCCATGAAGGACTTCGCCAGTTCGACAACCAGTACGCCGCCGCCGATCACCCAACCGATGACCTCGAGGAGGACGTGGAACTCCATTAGGGGAATCTCCCATGCACTTTGCCCCCTGCTTGGCAGTGCGAGCCCCCAGTGAGTTCCTCCGCAGGCTCATTGATGTCAGTGCTTCCCGATGGTGGCCGACGTACGTCGCCGAGCGCAGGGACCGGTGCGGCGTCGGCGGATCCTGCGCGGAGTCCGAGCCGTTCCGCATCGGCCAGGCTTCGCTTCCGTTGCCGGTCTCCGGGGGCGTCCGTCGGGCGCGCCGCTTCGCCGGGGACGTGGAGGCTGAAACGCGGGAATGCTTGCGGGGCTTCTGGTCCAGCATCGCGTGTGCGCTGCCGTTAGCGCGCCAAATGCGCTATCATCGCGGCCCTCGCGCTGGGCCTGCTCCAGCCATGCTCGTCGCAGTTGCTCGAAGCAGCTCCCGCGCAAGGCGCCGAGGTCTTCGGGCGTGCAACGAACGCCCTGCTTGGCTTGCCCAAGGACGCGGTTGAACCGTTCAGGGAGGACGGGCTTCCGGCGGATCCCGCGTCTTCGATAACGCTTCAGCTCTCAGTACACGAGTGGGCGCGCCTACCTGGCCGAGCATGCAGGCGCCGGTTTGCGGGCCTGTTCGGAGCCGGTATCGCGAGGGGCGACATGGCTGTGTACCCCTGTCTGCACGCAGAGGCGGGCCGTTAGCCGTTGATCGGCCTCAAGTCATTGAGGCAAAAGAGAGTGTAGGACTAAATGGTGCCGAGGAGAGGACTTGAACCTCCACGGGGTTTCCCCCACTAGCACCTGAAGCTAGCGCGTCTACCATTTCCGCCACCTCGGCATGGTGGTGGGCTTCGGGGCGACCCCGAAGGCAGCGCAATGTACAAACCGCGATGCGCCGTGTCAACGCACCGGCGGTGCATGGAGACAAGATTCATATGGCGCGAAAGAACCAGGGAACGCTCGTCGATCCGGAAGGCGAGCGCGAGGCGCAGCGCTACCAACGGCCGATCGCCAGCCGAGAGTACATTGTGCGCGTCCTGCGTGCCCACTCCGAGCCGATGTCGTACGACGAGATCGCCGCCTATCTGGCGCTGAGCGGCGATGACGACCTCGAGGCCCTGCGGCGGCGCTTGATCGCGATGGTTCGCGACGGCCAGCTGCTGCTCAATCGGCGCGAGGGCTATCTGCCGGTCGACTCGACCAACCTGGTGCGCGGCCGGGTGATCGCCCATCCGGACGGCTTCGGCTTCGTCGTCCCCGACGAGCGCGGCGAGGACGTCTATCTCAATCCGCGCGAGATGCGGCTGCTGCTTCACGGCGATCGCGTGGTCGTGCGCGTCACCGGCGTCGATCGCCGCGGCCGGCGCGAGGGGGCGGTCGCCGAGGTGCTCGAGCGTGCCAACGAGCGTGTCGTCGGCCGTGTCGGTGTGGAAAGCGGCGTCACGACGCTGGCGCCCGACAACAAGCGCATCACCCAGGACATCCTGATCCCCTCCGAGAACATCGGCGCGGCGCAGGACGGTCAGATCGCGGTCGCCGAGATCGTCCAGCAGCCGACGCGCCGGCGCCAGCCCATCGGGCGCATCGTCGAGGTGCTGGGCGATCACATGGCCCCGGGGATGGAGATCGACGTCGCCATCAATTCGCATGGCATCCCGTCCGTGTGGCCCGATGCGGTCGAGGCCGAGACCTCGGCGCTCGGTGAAAGCGTCGCCGAGGCGGACAAGAAGAAGCGCGCCGATCTGCGCAAGCTGCCGCTGGTCACGATCGACGGCGAGGACTCGAAGGACTTCGACGACGCCGTCTATTGCGAGCGCCGCTGGAGCGGTGGCTGGCGGCTGATCGTGGCCATTGCCGACGTTGGCGCCTACGTCACCCCGGGTACCGCGCTCGACGCCGAGGCGCAGCGCCGCGGGACCTCGGTCTACTTCCCCAACCGCGTCGTCCCGATGCTGCCGGAGGTCCTGTCCAACGGCCTGTGCTCGCTCAATCCCGGCGTCGACCGGCTCTGCCTCGCTTGCGAAATGCGCATCGACAGCGCCGGCCGGATTACCCGGACGCAGTTCCGCGAGGCGGTCATGCGCAGCCATGCGCGCCTGACCTACACCGAGGTCGCGGGCATTCTGATCGACAATGACCGCGAGGCGCGCGACCGCCGTAGCGAGCTGGTGCCGCATCTGGAAGAACTCTACCAGCTCTACCAAACGCTGCATCGCGCGCGTACCGAGCGCGGGGCGATCGATTTCGACTCGACCGAGACCCAGATCCTGTTCGACGACGCCGGGCGGATCGCCTCGATCGAGCCGTATGAGCGCAACGACGCCCATCGCATCATCGAGGAGTGCATGATCGCCGCCAACGTGGCGACCGCGCGCTTCCTCAACCGCCATAAACTGCCCGCGCTCTATCGGGTGCACAGCGGGCCCGAGGCCGACCGGGTGGAGGAGCTCAAGGCGTTTCTCGCCGAACGCGGCCTGGAGCTCGGCGGCGGCTCTGAGCCGACCGCCAAGGATTTCTCGCGGGTGCTGGCGCAGTCGGCCGACCGGCCCGACAAATACCTGATCCAGACGGTGCTGTTGCGCTCCATGCAACGCGCCGTGTACCAGCCCGACGGCACCGGCCACTTCGGCCTGGCGCTGGATCACTATGCGCACTTCACCTCGCCGATCCGACGCTACCCCGATCTGCTCGTGCACCGGGCGATCCGCCACAAGCTGCAGCGGGGCAAGCCGAGCAATTTCGAATACGGCCACGAGGACATGGTGCGCTTCGGCGATCACTGCTCGCTGACGGAGCGCCGCGCCGACGAGGCCACGCGCGATGTCGAGGCCGTACTCAAGTGCCAGTACATGGAGGGCCATGTCGGCGACGAGTTCGACGGGCTGATCACTGGCGTCACCTCGTTCGGCGTGTTCGTCGTGCTCGACGGCATGTACGCCGAAGGCCTAGTGCACGTGACCTCGTTGCCGCGCGATTACTATCAGTTCGATCCGGTGGGCCATTGCCTGACCGGCGAGCGCTCGGGCCGCGTCTACCGGCTGGGCGATGCCTTGCGGGTACGGGTCACGCGGGTGGACATCGAGGAGCGCAAGATCGATTTCGACCCGGTCTCCGAGCCGCCCAAGTCGAAGAAGGGATCGAGTCGCTCGTCGTCCAAGCGCCGCGGCCGGCGCAAAGGTTCGGATCGCCCGGCCCAGGAGCCGGCGGAGGATGGCCAAGGCGAGGCGTCCAAGAAAAAGGCTTCCAAGAAGAAGCAGGCGGCGCACAAAAAGACCGCCTCCAAGAAGACCGAGTCGCGCAAGAAGACAGCGGGCAAGGGCGCGCCGCGCTCGCGCCGCAAGCGCACGAGTCGGGCCTGAGCTGAACGGGCAGCTATAACAAGCAACTGGGAGCGCAGATCCGTGTCCTCGATCGACGCACTGCTCGATGGTTTTCGGGTTTTTCACCGTGATTATTTCGAGCGCCGGCCGGACGCCTATGCGCGGCTGGCGCGCGAGGGGCAGCATCCGGTCGCGGCGATCGTTGCCTGCGCCGATTCACGCGTCGATCCGGCTCATCTGCTCGGGGCGGGTCCGGGCGATCTGTTCACTATCCGCAACGTAGCCAACATCGTGCCGCCCTACGAGCCGGACGAGCAGGCACACGGGACCAGCGCCGCACTCGAATTCGCCGTGCGCGATCTGCAGGTCGAGCACGTGATCATTCTGGGTCACGCCGGTTGCGGTGGCATCGCCGCGGCGCTCGACTCGCTGCAAGGACGGCCGCCGGCGCGCGATTTCATCCGCCCCTGGATCGACTCGGTCGCCGGGCCCTGTCGCGCTGCGCTCGCGCAGCGCGGCACGGCCGACCAGCAGTGCCACTGCGACGCCGAGCGCGGCGGCATCGCCCAGTCCGTACGCAATCTGTCGACCTTCCCGTGGATCGCCAGCGGCGTGGAGGCGGGCACCTTGGCGCTGCACGGCTGGTGGTTCGATCTCTACGGCGGCCGGCTCGAGGCCGTCGACCCGCAGACGGGCGCGGGACGTCAGCTGGCGCCGTGACGGCGTGACCGATTCCCCTCGCCGCTGGGTGGCCGGCGTCCACGCCGTCGAGACCGCGCTCGCCGGTGGGGCCGGCCGCGTCGCGCGCGTGCTCGCAGACCGCCGCCGCCGCGATGCCCGCTTGGCGCGCTTGCTCGAGCACGCCGAGCGCGCGGGCGTGGCGGTCGAGCGGGTGCCGACGCGCGTCATCGACGAGCAGACCGACGGTGTGCGCCATCAGGGCGTTTGCGCCGAAGTGCGCGGCGAAGAGATCCTCGACGAGGGTGGGCTAGTAGCCCTGCTCGAAGGCCTGTCCGCGCCGCCCCTGCTTGTCGCCCTCGACGGCGTGCAAGATCCGCACAACCTGGGCGCCTGTCTGCGCTCGGCCGCCGCGGCCGGCGCCCATGCCGTCGTCATCCCGCGCGACCGCGCCGCCCGGCTGACGCCCACGGTCGAACGAGCGGCGGCGGGGGCCGCATCGCTGGTGCCGCTGGCCGCCGTCACCAATCTCGGCCGCACGCTGACGCGCCTCAAGGAGGACGGCTGCTGGGTGGTCGGTGCGGCGGGGGAGGCGCAGGCGTCGCTCTATGGCACCGATCTAACCGGCGCACTGGCGCTGGTGCTCGGCGGCGAGGAGAAGGGGCTACGCCCGCGGACGCGCGCCGCCTGCGACCTCGTGGTCTCCATTCCCATGGCCGGGGTGGTCGAGAGCCTCAACGTGTCGGTGGCGGCCGGCGTCTGCCTGTTCGAGGCCCTGCGTCAGCGCGGCGCCGGCGACTGAACGGGCCGTTGTCGGGCGCGCCGCGGTCTGCTTTGCTCAGCAGGAGCGGGGCTGATGTCCGCCGCCGAGGAGGCCTGCCATGAACTACAAGACCGCCCAGTCCCTTCCGATTGCCCTGCTGGCGCTGACGAGCGTCGCTATCGCCGCGCCGGCGGCGGCCCAGGTCCAGGTGACCGAGGGCCCCAGCCCGATCCCGGGCGCGAATGCGCAACGTGCGGGCGACCTGACCCTGCGCAACCGCGAGCTGGCCGTCACCATCGCGGTCGAGACGGCGCCCCCGTATGGCGTCCCGCCCGGCTCGATCGTCGATGCGGCGCCCGTGGTCGACGGTGAGATCGCCGGCGCGGGCGACACGCTCACGCAGGTCGACTTGATCCCGAACAACTGGTCCGCTTGGCCCAACACCTACAGCAACGTCGAGGTGGTCGAGGACACGGACGCGCGGGCGGCGGTGCGGGTCGAGCGCGACTGGGGCGAGGCCGTGCTGACCACGACCTATGCGCTGGAGCGGGGCAGTGACCGAGTGCATATGGTCACCGAGATGCGTAACGAGGGCGAGCAGGCGCTGGAGGACCTGCTGTCGGGCTACGTGCTGTGGGAGCGCAGCGGCTATTTCTTCGGCATCCCCGGCCTCGTCGCCGGCCCGGGCGCGCGGGAAGAGATCCCCGAAGAGGGGCCCGCCGAGGGCGCGCTGGCGAGCTGGAATGCGCTCTACGACGAGAACTGGGCGTTCGCGGTGCATTTCCCCGCATTCGAGCGCTACGACTACGACGGACGCGACCTCTACGTGCAGCACACGCTCGAGCCGGGCGAAAGCCGGCAGTTCGAGGGCTGGTTCCAGGTGGTCGAGCGCGGCGAACTCTCCGCGCTGCTGGCGGCCGAGACGCAGCGCCGGCAGCGCCCGGTTGGGACCGTGACCGGCCGCGTCGAGACCCAGGCCGGTGCGCAGGTCGCCGACCCCGCCGTCGTGGTCTTCCGCGACGGCCGGCCATACACCTGGGCGCTGGGCACGGAGGGGCGCTACGAGCTGGCGCTCCCCGAAGGCGAATATGAACTCTATGGCTCGGCCCGCGCCCACAGCCGTAGCGCGCGCCAGCGCGTCGAGGTCACGGCCGGCGAGGAGGCCAGTCAGTCGTTCTCGGGGTTGCAGGCCCCGGGCGAGGTGCGGCTGTCGGTAAGCGACGGCCAGGGTCCGGTCGACGCCCGTATCAGCATCGCCCAAGGCGAGACGCCGCTGATCGGCTTCCTCGGGCGCAGCACCTTCTTCACCGTGGCGACCGGCGAGCCGGGAACGGCCACTTTCCCGATCGCGCCGGGCGAGTACCGCTTCGAGGTGGGTTCGGGCGCCGGCTTCGTCTCGACCGCAACCACGACCGATCCCATTCGCGTGCCCGCCGACGGGCGTGCGAGCCGCGATGTCACGACGGAGACCGCGTTCCGGCCCGGCGAGGACGGTTGGTACTCGGCCGATTTGCACCACCATGCCCTCGGGGCCGAAGGCGTCACCCCGCCCGAATACGCGTTCCGTTCCCAGCTGGCGGCCCGGCTCGACCTGGTGTTCGTCAGCGATCACGACACCATGGAGTACCTGCCGCCCGTGGCCGATCTGGCCGATCGCCGCGGCGTGCCGTTCATCCCGTCGGTCGAGCTGTCCCCTTCGTGGGGGCACTTCAACCCGTACCCGGTCGAGATCGGGGCCGAACTGTCCATCGATGTCGCGACGGCCAACATCGGCGAGGTGCTGCAGCAGGGACGCGATCTCGGTGCGCGCGTCATCCAGGCGAATCACCCGACCAACCCCTACGGCTACTTCACCAGTCTCGCAAGCGGGGATGTGCCGGGCGGATTCGATCCGGGCTTCGACCTCATCGAGATCAATCCATGCTGCGAACAGGACACCTGGCAGCAGGCACAGGAGTACTGGAACCGCCATCTCGCCGGCGACCTGCAGCGCTTCTATCCGCTTACCGCGGGCTCCGATACGCACGACGTCTGGACCGAACGCTCCGGTATGCCGCGCCTCTTCGCCCAGCTCGAGGGCGAGCCGACGGTCGAGCGCTATGTCGGTGCCGCCGAGATGGGGCACTCCTATGCCACCTTCGGGCCGCTCCTGTTCCCGCGCAGCGCGGCCGGCGACCCTGAGGCCGCGCTATTCGGCGAGCACTACGAGGTCGGGGCGGGCGAGGCCTTCGAGTTCAGCCTCGACCTCCGGGCGGTCGAAGGCCTGCGCACGGCGACGCTGATCCAAGAAGGTGAGCCGGTTGCCACCCGCGATCTGGCCGGTCGCGGTCAGGCCGCCGATGGTGTCTCGTTCTCGCCGGCGCCCGAGGGCGATACCTGGTACGCGTTGGTGGTCGAGGACGGCGCCGAGAACAAGGCTTACAGCAATCCCATCTGGGTCGAAACCCGCTGAGCGGCCGCATCCGTTCGGCTGCCCGGGCGATCCCGCACGCAATTGAAGCGGTGCGCACTGCCCGCTAGTATTGCCCCGCTCCGCCGCGGGTCCGGCCCCATGCGCCTGGCCGACGCGATAGCGGCGTCAGGCATGCCCGCATCCTGCGCCCCAAGGTCCTTGGGCTGGCAGCGCGCGCACTCCGAACGCGACGGCGGCTCACCGGCAACTCCACGCCCGACCGCGTGCTGGGGCCCAAGGACGAGGCATGACGCTGGCCATCGAGACGCAGGATCTGAGCAAGCACTTCGCCGGGACGGCCGCGGTCGACGGCGTCGACCTGGAGGTCGGCCGGGGCGCGGTCTACGGCCTGCTCGGGCCGAACGGCGCCGGCAAGACCACCACCATCCGCATGCTCACCACACTGTTGCGCCCCAGTGGCGGGACGGCGCGCGTGCTGGGCCACGACGTCGTGCGCGAAGCCGCTCAGGTGCGCGCCCGCGTCAGCGTGACCGGGCAATTCGCCTCGCTCGATGAAGACCTCACCGGTCGCGAAAACCTGGTGCTGCTCGCGCGCCTGGTCGGCTTCGGCTGGCGCGCCGCCCGGCTCCGCGCCCGCGCGCTGCTGGACGAGTTCGAGCTCGCCCATGCCGGCGGGCGTCAGGTGCGCACCTACTCCGGCGGTATGCGCCGGCGCCTGGACATCGCCGCGAGTCTGCTGCGGCGCCCGGAGCTGCTATTCCTCGACGAGCCGACGACGGGCCTGGACCCGCGCAGCCGCAATCAGGTGTGGGACTTCGTGCGCGGCATCGCGGCCGAAGGCGCCACGGTGCTGCTGACCACGCAGTATCTCGAGGAGGCCGATCGCCTGGCCGACCGGCTGGCCGTGATCGATCAGGGCCGCGTCATTGCCGAGGGCACTAGCCGCGAGCTCAAGGCATCGGTGGGCGGGCGGGCGCTGCACGTGCGCCTGGCGGACGCGGCGCAGGCGGCGGCGGCGCGTGCCACCCTGGCGCAGTTGCTGCAACAGGACATCGATCCCGAGTCCGACCCGGAGGCGATCTCCGCCCGGATCGGTCGCGACGAGCTCGTGCCCCAGGCCCTGGCGGCCCTTGCGGCGCAGGGCATCGCCGTGCGCGAGTTCGGCTTGGCCCAGCCCAGCCTGGACGACGTGTTCTTCGCACTCACCGGCCATGCGGCCGGCGACGAGGACAACGCCGAGGCGGAGGTGGCATGAGCGACGGCTCGATCGGGCCCGCCGGCGAGTCACGTCCGCAGCCGCCCGGCGCGCTGTCCGCCGCCGTCACGCTCGCCTGGCGTGCCCTGCTCAAGATCAAGCACGTGCCGTTCCAGCTGTTCGACGTGCTGGTCTTTCCGATCATGATCACGGTGCTGTTCACCTACCTATTCGGCGGCGCGCTGGCCGGGTCGTCGGCGAACTACGTGCAGTTCCTCCTGCCCGGCGTCGTGGTGCAGACCATCGTCTTTCTGACCGTGTACACGGGCGTGGGGCTCAACACCGACATCCAGCGGGGTCTGTTCGAGCGCTTCCGCTCGCTGCCGATCTGGCAGCCGGCGCCGATCGTCGGTGCCCTGGTCGGCGATCTGATGCGCTATTCGCTGGCCGCGCTGGTGGTCGTGCTCGTCGGCCTGCTGCTGGGATTCCGGCCCGAGGCCGGCGCATCCGGCGTGATCCTGGCGATCGCGCTGATGATGGTGTTCGCCTCGGCCGTGTCCTGGATCTGGATCATCGTCGGCTTCCTCGTGCGCACGCCCGAGTCGGTCATGACCTCGAGCTTCCTGCTGCTGTTTCCGCTGACCTTCGTCAGCAACATCTTCGTCGATCCGGCTACCATGCCGGGATGGCTGCAGACCGTGGTGGCCATCAATCCGATCACGCACCTGACCTCGGCCGCACGCGGTCTGATGCACGGTGGCGTGGCGCTGGCGGATGTGGGCTGGGTGCTGCTCGCGACGTTCGCGGTGACCGCGTCGTGTGCGCCGCTCGCCATGCGGATGTACTACCGCGAGCGTTGAGGCGGCGCCCGCCGCGCCGCCCAATTGCGGCGACGGGTGCCATCGCGGTAAGATTTGCGGCTTGCCGCCGCGCGTTCGGCGGTCATACTCCTTGCCTCACCGCCATTGGTGCGGGAGGCACCATCCCGTAAGGAGGTCGTTTTGCGACACTACGAAGTGGTCTTTTTGGTCCACCCGGACCAAAGTGAGCAGGTTCCCGCGATGGTGGAGCGCTACCGCGCCATCATCGAGAATCACGGCGGCCGGATCCACCGGCACGAAGACTGGGGCCGCCGCCAGCTGGCCTACTCCATCAACCGCGTGCACAAGGCGCACTACGTGCTGCTCAACATCGAATGCGGGCCCGAGGCGCGCGACGAGCTGGTCAGCGCCTTCCGCTTCAATGATGCGGTTCTGCGCCACATGATCCTGTCCCGCAGCGAGGCGGTCACCGAGCCGTCGCCGCTCGCGAAGAAGGACGACAAGCGCGACGACAAGCGCGCCGCGCGCCAGGCCCGCGGTGAAGGCGAGGGCGAGGGCGAGACGCAGGCCGCGGAGTCGACCGCGCCGTCCGAGTCCACCGAAGAGGCCGAGGCGCCGGCCGAGTCCACGGCCGAGAGCTAACGCACGAATCCCGATTGGAGGTAGGGCCCCATGGCGCAGTTTTTCCGTCGCCGTAAGTATTGCCGCTTTACCGCGGAAGGCGTCCGCGAGATCGATTACAAGGACGTCGAGACGCTCAAGAATTACGTCACCGAGACCGGCAAGATCGTGCCCAGCCGGATCACGGGCACGAATGCGCGCTACCAGCGTCAGCTGTCGCGTGCGGTCAAACGCGCGCGCTACCTGGCGCTCATGCCGTATAGCGACAGCCACCGCTGAGCGGCAACCCGGGCTAATCCGGCCACCAGAGCGATGAAGGCATTCGCGGCCTTCGTCATGCGCGGGCCGACCCAGGCCGGCGCAATCGCCGGCGCCAGTCTGCTGGCCGGGTTGGTGGTCCCGCCGCTGGCCTGGTTCAGCGGCGCGGTCGTGGCGCTGGTGGTACTGCGCCTCGGTGTCGGGGCGGTCACACGCATGGCGTTGCCGGCGTTGGCGCTGGTGCTGGTCGTCGGCACCGTCGTCTGGCAGCAGCCAGCGGCGGTGGCCGTGGCCAGCCTGGGTGCCTGGCTGCCGGTGGTGGCGGTCGCGGGTGTTCTGCGCGAGCGCGCGCGCCTGGACGACGCCCTGCTGGCCGCCTGCGCCCTCGGCTTCGTAGCGGTTCTCGCCATCCAATTGCTGGTGGCGGATCCGGCCGCAGCCTGGCGCGAGGTGCTGCTGCAGGTGTTCCGCGAGCAGCTCGTCACCGGCGCCGGTCTGGAGGAAAGCGCCGCGAGCGACGTGATCGACCGGCTGGCGCCGCTGATGACCGGGCTGGTCGCGGCGTCGGCTGTTCTCAGCGCGATTACGGGCGTGTTGCTGGCGCGCTGGTGGCAGTCGCTGCTCGAACGCGAGGGGGCGTTCGCGCGCGAGTTCCAGTCGCTGCAGCTGGGACGGGTTGCGGCCCTGGTCGCCGGGGCATTGTGCTTGGCGGCCGCGCTCACGCAGGACATGGCCCTGATCGGCCTGGCCACCGTGGCGCTCGCGCTGTATCTGATCCAGGGCCTGGCGGTCGTGCATGGCGTGATTGCCGCGCGCGGCATGGCGCGCGGCTGGCTGGTTGGTTTGTACATCCTCGGGGTCATCCTGCCGCCGCAGGTGATCGTGGGATTGGCCCTGGTGGGCGTGGCCGACGCCTGGGGGGATTTCCGCGGCGTCGCCGCCGGATCGTGAATCGTCGAAGCGGGCGCGGGGCGTCCGCCGGGAGGTAGTCGGATGCAGGTCATTCTGGTGCAGAACGTCGGCAATCTGGGCAAGCTGGGCGACGTGGTCCGGGTCAAGCCCGGCTACGCGCGTAACTACCTGTTGCCGCAGGGCATCGCCCGCACGGCGACGCCGGACAACGTGAAGCAGATCGAGGCCCGCCGCGCCGAGCTCGAGCGCGAAGAGGCGGCCAAGATGGAGTCGGCCAAGGCGCGCCACGCGCAGCTCGACGGCCGCCGCGTCACCATCCAGGCGCGCGTCGGCAGCGAGGGCAAGCTATTCGGTTCGGTCAGCGCCGGCGATATCGCGGACGCCCTGACCGCGGCTGGCGTCGAGGTGGAGAAGCGCGAGCTGCGGCTGCCGGAAGGGCCGCTGCGCGAGACCGGCGAGTTCGAGATCGGCGTGCACGTGTACAGCGATCTCGATGCCACCGTCACCGTGGTGGTCGAGGCCGAGGCCTGAGCCGCGCGCCCGAGCCTGGGGCGGTGGTAAGCGCCGCCCCGGCCCGGTCGCGCTGCGCGGCGGGTCCTGCGGCGCCCGGTGGTCCGCCCCTGCTCGCCAAGCCGGGCGCCGCAATCCCCCGCCGAGAGCACGGCGCAGACCGTCCGTGTAGCGCACCGGGCCGCTCCAACCGGGCGCCCGGCCGTCCGGATGTGCCCGGGCGCGCAGAATCCGGATCCGCCGGCGGCGGGCGCATTTTGTTCCGGTTATCATCGGCGGGTAATAATGATGCACCCGGCGCCGGTGACAGCCCATGACCGAGACCGTCTCCCCGCTCGAGCCCGATGCGTCCGCGCAGTCGGCGCGCGTCCCGCCCCACTCGATCGAGGCCGAGCAGGCCGTGCTCGGCGGCCTCATGCTGGCCAACGACGCCTGGGACCGCATTGCCGACCGCGTCTCCGAAGAGGATTTCTACCGGCGCGAGAACCGGCTGCTGTTCCGCGCCATCGGCGAGCTGGCCGAGCGCGATCAGCCGCGCGACGTCGTCACTGTATCGGAGTGGCTCAGCCAGCGCGGCGAGCTCGAGAGCGTGGGCAGTTTGGCCTACCTGGGGCAGCTGGCGAACGAGACCCCTAGCGCCGCCAACATCACCGCCTATGCCGACATCGTGCGCGAGCGCTCCATCCTGCGCCAGCTCAGCGCGGTCGGCACAGACATCGCGCGTGCGGCGTTCGAGCCGCAGGGGCGTGAGAGCAAGGAGCTGCTCGACTACGCCGAGTCGCAGGTCTTCGCCATCGCCGACCAGGGCTCGCGGCGCCAGCGCGGTTTCCAACCGATCACGCGCGTACTGACGACCACGCTCGATCAGCTCGATACGCTGCTCAACAGCGACTCGCACATCACCGGCTTGTCCACCGGGTTCAACGAGTTCGACGATCTGACCTCGGGTCTGCAGCGCTCCGACCTGATCATCGTCGCCGGCCGGCCCTCGATGGGCAAAACCGCCTTCGCGATGAACCTGGCCGAGAACGTGGCGATGGAGCACGATGAGCCGGTGGCCGTGTTCTCCATGGAGATGCCGGCCGAGCAGATCGCCACCCGCATGATCTCCTCGCTCGGGCGCGTCGAGCTGCAAAAGCTGCGCTCCGGGCGGCTGGACGAGGCCGATTGGCCGCGAGTCAACTCGGCGGTCTCGCTGCTGACGCAGCAGTCCAAGCTGTTCATCGACGACACCCCGGGCCTGACGCCCTCGGAGCTGCGCGCCCGCGCGCGGCGGCTCAAGCGCGAGCACGGCCTGTCGCTGATCCTGATCGACTATATCCAGCTCATGCAGCTCGGCGGCGGGGGCGCGGAGAACCGGGCCACCGAGCTGTCCGAGATCTCGCGCTCGCTCAAGGGCCTGGCCAAGGAGCTCAACGTGCCGGTGGTCGTCTTGTCGCAGCTCAACCGCTCGCTGGAGCAGCGCACCGACAAGCGCCCGGTCATGTCGGACCTGCGTGAGTCCGGCGCCATCGAGCAGGATGCCGACGTGATCGTGTTCATCTACCGCGATGAGGTGTACGACGAGGAGAGCCCGCACAAGGGGACGGCCGAGATCCTGATCCGCAAGCAGCGCAACGGCCCCACGGGCACGGTGCGCCTGACCTTCCTCGGGCACTACACCCGGTTCGAGAACTTCGCGCCCGAGGTCTACGGCTGACCGCCGGTGCCGCGCAGCGCGCGTATCCCCAGTAGCGTCTGGTAGCGGAATTCGCCATGCAGCGTGCGGCCGTCGCCCACCTCGATCGCCAAGCCCTGCGCCACAACCAAGGCCGGGCCCGTAGCGCCGCGCCCGACAGCGCCGTGTTCGCGGTGGTCAAGGCGCAGGGCTACGGCCACGGCCTGGCGTTCTGCGCCGATGCGCTCGCGGATGGCTGCGATGGCTTCGCGGTCGCCTGCACCGGCGAGGGCATGGCCCTGCGCGACGCCGGCTATCGCCACCACCGTATCTGCGTGCTCAACGGTCCCACGGACCGGGACGAGCTGCACGCCTGCGCCGCCCATGGCCTCGAGCCCGTCATCCACCAGCCGTGGCAGGCGCGCGCGCTGGCCGAGGACGATCTGCCGCCGCTGTCGGTCTGGCTCAAGGTGGATTCGGGCATGGGCCGGATCGGCGTGCCGCCCGCGCAAGCAGCCGACTGGCAGGCGCGTCTGGAAGCCTGTGCCTGCGTGCGTCCGCCCGTCGGGCTCATGACCCACATGGCCAGCGCCGATACCCGCAGCGCCGATTACACGGCGGACCAGTGGCGGGCGTTCACCGCGGCCACGGCCGAACTTCCGGGGCCGCGCAGCGCCGCCAACTCGGCCTGCGTGCTCGCCTGGCCGCAGACGCACGCCGATTGGGTCCGGCCCGGTATCATGCTCTACGGCTGCTCGCCCTTCGTCGAGGGCGCCGAGGCCGGCCTCGATCTGAAGCCGGCGATGACCCTCCGCAGCCGCCTCATCGCCGTGAATCATCTGGAGGCCGGTGCGACCGTCGGCTACGGCAGGGCCTGGCAATGTCCCGCGGCCATGCCCGTCGGCGTGGCGGCCATCGGCTACGGCGACGGCTATCCACGGCACGCCGCGAGCGGCACGCCGGTGCTGGTGGGCGGACGCCGCGTCCCACTGATCGGGCGCGTGTCCATGGACAAGATCACGGTCGATTTGCGCGCGGCGCCGGATGCCGCGGTCGGCGACGAGGTCGTGCTCTGGGGGTGCGGGCTGCCGGTCGAGGAGGTCGCGGCCCACGCCGGCACCATCGGCTACGAGCTGCTATGCGGCATCCATGGGCGCGTGGCCGTGAGCGAGGTCTGAGCGGCCGGAAACCGGACGCTGACAAGACAGGGCAGTCGGATGACGTGTATATTCGCGCCCGATATGGTGCGCTCGAACGGAGAATAATATGCACCCGAGGAGGCACTCCGAGAAATCCGGCACCTACTGCGCTCGTGCCACAGCGGCCGCTTCTGGCGATCCCTCGACTCGAATGGGAACCACCATGCTCGTCTCACGATCGGCGGAATCGGCTCGCTGTGCCACGCGCTCGCTACGGCGCACGCTTCCCGGGCAGCCTCCTGGCCGCGCACTAGGTCGCGCAGCACGATTCGTGGCTGTGGCCTCCCTTCTGGCACTCGCCGCCGGCTGCGCGGGCGAGCGCGCCATGTATCGCGGTGGGCCCGATCACACCGGTGTCTACGACAGCGACGCCCCGGAGCTGAGCGGCGATCCCGTGTGGGTCCATGAGACCGGCGAGGAGTCCTACTCCTCGCCCGTGGTCGCCGGCGATGCGGTCTACTTCGGCACCAACGCCGGCGTGCTGCACGCGCTGTCGCGCGCGGGCAAGCCGCGTTGGCAGCATGGTACGCAGGGCAACATCGAGGCGTCGCCCGCGGTCGCCGAGGGCCAGATCATCTTCGGCAGTTGGGATGGCGCATTGCGCGCGGTTGACGCGGCAAGTGGCGAGGAGCGCTGGCGCTTCGAGACCGACGGGCGGCTCTACTCGGCGCCGACCGTGGCCGAAGATCGCGTCTATTTCGGCAGCGCCGATGGCCATCTGTATGCCCTCGACCGCGCCAGCGGCGAGCTCGTCTGGCGTTTTGCCGCGGGCGACCGCATCAGCTCGTCGCCCTCGGTGTCCGGCGGCCGGGTGTATTTCGGCAGTCTGGACGGCAACGTCTACGCCGTCTCGGCCGACAGCGGTCAAGAGATCTGGCGCTTCGAGACGGGCAAGCCGGTATTCGCCAGTCCGGCGACCGACGGCGAGGTGGTCGCCGTCGGCGGCTACGACAAGAGCATGTACCTGCTCGATGCCGCCACGGGCGAGCGCCGCTGGCAATTCCGCACCGGCAACCGGATCTATGCCTCGGCCGGGCTGACCGACGCGGCGGTCATCTTCGGCAGCACCGACGGCTACGTCTACGCCATCGATCGCGCAACGGGCGTCAAGAACTGGGAATTCGATAGCGGCGGGGAGGTGTTCTCTTCGCCCGCCGTGACCGCCGATCGCGTCTACGTCGGCAGCACCGACGGGCGCCTGTACGCGCTCGATCGCGTCGGCGGTCGCAAGCTCGGCGAGTTCGATGCCGGCGCGGCCGTATTCGCCTCACCCACGCTCGCCGGCGGGCGGGTCTATATCGCCGACGTGCAGGGTCGCGTCTACGCGCTCGACTGACCCGGTGCCCCCAGGGGCGGTGGTCCCCAGCGCGCCGGGTCCGGCGCTCGTCACTCGTGTAGTGCCGCTACACTCGCTCCTCGCGCCTTGCGGGGCCCGGATGGGGGCCAACGCGACGACCGCGGGAAGGGTTAACAGGCCCCAGTTAACCGTGCCCATGCGTCCGCACGGGCGGCCACCGATTCTGCCAGGGACATTCGGCCTCGAGCGCACGCGCCAGCGCCAGCACGCGCTCGTCGGCGCCCACCGGCCCGAAGATCAGCACCGCGCGCGGCAAGCTCGCCTCGGCGCCCCATACGGGCACCGCGGCCAGCGGGCCGCCGGTCGCGTTGGCGAACAGGCTGAACGGGGCGAAGGTCGTCCAATCGGCCTCGACGGCGATCCCCGCGATCGAGGTCGGCGGCTGCCGCAGCGGAAACGGCGCGCAGGCGGCCGCCGGCGCCAACAGCAGGTCGTGCCGCTCGAAGAAGCGGTCGAACGCCGTCTGCACCGCGCGCACCTCGGCCAGCGCCCGCGTGAAGGCGCCGGCATCCGTGCCCCGGCCCCGTTCCATTAACGCTACCGTGCTCGCCTCCAGCCGTGCGCGCTGGTCCTCCAGCAGGTGGCCCCGATAGCGGAACTCCTCGACCGCCCCGATCGTGTCGAGCGCGTTGGCCGGTGTGCCGCATTGCGGTGCCGCTTCCTCGACCGCATGGCCGAGGCGGCTGCAGATCTGAGCCACCTCGCGCACGGCGGCGCGCCAGGGCGCTTCCACCGGCTGTCGCGCGAGCGATTCGGCGAACGCGATGCGCCAGGGCGGGGCAGCGGTATCCGCCGCGGCAGGGGCGCGCAGCGAGCCCGGGTCGCGCGCGTCGGCGCCCCGCATCAGGTCGAAGGCGAGGGCGGCGTCGTCGACCGTGCGCGCAATCGGTCCGGTGTCGTAGACCAGCGGCCATTCCTCGGCATTGGGCCATACGGGGACACGCCGATGGGTGGGCTTGAAGCCGAACACGCCGCAGTAGGCGGCCGGAATAGTGATCGACCCGCCGGTATCGGTGCCGGTCGCCAGCGGCACCGTTCCGGCGGCGACCGCCGCGGCGGAGCCGCCGCTCGATCCGCCCGGCGTCAGATGCGGGTCCCAGGGGTTGCAGCAATCCGGACCGAGGCGGTTGCAGGTCTCCCCGAGCAGGGCGAACTCGGGCGTATTGGTCTTGCCCACGACGAGCGCGCCGGCGGCGCGCAGGCGCGCGACGTGGAGCGCGTCGACGCCCTCGTGATGATGGCGGTAGGCCAGCGAGCCGCGGGTGGTCGGATATTCCTGCGTGGCCTCCATGTCCTTGACGGCGAGCGGGACCCCGAGCAGCGGCGGCCGTTCGCCGCCGGCGGCCACGCGGCGCTCGGCCCGGCGCGCGTCCGCCAGCAGGCGCTCGGCGTCATAGTCGAGGAAGGCATGTAGCTGCGGCTCGAGCCGTTCGATGGCGGCAATCGCAGCCTGCGCGACCGCGACCGGGGAGCGTTCGCCGCGGGCGATCGCCGCTGCGAGTTCACGCGCGCTGGCGGGTTGGTGCTCGCTCACGCACACCCCTCGGGCTCGCTCGGCGCGCCTTGCCTCGCAGCGCACAGGCGCCGCCACGGCCGCGGGAAGCGGCAACAGGCCCTAGCACGCTACCGTCGCGCGCCCGCGGGCCTATTCCTCCAGGTACTGCAGCTTGCCGGAGACGTCTTCCCAGTCGGCCGCATCCTCCGGCGCTTCCTTCTGCGCGGTGATCACGGGCCATTTCTGCGCGAGGCGTTCATTGATCTCGAGGAAATGCTCTTGGTCGGCCGGCAGCTCGTCCTCGGAGTAGATGGCGTCGACCGGGCACTCGGGCTCGCAGAGGGTGCAGTCGATGCACTCCTCCGGATCGATTGCGAGGAAATTGGGCCCCTCGTGGAAACAGTCGACCGGACACACCTCGACGCAATCGGTGTATTTGCACTTGATGCAGTTTTCGGTCACCACGTAGGTCATGCAGGGCCTCCTGTTCCGGTGCTCAAAAGGCATTTCGGCCACGTTACGGGGCCGTTATTATGCGGCCTCGCTGGCGCCGTTGCTACATCCCGGCTAGATTGGGGAAAGCGCTTCGGGGCCGAGATGTTACGCGTCCGACGGCGCCGGGCCGCCGGATGGGCCGCGATCGCGCCGCCGAAGCCAGTGCCGAATTGACGCGAAAAGCAGGACACGACAACAGGGATCGCCGATGAAATCCGTACGCAAGGTCGTATTCCCGGTCGCCGGTATGGGCACGCGCTTTCTGCCCGTGACCAAGGCTAACCCCAAGGAGATGCTGCCGATCGTCGACAAGCCGCTGATCCAGTACGCGGCAGAGGAGGCGGTCGCTGCGGGCGCGGAGGTGCTGGTTTTCGTCACCGGCCGCAACAAGCGCTCCATCCCTGACCATTTCGACCGCGCGTACGAGCTCGAAATGGCGCTCGAGCAAAAGGCCAAGTACGACACCCTCGCCGAGGTGCGCAATGTATTGCCCGAGGGCATTAGCTGCGTGTACCTGCGCCAGGCCGAGGCGCTCGGTCTCGGGCATGCGGTGCTATGCGCCCGGCCCGTGGTCGGCGACGAGCCGTTCGGCGTGATCCTGGCCGACGATCTGATCCGCACCGAGGGACAGCCGGTGCTCGGCCAGATGCTCGAGGTCCACCGCGAGCACGAGGCCTCGGTGCTCGGCGTCGAGCGCGTGCCGCAGGACAAGACCGACAAATACGGCATCGTCGACAGCGAATCGGTCGCGGGCGAGCGCCTGTCGTCGTTGCACGGCATCGTCGAGAAACCCAAGCCGCAGGAAGCGCCGTCCAATCTGTCCGTGGTCGGGCGCTACGTCCTCACGCCGCGTATCTTCGATCACCTGGCCGCGACCAGCCCGGGGGCCGGCGGCGAGATCCAGTTGACCGACGCGCTCGCCCGGCTGCTGGCGGACGAGTCCGTGCTGGCCTGGGAGTTCGAGGGCACGCGCTTCGATTGTGGCAGCAAGCTCGGCTACCTGGAGGCGACGGTGGAGTACGCGCTGGCGCATCCGGAGCTGAGCGAGGACTTCGCCGAGTACCTGAACAATCGCGCCGCGAACCGGCGCTGACCGGTGCGGCGCAAGCGGGAGGACCGTTGCAATACCTGCACACCATGCTGCGCATCAGCGACATCGAGGGGTCGCTCGAATTCTTCTGCAACAAGCTCGGGCTGGTCGAGATCAGCCGCCAGGAGGTCGAGGCCGGGCGTTTCACGCTGATCTTCCTGGCCGCGCCCGATGACGTCGAGCGTGCGCGCCAGGACAAGGCGCCTATGGTCGAGCTTACGTACAACTGGGATCCGGAGGAGCTTGCCGGCGGGCGCAACTTCGGCCATCTCGCCTATCGCGTCGACGATATCTACGCGTTCTGCGATCGGTTGTCCCAGGCCGGCGTGACCATCAACCGCCCGCCGCGGGACGGGCGCATGGCGTTCGTGCGCTCGCCGGACGGGATCTCGGTCGAGTTGCTGCAAAAGGGCGAGGCGCAACCGCCGCGCGAGCCCTGGGCCTCCATGCCCAACACCGGCACGTGGTGAGGCCGCCGATCCGCCCGGCCGGAACGCTCTTGCAGCAGGCCGGGCTTCAATCCGATAACCATGGTACCCGTGTCAGTCGGGCTGAAGCCCGAGCTCCAACCTGAGAAAGCGTCCGGCCAAGCTGTAGGTCGGACTTCAGTCCGATCGAGGGCCCTTGGAACGGGTTCGTTCCGCGCGAAGCCCGCCGGCCCACTAGCCCTCGACGCAGATCAGCGGTTCCAGCCGGGCTACGCGGTGGATGAATCCTGCCTGCTCGATGATCTCGACCAGCCGGCGCACCCGGGCCGAGCTGCCGGGCGCCTCTTCGCCCGCGCCCCGTAGCGCAGGACTGCGCGTGGTGATGCCCTGCGCGCTGAGCTGTGCCCCCGTCTCCGGTCCGCGCCAGCGCCGGATCGTCGGATGGCCGCCGAAGCTGTGCCCGGTGCCGCAGGGTATGGACCCGAACGCCTGGGACCGGGCCCGGTCGCTGGCGGTCACGAGCCACGATTCGGCCCCCATGACCTCGCCCATGAGCAGCGGCTGACCGGTCGCATGCCAGGCCCCGGGGAAGGCATGATCCTGCGCCGTGCGCACCGGCGCGGCCTCCTTGCGATGGACGTACAGCAGGCGCTCGCGCCCGTCGATCACGTGGGGCTCGGGGCGGCAGGTGTTGCAGGAGCTGTCGCACACGACCCCGAGTGCGGCCTCGGGCAGGACTTCGGCAAAGGCGTGGCGCGCCAAGTGGGTCATGATCTGCCGATTGGCCAGCGCACCGTTGATGCCGGCCCGCAGCGCGCCCAGAAAGCGCCGGCCCAGCTCCGACTCGATGGGCGCATAGGCCAGATCCGGTGCGGGGGGTGGGCCGTACGACGAGGCCGCCGCCGCCATGGCCTCATGATAGTCCGTGCCGATCTGATGGCCGAGGCCGTGCGAGCCGCCGTGAATGCTCAGCACCGCCTGCCCCTCGGCCAGCCCAAGCGCGTGCGCGCGGGCCGGATCGGCGATCTCGGCCACCCGGTCGAGCTCCAGGTAGTGCTCGTCCGGGCCCAGCGTGCCGATATTGCGTCGCTCGCGTACCCGCGCCGTCGCCGACACGGCATCCACATCGGCGCCGAACACACGACCGTGCTCCTCCGTGCCGTCGAGGTCCGCCGGATCGCCCCAGCCGTAGCCGATCGCCCGGCGCGCGCCGCCCGTCATCAGCCCCTCGAGCTCGCTATCGGTCAGGCGAAGGCGACTGTCGCTGACGCTGGCGGGCGGCACCCAGGCATAGAGCGCATCCGCCAGGCGCTCGCGTTGGGATCGCACGGCCTCCGCCTCCAGCCCCGTTTGGATCAGGCGTGCGCCGCGGGCGATATCGAAGCCGACGCCGCCGACGCTGATCACGCCTTCGGTGGCGGGATCGAAGGCGGCGACACTGCCGCTGGGGAAGCCGAAGCCCCAATGGGCATCGGGCATCGCGTAGGCAGCGTCGACGATGCCGGGGAGCTGCGTCACCTCGCAGGCCTGGGCGAGGGCGCGTGCGTCCATGGAATGCGCCAGTTCGTCGTCGGCGTAGACGACGACGGGGGCGCGCATGGGGCCGCTCGGGTCGATCTGCCAGCTGTAGGCCGAAAGGCGGCGTAGCTCGGGTCGCGCCTGGCCCATCCCTATGCCCCGGGCCGTAGCGCGGCGGCGCGGAGCTTGGCCATCGACGCGGCGCGAGCGCGAGCCACGCCCGCCCCTGGATTCTCGCGGTCGGTCATCGCTGCCATCCCTGCAGTTTTCAATGGGCGCCGGTCCGGGCGCACCGCGTGTCAGCGAGGCGGGCACCTGCGTCGAGTATAGCGGGCGCGATTGCGGGTGCGAGCCGCGCTCAGTCCAGCAGGGCGGCAGCGAGCAGGCCGGCGAGGATGGGTAAGGGGGTGCACGCCACGATGCGCCAATACGTGAACCGGGCCCCGAGCAGCGGCAGCTCGAACAGCAGCGTGCGGTTGATGGCGAACAGCGACCAGGCGGTGATCAAGGCCGTCATCGCCTCCGGTCCGGCGCCCGCGCGGAACAGGGCGATCGCCAGAGGGAAGGCGACCATGGGGCCGCCCGGCAGCAGGCCGCCGAACACGGCGGCGAACAGCACGCCCCAAAGCCCGGTCCCGGGGCCGAGCACCGCAAGCACATGCTCGCGCGGCAACAGGCGCCCAATGCATTCGGCGGCGATCAACGCTAGCGGCAGCCGCGGCGCCAGCGCACGCAGTTGGTCGCGCGCCCGGATGCGGGCGATGGCATGCGCCCGCGGGCGGCGCCACTGGGCATATGCGGCCAAGGTCGAGACGACCGCGAGCACGAAGCCGAACGGCAGGATCAGCGCGGTCACAGCCGCCCCCGAGCGATCAAGCGCGCGAGCAGTCCCGCCGTCACCGGCAGCGCGATCGAGGCGGTGACCCGGAGCCCGACGAAGTCCGCGCCCAGGAAGGGCAGCTCCCAGATGATCACCCGGTGGATCCCCAGCGTGGCCCAGGCGGTGAGATATACCGTGCAGACGTCGAACGCGGCGCCGCCCTTGCGCAGCGCGAGCACGATCGGGAACGCGCCGAACGGCCCGGCGGGCGTCAGCACACCCGCGCCCATGGCGACGGCATAGCCGCGCACGCCGCTGCGCTGACCCAGCCAGCGGTTGACCACGTCGTGCGGCAGGAGAGCCTGGATGTAGCCGCCGATGAACAGGGCGGTGACGATAATCGGCGCGATGCTCAGCAGCAGCTGGCCGGCATGGAGCAGGGCGGCGCCGAGCTCGGCGCCGCCCTCCACGGCGTAGAGGCCCGCCGCCGATACGCTGGCGAGCAGCGCGAAGAACAGCGTCAGCCGGTCGATCTGGGGCCGCCGTGGAGAATGATTCGAAGTGGCCATGCGATAGTCGGCAGCGTCCGCGGCCATCACGCAGCACGCCGCGGCCCGGACTGGCGCGTGCGGCGCATGGGGGCGAAGTCTGCGGCAGGACGCGCGTGACGGCCCTGGCAAACGGCGCAGGCCTCGCCCATGCGGCGCGCGTTACCGTAGCGCGCGCAGCCCGCCCGGACAAGGCGCCGCGCGCAGTAACCGTATCAGGGCCCGACCGCGCGTCCCCGGCCGGCGCGCTTGGCCTCGAACAGATTGCGATCGGCCGCGGCGATCGCGCTGCGCAGCAGGGCATCGACGGCGCGGCCCTGGCGGTCGTCCGCCGGGCGGGTCACCGTCACGCCGATGCTGATGGACATCGCGAGCTCACGGTCGTCGACGCGCACGGGCTCGGCGGCGACCGCTTCGCACAGGCGGTCGGCGATCTCACGGGCGGTTTCGCGGCCGCAATTGGGCAGGAAGACGACGAACTCCTCCCCGCCGATCCGGGCCAGCATATCGCCCGGCCGGAGCTGGCGATCCAGCCGGGTGACCATCTGTTCGAGCGCACCATCCCCGGTGGGGTGGCCGAATTCGTCGTTGATGCGCTTGAAATGATCCACGTCGATGGCCAATAGCCCGGCGGTCGAGCCGCCGTGCGTGGCGCGCTCCAGCTCGCGGCGGGTATGGTCGTCGAAGTAGCGCCGGTTCCAGGCGCCGGTCAGCGCGTCGGTATTGGATAAGCGCTGCAGGCGGGAATTGGCCTGCTCGAGTGCACGGGTGCGCTCGGCGACCCGCTCCTCCAGGTGCTCCTGACGCTCGGTGACCTCGTGCGAGAGCACGGCGGCGGTGTAGGTGATCAGGTTCAGCGTCAGCAGCAGCGTCAGCTCGGTCAGGAAGACGTCCTCGACCGCGCGTGGATCCGATGCGGCCAGATCGGTAGCCGCCTGCCAGATCAGGACGCACGATGTCAGCGCGACGGCCGTGGCGGCGACCGGCATCGGCAGCCGCACCGCGATGGCCAGGTGGGCGGCGAACAGCAGATAGAACGGTTGCACCGGCTCGCGCACGAACAAGGCCACGCCGGCGATCGCGAGATAGCCCGTCAGCTCCAGCGCCCGTGACCAGGGCAGTTGCGGCAGCGGATGGCGCATCCAGAGCCAGATCGGAGGCGCGAACAGGACCATGCCGATGAGGTCGGCGAAGGCCATGCCGTACCACGTGGTCAATACGCCGGCCCAGTGATTGACGGTCGAGAGACCGGCGGCGACGCTGCCGGCCACCAACGGGACGGTGGCGACGGCGGCACTCAGCGGCAGGATCACCAGCATGGTGACCAGGAATGCGGGCGCGCGCTCGAGAAACCCGCCGCGGGCGACGCGGCGGATGCCCCAGGCGGCTATGACCGGCTCGAGCACCGCTGCGGCGCTGATGAGCCCGGTGCTGGCAAAATCGACGGTCAGCCCGCCCCGGCTGAACCAGATCGTGGGCCAGGCCGCGGCGGCCGTAACCAGCAGCAGCACGGGCCAGGGCCGATAGCCGAAGCGCAGGACCATGGCGAGGGCGACGCCGGAAGCGGGCCACACCAGGCTCACCGGGGCGTAGCGCAGGCCCGCCACCTCCAAACCCCAGCGCGCCAGCGCGTAATACAGCGCGACCAGGATCGCGAGGCTCGCGAGTTCGCCCGGCTGGCGCCACGGCTTGATGTCCTGCGGCATCACGTGTGCCACGCTGCGCATCCTCGCGCGAGTGGGTATCCGAGCCCTGCGACCGCGGCGGCGCCGTGCCGTTCGCGCTCGTGCTGTGGCACGCGACCAAGTGCCGCTTTACTCGAGGCCGTGCGGTTCCGGCTGCGGTTGCGCGGCCGGCTGCGGCCCGGACTCCTCTCGCGGGCGCCAGCCATGCAGCTCAAGGAAGCGGCGCCGGACCTCGGGGTAGTTCATGGTCGTCGACCCCGACCAGTCGTCATTGCCTTCGACCAGCCTGGGGCCGTCCGGCGTGATCGCGAGATCCCAGCCGACGCTGTAGATGCCCGGCAGCCAGCGATGCGCCCGCCGCACCAGGTCGAGACATTCGTCGTAGAACGGCACCCGGCAGTCGCGCAGCGCCACCCCGGTCTGGCGGTGCGCGGCGGTCTCGCTAAAGGCCTGGCCCGGGCCTTTCCAGAAACCGGTTTCGTAACAGGCGCCGGTGTCCGCATGCACCCGGACGATGCAGCGCATGGCGCCGGCGTTGTCGGTGACCGCGCCGTCCGCCCCGATCCGGAGCGAGGCGAACAGCACCTCGGGCGTGCCGGCATGGTTGAGGGTAACGATGCGCAGCGTGTTGACCGAGCCGGGATGGGGCTGCGCCAGCGCCGCATGCTGGATGAGGCGCTCCTGACACAGGCAGGGCGCCTCGATGCGCCGCGCCAGGGACTCGGGGGCGGTCGCCTCGCCGTCGACCAGCAACACGCCCTCATGGACATCCAGGCGGAAGGCGTCGTGCCCGTGGATGCCGTGGCGCGGTTTGCAGAATAACGACCGCGAATCGCCGAGCACGGCGGCCAGTTCGCCGTACCCGCACTCGTCCCCCGATGCCAGTTCGACGCCCTCGGGACGGAGCTCGCATACGGTCGCGAGCACGGGCAACCCGCCGGCGCCGAAATAGCGCTCGAACAGGCGCTTGTCCTGCAGCAGGCACACGTTGTCGAACGGCTTGCCGGCACCGCTGGCGCGGTTACGCGAGTCACGGATGCGCCGGAACAGGGAATAGGGCATGTAGTCGTGCCGCACCCGCTGCCCAATGCGATCAACGCCCTGGCCGTAGTAGGTGCTGGAGACCTCGCCCCAGCGCAGGCTGATATAGACGAGTTCGAGGAAGCGGTGGTAGACGGGCTTGCGTGCCGCCGCCGGTGTCACGCGGTGATCGGGCCAGCGTGCCAGCGCAGCAAGCTCCGGCAGGGCGCGGCCGGTCGCATGGAGACGGGAGGCCATCAGGCGTAGGCGATAGAGTCGCATCGGGGTTCGTCCGAAGCCGGGGGTTAGCTCACGACGCGCAGCTGGTGGCGCAGCGCGAATCGCAGGCGGTAGCTGGGTACGTGCGAGATCAGCCGGTCGTCGAGCGCGCGCCGCATGTGCGCGGAGCGCGCCAGCCGATGGGCCAGGCCCTCGCCGTGGGTCCAGCGGCAGGGGCCGCAGAACCCGCAGGGTCGTCCGGAGCGGGTCGGCAGATGACAGAACCAGGTCTGTTCCATGAGATCGGCGAATCCCTGCGCGCGCGCGGTCTGCCACATCTGCAGTTTCGACACCTCGAGCACGGGAAAGGCAAAGAACCGGAATAGGCCCGAGTCCGTGCGGGAATCATCGTTCGCGCTGGCCGGCAGCGCGCGCACGGCCGCATAGGCCTTGTCGTCAACGTGGATGCACAGCTCCAGCTCGGTGATCCCGTGCCGCCGCGCATACTCCGACAGCCAGAGGTACTGCGCGCCGATGTCGTAATCGCGCGCCAGGGCGCGGTGCTCCGCTGCCGCGCGCGCGCCGATGGCGATCTGATCCACGCGTTGGATGTGCAATGGCGCGATCGCGCCGCCGCGGGCGGCCGCTTCGGACCGGATGGCATCGATGGCGCGCAGCTCGAAGTCGGTCGAGCGGCGCTCCGGGTCGAGCAGATAGTGCGGCTGCACGGTTTCGCCCTCGCCGAGGGCGAGCGCCAGCACGCGGAAGGTCGAATCCCAGCCGCCGGTCCATAGCACGTTCCTTGTGGCCACGATGGCAAGCCTCCGTGCAAGCCCCAGTGACTAGGGCCTGTTAGCGCTTCCCGCGGTCGTCGCGTTGCGGCCCCCAATCCGGGCCCCGCAAGGCGCGCGGAGCGAGTGTAGCGTCACTACATGAGTGACGAGCAACGCAGCGCGGCCCGGATTGCGGGCCGCAACCCTTCGGGGCGGGGCCTGTGTGCCGCAATGCGGCGTTGCGCCTCACTCACGTAGCGGCACTACGCTCGCTCGGCGCGCCTTGCCTTGCAGCACACAGGTCCCGCCGCGGCGATCGCGGGAAGCGTTAACAGGCCTAGCAGGCGGGTAGAAAGGCGGCCTGCTAGGCGGGACACGGATGTCCCCAGTGATCCGTATCCGAATGCGGCCATGCGCCGTATCCGGCGCGCTGAAAACGAATCGGAGTCCTTTTTGCAGCACCTGCTAGCGCGCCCGGCATCGGACGCCGCGGGGGCGGGCGCGGCGGAGGATCCGGGCATTACGACGCCTGTCGGGTTCCGTTGCGGGCGTAGCGCGCCACCGTGCCCCGCATGACGCAGGAGGCTGTCCGAGAAACCCGCCGCCTCGTGCGCATACCACAGCGGCGGCTTTGCCGGGCGCATCCCTGCGCCCCGCCGCTGCCGCGCAAATTCGCTCCCGGAGATTTTGTGCGCGATCCCTCAACTCGCATGGGAACCACCGGCTCGTTTCACGATCACGCGCAATCCGCTCACTGTGCCACGCGCTCGTTACGGTGCAAATTTCCCGGACAGCCTCCTGGCTTTCCTATGCCCCCGTGGAGGGTTCGTCAAGCGCGCCGTGCGGCGACTTGGCCGCGCGGACGCGATCGGGCAGGATCGCCCTGCGCGTGGTCGAAGGGGACCGGAATGCTCTGGTCGGCGCTCGCCATCCTGGCCGGAATCGGCTTGCTCTATGCTGGGGCGGAGGCGCTCGTGCGCGGCAGTGCCTCGGCCGCGCTGCGACTCGGCCTGACGCCGCTGGTCATCGGCCTCACGGTCGTGGCCTTCGGCACCAGCGCGCCCGAGCTGGTGGTCAGCGTGGGTGCGGCGCTGGCCGAGCAGGGCGCAATGGCCGTGGGCAACGTCGTCGGCTCCAACATCGGCAACGTTGGATTGATCCTGGGACTGGCCGCGCTCATCCACCCTGCGACCGTCCAGGCGCAGTTCGTCCGCTTCGACGTTCCGGTGCTCTTGCTCGTGACCGTCGCCCTGGTGCTGTTGCTGGGCGACGACCGCATTGTGCGCTGGGAAGGCGCGCTACTGGCTGCGGGCCTCGTCGCCTACACGCTGCGGTCGTTGCGCTCGGCGCGCCGCGAGGAGGCGTCCATGCAACAGGAGTTCGCCGCGGTCGTGCCCGCGTCCACGCGCGGCACGGCCGGCGATATCGGGCGGATCGCCGGCGGCTTGCTGCTGCTGGTGGTCGGGGCGCGCCTGCTGGTCGTTGGGGCAACCGACGTGGCGGGCACGCTGGGTATCAGCGAGGCCGTAATCGCGCTGGCCGTGATGGCCGTGGGCACGAGTTTGCCCGAGCTGGCTACGTCGGTCGTCGCCGCCGTCAAGGGCGAAGGCGATATCGCCGTGGGCAATATCGTCGGCTCGAATCTGTTCAACATCCTCGGCATCACCGGCGTGGCCGCGCTCACGCGGCCGCTGACCGACACCGGTATGCAGTGGGTCGATCTGGGCATGCTGGTGCTGATGGCGCTGCTGCTGCTGCCGCTGATGCGCAGCGGATTCCGCGTCAGCCGGGGCGAGGGCGCGTTCCTGTTGGCGCTCTATGGCGGCTATCTCGGCCATCTGGCGATGCGCTGAGCGATCGGCTAGGGCCTGTTAACCCTTCCCGCGGTCGTCCGCGGTGTGGCCCCCAAACCGGGCCCCCGCCCGGCGCGGGGCGCGAGGGTAGCGGCACTACACGCGTGCCGAGCAACGCCGCGC
>CAZVBX010000003.1:0-82308 GCA_964625925.1 uncultured Ectothiorhodospiraceae bacterium | reverse complement strand
GCGTTGAAGAAGTAGGGGCCGATGTCGGCCAGCTTGGGCGAGGTCGAGCCGATGCCGATCTGCACCACGCCGTTCGAGTTCGAGTGCTGGCCCGTGGGCACGGTCAGGCCGGAGGAGAACTCGCCCAGAATCACGTCCACGCCGTCGACGTTGATCAGCTTGCGGGTTGCGTCCATGGCCGAGGCCGGGCGCGATTCGGTGTCCTCGACGATCGGCTCGGCCGTGCGGCCGTCGACGATGCCCGGTCCGAGCTGCTGATTGCCGTTCTTCATCGGGACCTCATAGCCCGAGTTGACTCGGTCGACCGCGAGCTGAATTCCGCGGCGGATGTCCTCGCCCTGGACCGCGTTGGTGCCGGTCAGCGAGGTGATCACGCCGATCTGGACCGGGTTCTGGGCTTGCGCCGGCATCGCGGCCGCGAGCACGAAGGCCGCGCTCGCCACGAGGGCCGTGACGCGTCGCGAAAGGGTTTGCGGTTTGCGCTCTTGCATGGCTACCTCCTGTCATCCGGCGATGCGGCCACTACCGCATCGCATCACTGCCGAATCGGCGCCCGCGCGCGGCGCCGGCCCTAGAATCACCCGCTCTCCGTGGCGGCGCCCAGATAGGCCTCGCGCACCTTCTCGTCGCGCAGGATGCGGTCGGCGCGGTCGTCGAGGACGTTGGCGCCATCGGCCAGCACGTAGCCGCGATCCGATGCCTCCAGCGCGATCTGGGCCTCTTGCTCGACGATGACGATCGTGCGGCCCTGGCGGTTGACCTCGGCGATGGTCTCGAAGACCTGCCCGACCATGGCCGGGGACAACGCGGCCGAGGGCTCATCGAGCAACAGTAGTCGGGGCTCGGTCATCAGCGCCCGCGCCATCGCCAGCATCTGGCGCTCGCCGCCGGACATGGTGGCGACGCGCTGCTGCCGCCGCTCGGCCAGGCGCGGGAACTGCTCCAGACGCGCCTCGATGCGCCGCCGCAGCTCGGCCCGGCCCAGGGCGTAGCCGCCCATGCGCAGGTTCTCGGTCACCGTCAGGCTGGGGAATACGTTCTCGAGCTGCGGCACGTAGGCGAGACCGGTATGCACGCGCTGATCCGGACGCAGCCGCGTGACGTCACGGCCGGCCAGCGTCACTTGCCCCTGCGTCGGGATGAGGTAACCCATGATCACCTTGAGCAGTGTCGACTTGCCGGCGCCGTTGGGCCCGATGATGGTGACGATCTCGCCCTCGTCGGCGTGCAGGTTCACGCCGTGGAGGATCTGGGCCTCGCCGTAGCCCGCGTGGCAGTCGTGGACGGTGAGCAGCGCCATCCTCAGGTCTCCGGGGCCGTGCGGCCACGCTCGGCCGCGCTCGTATGGCCGCCGAGATAGGCGGCCAGGACCTCCTCGCGCGCCAGCGTTTCCACCGGCGGCCCGGCGGCGATGACGCGCCCGGCGTCGAGCACCGAGACCTCGTCGCAGACGCGGCGCACCACGTTCATGTTGTGCTCGACGATCAGAAAGGTGATGCCGCTGTCCTCGCGCAGGCTGCGGATGATCGCAACGATGTCGTCGATCAACCGCGGATTGACGCCGGCGACCGGCTCGTCCAACAGGATCAGCTCGGGGTCGGTCATCAAGGCCTGCGCGAGCGACAGCAGTTTGCGTTGGCCGCCCGATAGACTGGCGACGTATTCGTCCGCCATGCGGCCCATCTCGATGCGCCCGAGCACCTCGCGCGCGCGGGCGAGGTGGCGCGCCTCCTGCTCGCGTACCTCGCGCCGGCGCAGGACGGCGCCGGCGATCGACTCCCCCGTTTGCGCCTGCGGTGCCAGCAGGAGATTCTCCAGCACCGTCATGTGCTCCGGATTGAGGCTGCTCTGGAACGTGCGGCACATGCCCAGCCGGGCGATCTGGTGCGGTCGCAGCCCGAGGATGGGCCGGTCGTGGAACCGGGCCTCGCCACCGTCGGCTGCGATGAAGCCGGTCAGCAGGTTGAACACCGTGGTCTTGCCCGAGCCGTTGGGCCCGATCAAGCCATAGATGGCGCCGCGCGCGACCTCGAACGAGGCGCCCGCCACTGCCTGCAGGCCGCCGAAGCGCTTCTCCAGGTTACGAACGGTCAGTAGCGTCTGCGTCGCCATAGCGCTTGTGCGGCTCCGGTAGCAGGCCCCGCGGCATATAGAGGATCACCGCCGTGATCAGCAGCCCGATCGCGACCATGCGCAAGGAGGCCATCACCTGCGGGTCGATGAAATCGAGATAGCCCGCGAGGAAACGGGTCGAGTTGTACAGCGCCTGCACGATGGCCGCGCCGATCAGCACGCCCAGGTGATTGCCCGCCCCGCCGAGGATGACCATGGCCCAGATGATGAAGGTCTCGAGCGGCAGGAAATAACGCGGCTCGATGAAGGCGTTGTAGTGGGCGAACAGCGCGCCGGCCAGTCCGCCCAGCGCGCCGCCCACGATCATGACTCGGATGCGCAGGCTGCGCGGGTCCTTGCCCAGCGCCAGCGGCACCTCGTCGCCCTCGCGGATGGCCTTGAGGGCGCGACCATAGGGCGTGCCGGTCAACCAGCGCACGAAGCCGAGGCAGACGAGCACGGCGACTGCAACCAGGGCCAGGTAGAACAGCCCGTAGGCACCGGGGCTGGCGAATGCCCCGCGCAGGGGCTGCGGGATACCGCTGATGCCGAAGGAGGCGCCGACGTAGGGCCCGGCCAGCTCCGTGTTGAGGATCACGATGCGTACGATCTCGGCCGCCGCCAGCGTGGAGATCGCCCAGTAGTCCTGCTGTAGGTGCGCCGTGGGCAGGGCCATCAGCCCCCCGAAGGCGCCCGCGACGACGATCCCGCCGAGCACGCCGACGGGGAAGGGTAGCCCGACCAGCATGACCAGAATGGCCGAGCTATAGGCCCCCAGCATGAAGAACACGATGTGGCCCAGGTTGACCAGGCCGGTGAAGCCGTACTGTAGGTTCAGGCTGAGCGCCAGGATGCCGTAGATCCCGGTCATGGTCGCCAGATAGATCAGAAAATCGAACATCGCATCCTGTCCCTAGCGCGCGGTGAAGATGCCCTGCGGGCGCCACAGCAGCACCAGGATCAGCAGGCCGAAGGGGATGGCGTGGCGAAATCCCGTCGGGATGTAGGCGCTCCCGCCCTCATAGCCGAACATCGCGAGTAGCGGCGACCAATCGATCGCCAGGCCGACGTTCTCGGCGAAGCCGAGCACCAGCGCACCGGCGACCGCGCCGTAGGGGCTGCCGATGCCGCCGAGAATAGCGGCGGCGAACACGGGAATGATGATGGCGAAGCCCATCTGCGGATGGACCTGCGTGTCCAGCCCGATGAGCACGCCGCCGAGCGCGGCGAAGGCCGAACCGAGGAACCACACCGTGCCGATGACGCGCTCGGTGTAGATGCCGCTGGCCTGCGCCAGGCGCGGATTGTCGGCCGTGGCGCGCATCGCAGTGCCCAGGCGCGTGAACTTGAGCAAACCGTAAAACAACGCCATGCTGGCGAATGCTACGCCGATGACCCATAGCTGCACCGGCGTGACCGTTGCGTCCAGGAAGCGCAAAGGCGCTTGCAGGCCGAGATCGTAGAAACGCGGCGAGGAGCCCCAGATCGCGCGCACGGTCTCGCGCAGCGCGATACCGAGGCCGAACGACGCGATCATCATGAGGATCGGTGTGGTGTTGCGCAGGCGCGCGAACACGCTGCGGTCGATCAGCCACCCGAGTCCGCCGGCGACCAGCAGGGCAAGCGCTACCGCCGGCGCAAGCGGCAGGCCGAGCGTGACGCTGAAAAACAGGGCGGCGAAGGCCCCCAGCGTGGCGAACTCGACGTGGGCGAAATTGGGGAAGCGCAGCAGGCTGTAGACCAGCGTCAGCCCGATGGCGAGCAAAGCGATCTGCGAGGCGCGCAACAAGCTGTCGATCACAACGTCCAGCATTCCGCGCTCCGCCTGCGCTTCTTTTGCCGCCGTGGTTGAGCGGACGATCACCTTCCCTGATCGTACAGCGCACTCCGCCGCCAGGCCAGAACGCGCGCGGCGCGCCCGATGGAGCTGACACGGAGGATTACGGAACGTTCACTTGCCCGGTCATGTGCCTGCCCCTAGCGTTGATATCGCACCCTGCGGGGTGAATCCGAGGGCCACCAATAAGGAGAGCGACATGCAACGACTCGCTACTGCTGCCCTTGCGGCGGCGCTCATGACGCTGCCGCTGGCGGCTGGCGCCGCGGAATCGAACGGGCCCCCTGACTTCGCCGAGGCCGACGCCAATGGCGACGGCGTGGTGACGATCGAAGAAGCCGTCGACGCGGGCGTGCCGGAGAGCGAGGCCAAGCGCGAGGACATTGACGCCGACGGCGAGCTGTCCGAGGCGGACTGGAAGTTCGTTGACCTGTCGCCGGCGAGCGGCGAGGCGCAGGGCGCGGCCGACGACACCGAGTAACGCCCGCCGGCAGCGGCGGCTCCCCGCCTTCTCGGGGTCCGCACGGGCAGCATCCGCGGCTTGCCTGTGCTACATGTCACGAAAACAGGTGGCGCGTGCGGCAGGGATGAGCTGCCCGTGCCTCGTCGTTCGACCATGGATCGGAAAGCACATCAAGGATGGCTGTGCTGGGACGGTATTACGGCCGGCTGCTCAACTGGCTACCGGCGCTCGAGGGCGTGTGTTTTCTCGCAATCGCACATGCCGCGGTCGCCCTCCGCCTGGGGACGGACCCGGGCGTCATCGAACAAAGTGTCGGCGCGGTCTGGCCCGAGGCGATCGTCTTCGCCGCGGTGCTGCTGCTCGCGCTGACGGCCACGGGGCTGTACAACCCGCGCCTGCGGGATGGCCCCGAGGGCATCGGCGTGCGCATCGCGCTGGCCTGTGGCATCGCCACAGCGCTGCTGAGCGCGATCTATTACGGTGCGCCGCACCTCTATCTTGGCCGCGGCATTCTCCTGCTGGCGCTGCTGCTGTCGTTCGGCGGTGTCGCCGCCGCACGCTGGGGCCTCTATCAGCTGTCGCGCGAGGAGCATCGCAAGCGCCGCGTGCTCGTGCTCGGCGCGGGTAAGCGCGCCGGCATCCTGGCGCGTCTGCGCCGCCGCACCGATCTCATCGGCCTGCGCATCATTGGTTACGTGCAGTACCCCGGCGACGCCCTTTCGGTGCCCCAGGCGCAATTGCTCGAACTGGATCGGCCGCTGTCCGAGTGGGTCCGCGCGAACGGGATCGACGAGCTCGTCGTGGCGCCGGACGAACGCCGGCAGAACCTCGACATGCACGAGCTGCTGCTGTGCCGCGGCCAGGGCCTGCTGATCTCCGACCTGCCGACCTTCTACGAGCGCGAGACCGGCCGCGTCAGCCTCGACGTGCTCCTGCCGAGTTGGCTGGCGTTCTCCAGCGGGTTCCATTCGGGCTATCTCAACGAGCGCATGAAGCGCTTGTTCGACCTCGTGGTCAGCCTGACGATCCTGATCGCTGCGGCCCCCATCATGCTCGGCGCCGCGCTGGCGATCTGGCTCGAGTCCGGCCGCCCCATCCTCTATCGCCAGGTGCGGGTGGGCGCGAACGAGCGGCCATTCAGCGTCTACAAGTTCCGCAGCATGCGCACCGACGCCGAGAGGGACGGCCAGGCGCGCTGGGCGGCGGAGAACGATCCGCGCATCACGCCCGTGGGCGCGATCCTGCGGCGCTTCCGCGTGGACGAGCTGCCGCAAATCTTCAACGTCCTCAGCGGCGAGATGAGCTTCGTGGGCCCGCGGCCCGAGCGCCCCGAGTTCGTGCATCGCCTGGAGCAGAGCTTTCCGCGCTATGCCGACCGCCACCGGGTCAAGCCCGGGCTGACCGGCTGGGCGCAGATCTCATACCCATACGGCGCGTCCGAGCGCGACGCGTTCGAGAAGCTCCAGTATGACCTGTACTACGTGAAAAACCACAGCGTGTATCTGGATCTGACGATCCTCCTGCAAACGGCCGAGGTCGTGCTCTGGGGGAAAGGTGCGAGATAGCCCAGCATGGCGCGTGATGGCGTCGACAACCAGAACTCGGGCGTTTGTGGAGGCAATGGGCGTGGTCTATATACCTCGTCACGGGGTGGCGCCCGGCACCCGGCTGCCAGGAGACTCGCCGGCCGCTGAGGGCCCGACCGACTCCCCCGCCGCAAGGGCCTGCACCCAGCGACGGACGCGCGGTGCGGCGGGCATTTCAAGGACGAAGTGGGAGGAATCATGCCGTTGTTTCGACGCCTGCTGATGCTCGCGCTGGTGCTTGCGGTGGCCGGCTGTGCGCGTCAGGCCCCGGGGCCCGACGACACCAATGGGGCAGCCCAGGACGGGGCCATGCCTCAGGGCGAGGATTCGGCTTTTCAGCTGGGACCCGAGGATCAGTTGCGGGTACAGGTGTGGGGCAACCCCGATCTGTCGGTGGATGTGCCCGTTCGGCCCGACGGGATGATCTCGGTGCCACTGATCGGCGACGTCCGCGCGGGCGGACGCCAGCCCGAGGAGGTGGCCTCGGCGATCGAGGGCGACCTCGACGAGTACGTACGCGATCCGAACGTCACGGTCATCGTCACCGAGCTCAATAGCCACCAGTTCCTTTCGCGCGTGCGGGTGACCGGTGCGGTCGAGAATCCGCTGTCGTTGCCCTATCGCCAGGGGATGACGGTGCTCGATCTGGTGCTCGAGGGCGGGGGACTAACGGAATTCGCCGCTGCCAACCGGGCCACGCTGTACCGGCGTACCGGGGGCGAGACCCAGCAATATCGCGTCGATCTGGAGGCGATCCTGGAACGCGGCGACATGGAGACCAACTCGGTGCTGCAACCCGGCGACGTGATCGCCGTGCCCGAACGCTTTTTCTGATTCTCTGACCGGCAGGAAGCTGGAGGAACGCAAGTGATCACCTGGGACGGCGGGGAAGAACCGATCCGCCTAATGCTCAAGGAAGGCATGCGCCACAAGTGGCGCCTCGTGCTCGGCTTCGTCCTGATCTGCTCCGCGGGGGTCGCCCTTGGCCTGGCGTGGCCGAAGACCTACGCCTCGGCCGTGACGGTATCGCTGCAGCAGGACAACATCATCGACACCCTGATGCAGGGACGTGCTGTGCGCACCGAGGTCGACGGTCCGCCGGAGAACGCCGGCGAACTGGGCCTCGGCCGCTCGCTGCTCGAGCGTGCCTTGGAAGAAAAGGGTGCGATCGACGCCGACACGTCGGCGCGCGAGCGTGATCGACTGATCTCCGATCTCGCCGGACGGACGGACATCAGCCAGCCGGGCGAGAATCTCGTCACCATCCACTATCGCGGCGCCGGTCCGCAGGCGGCGCAGGAGATGACCAACCGCCTGGGCGAGCTCTTCATCGAAGAGACACTACAGGGCCGCGCACAGGAGAGTGACGCCGCGTTCCAATTCATCGACCGGCAGGCGCAGCGCTACGAACGGCGGATGGAGGAGATCCAGTCGCAGATCGAGCAACTGCGGGCCGAGAATCCGGTGGCCGAGCCCGGCGCGGTCGAGCGCCTCAACCAGCGGGAAACCACCCTCACGCAACAGGTCAGCGACCTGGAGCAGCAGGTCGAGGAGGCCCGCATCCGCGAGCAGTCGCTGCAGGAACGGCTGGCGCAGATGTCGGGCTCGGATGGGGACGGGACCGGCGCGGTCCAGGCGCGCCTGGCGCAACTGCGCCAGGAGCTCGAGACCTTGCGGCTGAGCTATCACGAGAGCTACCCCGACATCGTCCGCCTCAAGCGACAGATCGCGCAGCTCGAGGAGCAGGCCCAGCAGGGTGGCTCGCAGTCTGCGGGCGCCCCGTCCGGGGGTTCCCAGCAGGCCGGCTTGGCGACGGGCGGCGCTCAGCCGGGCGGTTCGCAGTCGGCGCAGGACGGCGGCAGCGGCAACGCGGCGCAGCCGGGCTCGTCCGGACAGTCCCTGAGTATCGCCGGCGGTGGCCTCGAGCTGCGCCAGGGCGTGCAGCAGAGCCTGTACGAGACGCGGACGAACATCCAGACGCTGCAATCGCGGCTGGAGTCGGTGCGCTCCCAGCTGGCCAGCGTGCGCGAGGATCAGACCGCGCTCGAGGATGTGCAAAAGCAGATCAGCGAGCTCGAACGCAGCCACCAGATCAACGCGAACATCCACGAGGACTTGCTCTCGCGGCGCGAGAACGCACGGGTCTCGCGTGAGCTGGGTTCGGCGCAGCGCGGCCTGACCATGCGGATCGAGCAGCCCGCGCAGTTGCCCACCACCCCCGAGATTCCGCGACCCCTGCATTTCGCGCTGGCCGGCGGCGTGCTCGGCGCCGGGGTCCCGATCGGGTTGTTGTTCCTGGTGGTGATGCTCGATCCGCGTATCCGCGATGTCGCCCATGTGCCGGTGGAGACGGGGTCCGTGCTGCTGACGACGATCCCGCACGCACGTACCCGGATGGAGCGGCGTGTCGCACCGCTGGGTGTTTTCGCCTGCGTCCTGATCGTGATCGCGACCGTGATCGGCCTGGCGGCATTGATGTGGGTAATGGGTGGTTATGGCATCTGAGCTAACCAAGATCGAAGAGGCGCTTCGCAAGCTGCAGGCGCAGTCGGGCGAGCCCGGCGAGGTATCCACGGTCACGGAGCCGCGTCCGGCGGTGCGCCGCGGATCGGCGGACATCGGCCGCATGCGGACGCCGGAGACCTGGTCGCCTGCGCAGCTCGAGAAGCGCGGGCTGCTGGATTTCTTCGGCCCCGAGCGTCATGCAGCCAACGCCTTTCGCCAACTGCGCACGAGCCTCGTCCATCGGGCGGCCGAGTCCAATTTCGTGGTCGCCGTGGCCGGCGTGCGCCAGGGCAGCGGCACCAGCTTCGTGGCGCGCAACCTGGCGGCGGCGTTCGCGCTCGACCCGACCAAGACCGCCGTGCTGGTCGATTGCGAGCAGGGCGATCGCTCCAACTCGCATCTGGCGACCGGCACCGGGGTGCGCGGCCTGACCGACTATCTGCGGCATGAGGACATGAACGTGGAGCATCTGATCCAGCCGACCGGCGTGCCCCGCATGCGTGTGATCCCGGCGGGCACCCTGGCGCAGGGTGCGGGCGAGCTGTATACCACCCCGCGGATGCAGGAACTGCTCGCCCAACTGCGCCAGCGGTATCCGGATCGCTTCACCGTGCTCGATGTGCCGCCCGTCATCGACAACGCCGACGGGCGCATTCTGTCGGAGCTGTGCGACTACACCCTGCTGGTCGTGCCCTACGCGGGAGCGAGCGAGGCGCGGGTGGGCCGCGCCATGGACACCATCGGCGCCGATCGGCTGATCGGCACGGTGGTCAACAACGACCCCGGCGGGCAGAGCTGATGCGTAGCCGGACCCGCCCGGACCGCGGCCGTGCAGCGGTCCAGCCCGCCCGCGGTGCGGTGCCGCTATGGCCGCTGGCGCTCGCGCTGGTCGCGGCACCCGCCCACGCACTCGAGCTCGGATGGCTGGTCGGCGGCGGCGTCGAGTACAGCGACAACATCAATCTCGCGGCGGACGGCGAGGAGGAGAGCGAGTGGATCCAGGACGTGCGTGCCGGGCTCATGCTGCGCGAGGAGACGTCTCGTTTCGAGGGCGAGTTCGACGGCCTGGTGCAGCTGGAGAATTACGCCGACGATACCTTTTCCGAGGGGGTGATCTTCGAGGGCACGGGCTCGGCCGAAGCCCAGCTCCTGCCGGGTGATCGCCTGACCTGGATGGTCGCCGACAGCTTCCGGCGGGTGCCCGAGGTCACGCGCTCGGTCGACACGCGCGGCAACGAGCAGAACGCCAACGCGTTCGTCACCGGCCCCGATACCGAGCTGCCGCTGGGCTCGGCGACGCTGCTGCGCGCCTCGGCGCGTTGGGGCGACTTCTACTTCGAGGATACCGAGGAAGATCACACCCGCGATGCGCTGCAGATCGGCCTGGCGCGCCGGGTCTCGGCGGTCACCGAGCTGTCGCTCAATGCCCGCACGGAGGACGTGAGCTTCGACGATGAAGCGGTGGACCCGGACGCGGGCGTCCACCGGGAGGACTTCGAGACCAATAGCGCCTTCGCGCGCTATCAGCGCGAGCTGGCCAACCGGGGGCGCATCAGAGTGGATCTTGGCGGCTACGAGGTCGAGCGCGACGTGCTCGAGAGTGTCGACGGCACGATGGCGCAGTTCCGACTGAGCCGCGGGCTGGGCGCGACGGCCGAGACCGGGTTCCGTGTCTCGCAGGGCCCGACGGACATCGGCAGTCAGCTAGCCGCGGCGGGCGACGATCCGCTCGCCGCCGATGCCGAGAACGCCTCGATCACGGGCGACGTGGGCGAAGAGCAAACGGCCGATGCATTCTACTCGCACGGATTCGGCCGCCTGTCGCTGCGACTGAGCGGCGGCGCCCGCTCGGAGGACTATTTCGAGGACGATGATCACGACCGGACCGTGGCCTACGGCGCGGTCGGCCTCGATTACCAGATGACGCGCCGGCGGACGGTGTTCGCAGATTACAGCCAATCGCACACGGAATACGATACGCAGCTGGATCTGAGCGACTCCGAGCGCGACTACAACGAGTTCGACGGCTACAGCACGACACTCGGTTTCGAGCAACGCATCGGGCGGGCACTAACGCTGACGGCCGCCGTGGGCCAGAACCGGCGCAACGCCCACGCGGGCGGGGTCGACTACACCGAGAACCGTGCGCGGGTCACACTGCAGTACGGCTTCGGCCACCCGGAAGTGGTCGGGGACACGGAGCTGTTCGACGAGGACGTCTAACGATGTACCGCGAATACTTCGGGCTGACCGAGTATCCCTTCCGGTTGGCGCCTGATCTCGATTATCTCTATCTCAGCCGAGGGCACGCGCGCGCCAAGTCGTACCTCGACTACGCCATGGTGAACAACGACGGTTTCGTCGTCATCACCGGCGAGGTCGGCTCGGGGAAGACCACTTTACTGCGCAACCTGCTGGCCCGCCTGCCCGAGCGCGTGCGCTGCGTCCACGTCGAGCACACGCAGCTAACGCCGACCGAGTTCCTGCAGGCGCTGGTTCAGCGCCTCGGGGGCGAGGTCGAGACGGACAACAAGGTCGAGCTGCTGCGCTATCTGCAGTTGTTCGTCGAGCAGGCCCATGCGCGCGACATGCGCCTGGTCATCGCCATCGACGAGGCGCAGGGCCTGGCGTGCGAGGTGCTCGAGGAGATCCGCATGCTCGCTGGCATCAACGCCGGCAAGGACAAGCCGATCTCGGTCGTTCTCACCGGCCAGCCCGAGCTGGCGCGGCTGCTGGAAACGCCGCGCATGGAACAGTTCCGCCAGCGCGTGCGCTTGCGTTTCCATCTGGAGGGCATGAGCACCGCAGAGACGCGCGAGTACGTCGAGCTGCGTCTGAGCGTGGCCGGCGCAGGTGCGCCGAAGGAGCTGTTCACCGAGGACGCGGCGGAGCCGCTGTACGAATACACCGGCGGGATTCCGCGGCTGATCAACACGCTCTGCGACATGGCGCTGCTGACGGCCTATGTCGACGAGCAGCCGCGGGTCGACCCGAGCATCGTGCGCACGGCCGCCGCCGAACTCGACTGGCGTCCCTACGCCGAGCGCGACCTCGACGCCGAGGTTGCCGAGGAGCCGCCGGTCCCGACCAGCATGATTCCGGCGTCGCAGTTCGCGCGTCTGACCGAGGTGCTCGACCGCATCGACGCCCATCTCGGCCGCATCGCCGGCGCCCTGGAGCAACAGCGCCATGTGCGCACCTGGGAGAGCGACGCATCATGAGCCGGATTCCAAGCGCACTGACGGTCGATGTGGAAGAGCATTTCCAGGTGTCGGCGTTCGCCGACGTGATCCCGCGCGAGCGCTGGGGCCGCATCCGCTCGCGGGTCGAGGCCAACACCCGGCGCCTGATGGACCTGTTCGACGCCCATAGCACGAAAGCGACCTTCTTCGTCCTCGGCTGGGTGGCCGAGCGCCGTCCGCAGCTCGTGCGCGAGATCGCCGAGCGCGGCCACGAGGTCGCCAGCCATGGCCAGACGCACGAACTCGTCTATCGCCAGGATCCCAAGACCTTCCGCGAGGAGACGCTGCGGTCGAAGGACGTGCTCGAGGATCAGGCGCAACAGCCGGTCGAGGGCTACCGCGCGGCGAGCTACTCGATCACGCCGGCGTCGCTATGGGCGCTCGATGTCCTGGTCGAGCTCGGTTTTACCTGGGACTCCAGCATCTTTCCGATCCACCACGATCGCTACGGCATTCCGACGGCCCCGCGCTGGCCGCATCGGCTGACCACGCCCAGCGGCTATGGCCTGACCGAGCTGCCGCTGACCACCTGGCAGCTCGGTGGCATGCGACTGCCGGTCGCCGGCGGCGGGTATTTCCGGCTGTACCCATATGCCCTGACGCGCTATGGGCTGCGTGCCGTCAATGGGGCGGGCCGGCCGTTCATCTTCTATCTGCACCCGTGGGAAATCGATCCCGCACAGCCGCGCATCCGCGCCGGCTGGCGCTCGCGGCTGCGCCACTACGTTGGTCTGAACCGCTGCGAGGAGCGCCTGGAGAGCCTGCTCCAGGACTTCGAGCTGACCACGGTCGAATCGGTCCTCACGGCGCTCGAGGCGCAGCACGCGGGCGATGCGGGGGCGATGGCCTTTGCCTGACCGACTCGTGCTCGGTGGATGGCTCGCGACCTTCGGCGTGATCGCCTGGGCGAGCTTGTCGCCGTCGGATGCGCAGCAAGCCTCATCCGGGCACGCATCGTGGTTCACCAACATGGGCCACGTGCCGGCGTATGCGCTGCTGACGAGCCTCACCCTCTGGTACACACAGCAACGGTGCCGGACGCGCCTGCGTACCGCCGCGCTATCCGCGGCGCTCGCCCTCGCGATCGGCGTCGGGTTCGAAGCCCTCCAGCCACTCGTGGGGCGGGACGGCGATCTCGCGGATTTCACCCTCAATGCCTTGGGCGTCGGATTGGCGCTCATCGTCTGGAGCCATGGATGGCGACCGAGACTGCATCCGAGATCGAGCTAGGCGCCGCCGCCTCGTGTTCCGCTGACGCGGCCCGGGTGGAATCGGCGGACGCGCTCGGGGCCGAGTGGGACGCGTTCGTGGATTCGTGCCCGGATGCGAGCGGCTGGCACGCGAACGCCTGGATCGAGGTCATCGAGCGGGTATTCGGCCACGAATGCCGCCGCTGGGCGCTACGCGACGAGACCGGCGCGCTCTGCGGCGTGCTGCCGGTCGTGCGCCTGCGCAGCCGGCTTTTCGGCGACTTCGGCGTATCCCTGCCGTTCGTCAACTACGGCGGGGCCCTGGCGCGCACGCAGGGGACCCGCGCAGCACTGATGGAGGCGGCGAGCGAGCATGCAGGCCGGGCCGGCATGAGCCACGTCGAGTTCCGCGATCGCGAGCCGCTCGATGCCTCCTGGCCCGCCGTGCGCACGGACAAGGTCATCATGTCGCGGCCGCTCCCATCGGATGGGGAGTCGCTGTGGCACGAGCTCACCACCAAGCAACGGACCCGCATCCGGCGCGCGCAGAAGCACGAAGGGATCAGCGTCTATCGGGGGCGCGAGGATGCGCTGGATGATTTCTACCGCGTGTTCGCCCGCAACATGCGCGACCTCGGCACGCCGGTCTACGGTTGCGCGCTATTCCGGGCCGCGCTCGCACGTTTCCCGCAAGCGTTCATCGTGGTCGTGCGCCACCACGGCCGGCCCGTTGCGGCCGGTTTCCTCTGCGGCCATCGCGACCGGCTGGAGATCCCTTGGGCCTCATCCCTGCGCGAGTACAACGCCTGGGGCGTGAACATGCTGCTGTACTGGCGCTGCCTCGAGCTGGCGACCGAGCGGGGCTATCGCGAGTTCGACTTCGGTCGCTCCAGCGTCGACAGCGGGACCTACCGCTTCAAGCAACAGTGGGGCGCGAGCCCGTCGCCGTGCTACTGGCATTACTGGCTCGCGCCGGGCCGCGACATGCCCGGCTTGACGCCCGACAACCCGCGCTTCCGCTGGGCCATCGGGGCCTGGCAGCGGTTGCCGCTCGCGCTCGCCAACCGACTCGGTCCGCCCATCGTGAAGAACCTGCCATGACCGCGTTTCAGCCGCTCGAACCCGATCACGAGCCGGGCGGGGCGCAGGTCGACGCCGGCGGGCACGGTGGCCGCCGGCGCGTGCTGTGGCTGTCGCCGCTGGTGCCGTACCCGCCCAAGGGCGGCGTGCTCCAGCGTAGCTACAACTTGTTGCGCGAGACCGCGCGCTACCACGACGTGGACCTGCTCGCGTTCAACCAACGCGCCTTGATGCGGGCGTACTACCCGGACGCCCCGGCGGCGGGACTGGCGGAGGCGCGCGAGGCGCTCGGCGGGCTCTGCCGGCACATGGAATTCGTCGACGTGCCGAGCGACCGCATTCCCGGCGGCAAATATCTGCTCGCGCTGGCGAGCCTGGCCACGCGCGATCCCTACAGCGTCAACTGGCAAAAGTCCGCGCGCTTCGCCCGCCTGTGCCGCGCCTGGGCCGCGCGCGAGCGCTACGACGTGGTTCACCTGGACATGATCACGCTGGGCTCTTATCGCGCCCTCTTCGGCACGACCCCGGTCACCCTGGGGCACCACAACGTCGAGTCGCATCTGCTGAAACGGCGCGCGGAGAACACCGCGAACCCGGCGACCCGCTGGTACTTCGCGCAGGAGGGACGGCGCTTGGCGCGCTACGAGCAGGAGCAATGTCCGCGCTATGCGCTCAACATCGCTTGCTCCGAACTCGATCGGTCGCGGCTGCGCGAGATCACGCCGGAGGCCCGGTCTGCCGTTATCCCCAATGGCGTCGACCTGGAGTACTTTCAGCCGAACGGGGGCAAGCAAGAGCCCGGGCGACTGGTGTTCGCCGGCATGCTCAACTGGGCCCCGAATCGCCGCGCCGTCGACTACATCGCGACCGAGCTGTGGCCGCGTCTCAAGGCGCGCCGGCCCGAGGCGCGCATGGACCTGGTCGGACCGAATCCGCCCGACAGCGCGCTGGAGCGGGCGCGGGCGGATCGCGACTTCGTCGTCCACGGCTTCGTCGACGACGTCCGTCCATACCTCGACGCGGCGGCGGTCTATCTCTGTCCGATCAAGGATGGCGGCGGCACCAAGCTCAAGCTGCTGGACGCGTTCGCCATGCGCAAGGCCGTAGTGGCCGATCCCATCGCCTGCGAGGGCATCGAGGCGCGCGATGGCGAGCATGTCGTTCTGGCCAGCGCGCCCGAGGAATATATCGCCGCCATCGAACGCCTGCTCGAGGACGAAGGCGAGCGCGAGCAGCTCGGGCAATCGGCCGAGCGCTTCGTGCAGCGCAACTATTCGTTCGCGGCGATCGGCCGCACGCTCGCCGAGTTGCTCGCCCAACACGGTGCGCGCGAGCGCGGCGCGGCGGGGGCGAGCGCATGAACACCCGTGCGCGCAGCGCTGCAGCACCCGACACCGGCGTGGCGGCGCCCACCCGCAGCCGCACGGCGCGCCGGGCGCCGCGCTGCGCCGCCTTCCACCGCGTGCCCGCGGTGGCGTTTAGCCCCGACTGGCGCGCCCTGGCCGGTGCGCTCATGGAACGCGACGCCGCCGCGCCGTCGGCCGGGGTCTACGACTTCGACAGCGGTCGCGCGGGACTGCGCTTCGCCCTCGAGCGCCTGGCCGAGGCGGCGCCGCTGCGCCGCCGGGTGGTGGTGCCGGCCTACACCTGCTATAGCGTCGCGGCCGCGGTCGAATACGCCGCTCTCGAGCTGGTGGTCTGCGACATCGATCCGCAGACGCTCGATTTCGCGCCCGACGAGCTCGAGCGCGTGGTCGGCGAGGACACGCTCTGCATCGTGGCGGCGCAGCTCTTCGGCTGCGGCGTCGACCTCGACCACGCGGTCGCGGTGGCCCGCCGCGCGGGCTGTCGCGTCATCGAGGACGCCGCCCAGGCGAGCGATCCGGCCGATGACGCCTATGCCCGCTCCAAGGTTTCCCTCCGGCTGACGAGCACCGGCCGCGGCAAGCCCCTCAGCACGGGCGGCGGTGGCTTTGTGTCGCTGTACGAGCCGGCGCTGCGCGCGCCGTTCGATACGGTCCATGCCCGCTTGCCGCGCCCCGGCGGGCGGGGGGCCGGAGCGCGCCAAGCGGGGCCGCTCGCCGTGATGAAGATGCTGCTCCATCCGCGCCTGTTCTGGGCACCGGCGGCCGCGCCGCGGCTACGCATCGGGGCAACCATCTACCCGGACGTGATCGCGCCCCAGCGCCCCGAGCCGTTTCGCCTGCGCTTGTACCCGCGTTTGCGCGCACGCTTCGAGCAGGAGCAGCGGATCCGCCGTGCGCACGCGCAGGCCTACCGGGCGGCGCTGGGCGCGCAGGTCGGCGCCGTCCAGCCGTGGGCCTCGATCGCAGCGGGCTATGCGCCGCACCGCTTTCCCGTGTACCTGGCGCGCGATCACGGCGCGGTCGCCGGCGCGCTCGAGCGCGCCGGCCGCGAGGGTGTCGCCGCGGTTTATCCGGCGCCGCTGAGTCATTTGCCGCGCGTGCGGCAATTCTGCGTGAACCCGGATGCGCCGGTGCCGGGTGCCGAGTGGGTTGCGCGGCGGTTGGTCACGCTGCCGACGCACGGTCACGTCGACGCGGTGCGCCGTGCGCGGGCGCTGGATACGCTCGCAGAGCTGGGGGTCTGATGGGCGCGCGTGGTCACACCCGCGAACGCCTGCACCCGGCCGTTTACGGCACCGTGCTGCTGATGCTGGTCTCGGTCGGACGGCTGCCGGAGCTCGTTCCGGCGCTGGGCGTCCTGCAGTTGGGGAATGTCGCCGCATTGCTCGGCGTGGCCGGTGTGCTGGTCACGCGTTGGCGCGACGACGTTCCCGTGTTCGGACTGCGCACGGGCCAGTTGATCGCGCTCTATGCGCTGCTTGCGCTGTTCAGTGTCGTGATCTCGATCTGGCACACCAAGAGCGTCGAAGTACTGCTCAACGGCCTGCTCACGAGCCTGGTCATGTTCTTCCTGATCGCGCGCTCCGCGAATTCCACGCGCATGCTGCGCATCTACGCCGGGGCGCTGGCCGCGTCCGCCGCATTGCTCGCGACCGAGGCCGTGCTCGGCTATACGGCGGGCCGCGTCCAGGTGGGGCGCGCTTACGATGCCAACGACTTGGCCATGGTGTTGGTAACCATTCTGCCGCTGATTGTCGGCGGGATGCTCGGGCGCCGCGGTCTGGGCCGCTGGCTGCTGGCTGCGATCGCCGTGATCGTGTTGCTCACGATCCTGCTCACGGGCTCCCGGGGCGGCATTCTGGGCTTGATCGCGGTGGTCGGCTACCTGCTGTTCGCGCGCTTGCCGCGGCCGACGGCGCATCACAAGCCGCGGCGACTGAGCCTCGCCAAGGTCGCGATGGTCGCCGGGGGCGGCCTGTTGCTGGTGGTGGCGATGCCGGAGCTCACCTGGGAGCGCATGGCGAGCCTGGCCAACTACGAGTCCGACTACAACGTGAACTCGGAGCGGGGACGCCTGGCCGTTTGGGAGCGCGGGTTGCAGGCCATGGCCCAGCGACCGTGGGGGCATGGCATCGGGACCTTCGAGGCGGCCGAGGCCCGGGCCGGCGGGGTGTACCAGGCGGCGCATAACATATGGGTCGAAACCGGCGTCGAACTCGGCGTGCTGGGTGTGGTCCTGGTCTTCGCGCTGTTCTGGACCGCCGTGCGCACTGCCACCCGCCTGTCCGTGTGGGCGTTCGACCAAATTGACCGGCAGGGTGGCGACGCTCCGCCGGGGACGGTGCAGATTGCCACGCTCGCGGTCGCGACCAAGGGCAGCCTACTGGGATTCCTCGTCACCAGCTTCTTTTTATCCGTGATCTACACCGGCGTGATCTGGGCGCTGCTCGGCCTAGTCGCCGCTCTGGAGTACCGCGAGCGTGCGCTCGCCGACGATGGGCAGACGAGCGGCGCGACGGACTGGCGCCAAGGCGCCGCGCGAAGCGCCGGTCGCCGCGGGCGTGGACGTCCGGCCTACGCGCGCGGCGCGTCCACGGCCAAACAACGCCCCCGTAACGGGAGGATCTGAATGTCGACGCCCCAGCAGCCACCTCGTCGCGTACTGATGCTGTGCTACTACTTTCCGCCCGCTCAGACGGTGGCGATTGCACGCAATGCCGGGTTCGCGCGCGAGCTGCCGCGGCACGGATGGTCCCCCACCGTTCTCACGGTACGTGAGGCGCGCGATTCCTGGAGTGTAATCGGAAAATCCGCGCCTGTGCCCGACGATGTGCACGTCGAGCGTACTCCAGAGTACAACCTGGACCGCGCATTGTCGTTGCTCGATGGTGCGGCCAGCCGCGTGCTCAAGAACCGCTTGGGCAAGTGGCGCGGCTACTGGTTCCGTGATCTATGCGCGCCGGACCCGCACCACGGCTGGCGCGTGCGGGGACGCGGGGCAGAACTGGCGCGCCGCAGCGACTGCATCTATGTGAGTTGTTCTCCATTCTCTAACGCCGTGGCGGGCGTGTCGATTAAGCGGCGTAGCGGCCGGCCCCTAGTGCTGGATTTCCGCGATCCCTGGACTCTTAATCCACAGGGACCGAAGCATCTCGCACTACATCGCGGGCTCGTTCGCCGTATGGAGCGTAGCTGCATCCAGGCGGCCGACCGCGTGATATTGAACACGGAGGGCACACTGCAACTCTATCGAGAGCAGTATCCCGAGTTCTCCGATCGGTTTGCCTGCATCCCCAACGGCTACGACAAGCTCAATGTCCCCGCCCAAGGCGACGATTCGTCTGCTCCTTTCACGATCATGCATGTGGGGATGCTCTATCTTCACCGTGACCCGGAGCCTTTGCTCCAGGCGCTAGTTGAGCTCGGTCTACCGAATGTACGGTTCGTTCAGGTCGGGCCCGGTCACCGCTCGCTCGAGCGCTATCGGGATCACCTGGATATCCACGTAACAGGTCCGGTGCCGCCGGAGACCGCGACGGAATGGATGCGGTCGGCTTCGCTGCTCTACCTTAATCAAGGACGGCGCCCGGGAAATCCGGAGTCAGTTGCCATTACGGCCAAGACCTACGAGTACTTGGCGACCGGATTGCCGATCCTCGCGGACTGTCCGCCGGGTGACAATGCGCGCGTTGTCGAGCGATTCGCCTGCTATCCTTACATTGTATCCGATCCGGATCCGGCGGCGTTGGCGGCGGCGGTACGCGATGCCTGGGAGCGGCGTGGGGAAAGGATTCCAGCGGTTCAACGGAGTTTCGTCGAGGGGTTCAGTCGGTCGGCGTTGACGGCCCAACTGGCTGGCGAATTGAACGCGGTCTGCGAAGCACACGCCGGTGCGACGCAGGTCAACGCGGTGGCCGGTGGCAGAGTAAAGGAGGCTAAAGATGCTCGCTGAACTCAGTAGTCGCATCCGGCGGCGCGAGACGCCTTTCTACGACTGGCTTTATCGGACGGCCAAGTCCGCCCGTGCGGCTAACGTGCCCCCCTTTCGTCCGATCTATGGCCCCCTACGGCGCGAACGCGAAGCGCGCCTTGCGGCTTGGTCGCGACTGACGCGTCTACTCTATTGCGAACCGATCTTCCGGACGTACTGTGATGAATGTGGACCGGGTCTGCGTGTCCTCGGGGGGATTCCGCAGGTCAATAGCCATCTGACCCTCAAGCTCGGCGAACACGTGACGCTGCACGGGACGACCAGCCTGATGGGTGGAAAAATCGCCGAGCGGCCGACTCTTGCGGTCGGCGATTACAGCCATCTTGGGTATCAGTTCTACGCGGCCGTCGGTGACCGCATAGATATCGGGCGCCACGTTCTTGTAGCGTCACGTGTCTCGCTGATGGGCTATGACTTCCATCCTGTTGACGCGATCAAGCGTGCGCGGGGGGAGCCACCCGAGGAAGGCGGCACAGAGTCGATCACATTGGGCGACTACACGTGGCTCGGGGCCGGAGTGATCGTCCTAAAGGGTGTAACCGTGGGCGAGGGCGCGGTGATCGGCGCTGGTTCTGTGGTTACACAGAACATCCCCCCGTATACGCTCGCCGCCGGACAGCCGGCACGCGTGCTGCGCTCGCTAGGGTCAGAGTAGAAACCTGCAGGCAGTGAGATTTGGCCTAATGGATGATCGAGTGGCTACAAGTCAGGCTTCGCCGCGGACAATGGAGCTGCTCTATAGCTTCATGAACGGAGGGTCGGAGCGGCTCGGCGCATGGATTGCGAGCGATCTCGTCAATTCTGGATGGCCGGTAAGCGTCTGCGCTACACACACAACGGATGGGCCGATACGGGACTGGCTGGCCGGGCAGGGAGTGGACGCGGTCGGCATGCGTGCGGATGATCTGTCGCGGATCGGACGACGCTGGAACCTATATCGTTTGATACGGAGCCGGCGGATCGAAGTGTTGCATGTACAGCATTTCTCGATCTTGGCGTTATGCTACTGGCCTGCAAGGCTCGCGGGCGTACGCCGCATCGTGGTCACGGAACACAATGAGAAACGGATCTACACGGACTCGCGCATGGTGCGCCGCAGCAAGTATTACGGCGCGCGCGCGGACATGGTGACGGTCATTCACGAGGGAATTCGCCGCTACTTGGTTGATGAGCTTGGTCTGCCCGGTAACCGAGTGCGCACGATCCTCAATGGGGTTGATACGTGCCGGTTCGCTCCGGCGAGTCGCGCGCCGAGCATCCGACGAGAACTCGGCGCCGACCCGGGCGAAATCCTCGTAGGTTCAGTCGCCCGCCTGCATCCGGCCAAGGATCAAGGCACGCTGCTGCGGGCGTTCGGCCGTGTGTGCCACACGCTCAACGAGCCGGTCAAACTGGTGCTGGTGGGCGACGGCGAGGAGCGGGAACGCTTGTATCGGCTCAGTTCAGATCTGGGCGTATCGGAGCGCGTCCATTTTACCGGGGATCGCACCGACATCGAGCGGGTCATGCCGCAACTCGATGTGTTCGTTCTCTCGTCCCAGACGGAAGGGGTGCCGCTGGTCCTACTTGAGGCCATGGCGTGCGGTGTCCCGTGCATATCGACAGACGTTGGGGGGATCGCCGAGCTTGTCGACGCAGGTGGTGGTCGGATCGTTCCGCCTAAAGACACTGAGGCGCTCGCCGCCGAAATCGCTGGGTTTGTGCAGGCGCCTGATCTGCGGGGGGAGGTAGGCGCGCGTGCTCGTGATGCAACAGTCAGTAAGTTCCAACTATCAAATACATTGGCAGCCTACCGCGAAATACTTCGCGACTCTTCAGACGGTCAATCCGGGGTGGACTCGCGGGTCGTCGTTTCCGGAAACTGATGCGCGACCGTTCCGACGCTGCAATTCACGCTTGCGCGCCGGCCGATTGAGAATCTCGTCCCGAGGGTCAGGCTCGGGGAGCTTTTTGAATAGCGACTGTGCTTGATGCCCGGACGACCGCACCTCGGCACGCCGGACCGCGCGAGCATGACAGCCCGCCGCCATCCACGCCCGTCATCAGCGACTCTACTGAGCACGGCCGCTCAACGACACGCTGGCCGATGCCTTCGGTCAACCGCCGGCCCAAGCGAGTCTCCCGGGGGCTCGACGAACGGTCGGGATGGGAGGTGTCGCTTCTACGGGCCGGTGGCAATGGGCCCGATCCGCCTCCCTACTGACGCGCTCGCGCAACTTATGATCCGCCGGTTGCGGTTAAAGCGAACTCACGGACATTGGAGAACTCACCGCTGGCTAACGGCTGTTGTAGGTTTCGGGTTAGTAAGCGGCTCGGCACCACCGGGGCGAGCCATGATGGCCAAACGACAATGATTCAGCTTGCTGTACGGATTCGAGCAAACGTACGTCGCCGTGGAGAGTGCGATGGGCGGGGGAAGCATTCATCGCATCAAGAATGTCATGCTCATCACCGTCCGTTTGGCCCCGTGCCACTATGGCTGCGATCGATATTAACGACTTAGTCCTTCTGGCGCCCTCGCGGCCGCGGGAACGATCCAGTCGGTACTGCCGGCATTAGTGCGACCAGCCTTACGCCACATCAAGTAGTCGAAGCTGGTACGGTAATTCTGGTTGAAGCGTTTGCCGTGTCCGAGATCGGCAAGCATCACACCGCCGGCAAAGATCTTGTCGCCGCGCTCGAGGAAGCGGGGCTCGCCCGTTTGGTGATAGAGCCAGCCGTACATCGGCGCGATCAGCATGTTGAGATCCGGCGCCGGCCCGTTGCCCCCGACGCCCTCGACTGCCGGCTGGACGTATTCGAAGGCGCCGTAGCCGCTACCCTCGACGTCGGCGATCCAGGTTTCCTCCCATAGCCAATCGGCCAGCCGCTGCAATGCGGGGGGGACGCGCTCGTCGGGCGTGCCCCGCTCGCGGCTGTAATCGTAGTATGTAATTAGCGCGGAGGCGGTCAGTCCCGTCATGAAGGGCTGACAGAATTGGCGGTCCGGGTCCGAGGTACGGTAGTTACCCGTAATCCATGCGTCGATGTGGCTGAGCGCCATGTCAGCGTAACGCTCGATGCGGCGCGGCCGATCCGGGGCCCCGGCGCGCTGCGCCAGGATCTCGGTTTGCAGGCCGTAGGCGACCTCGCGGCTGCGAAAATGCTTGTACCAGCCGTCGGCAATCTCACGCATGGGGTCCGCCCAGGCGCTTTCCTCGTTCATGCGCAGCAGGTACTGTCGCGCTTCCTCGTCGCCATTTCGCTGCCAATCGACGAAGAGACCGTGTGGGAACATGCGATTGCCGGCGGCACCGAAGCCATTGCTGCTCAAGTAGTGCTTGTAGGCGTCCTCGGCCAGTTCGGCGTATTGTGTCCACGGCTCTCGCTCGCCGGTGTACTCGGCGATCCGCAGGAATACCCACTGGCCGTCGTAATACTGGGCGTTGATGAGCCGCTCGTTCGGATCCGGCGTGGTCTCCAGGTACTCGCCGACATCGTGGCCGTACTCCACCATACGCCGCTCCCATTCCCGCATAATATGCGGCGACAGGCCCTCGGCGGAGGACGTTGCGGTCTCGCTGGCAGCACTGGTGCCGTGGGCGCAGGCGGCCGTCGCCCCGACGAGGGTGATCCCGGCGAGTATTAGGCGCGCCTTGCGCGCGGACGATGGGCGATTCCCTGAGCGGCTTTTCGCGTGGTGCATTGAACTCTCCTCCCTAAGATGCCCACGTTTTTAGAAATGAGCATAGATCAAGCTGCCGCTGCTTTCATCGTCTAACGGTGCGTGCGGCGGGCGTCTGGATCACCGGGCTATCTGCTGATCCCAGTCGTCGGCGTGCAGCCCGCTCGGATCCGAGAAGGGCGGCTGCTCCCGCATGCGTAGCAGACACTCGCGCGACTGCTCGTCGCCGTTGAGCTTCCAGTCGGCGTAAAGCCCGTGCGGGAACTTGCGATACCCCGGGGCGCGGGAGTCGTTGTCCTCGATATAGCGCTTGTAGGCCTGTTCGGCGGCCTCAGCGTAGCCTTCCCAGGGGGCTCGTCACCGGTGAACTCGGCGATCCGCAGGAACACCCACTGCGCGTCATCGTACTGCGCTTCGATGCGCGCGGCGGGTTCATCCATAGCGCGCAGGTCCTCGCCGATCTTGTGGCCGAATTCGACCATGCGCTCGTGCCAGGCAGCCAGGGCGTCCTGCGGCAGCGGTTCGCCCGCGTGTGCCGGCTGCACCCGTGCCGGTGGCCAGCGCTATGACCAAGAGGAAGCCGAGCAAGGGGCGGGGATGCGCGCGCGCCAGCGAGCGTCGGGCATGAGCGATAATTCCTTGCGTCAAATTACGCGCCCGGCCAGGGGGAACGCCCTCAGCGGCCGTATTGATCCTCGAGCCGCACGATGTCGTCCTCGCCCAGATAGCTCCCCGACTGGACCTCGATCAGTTCCAGCGGGATATGTCCCGGGTTCTCCAGGCGGTGCTCTGTACCGAGTGGAATATAGGTGCTTTCGTTCTCCGAAAGCAGGAAAGAGTCTCCGTTGTGGCTCACGAGGGCGGTCCCGCGCACGACGACCCAGTGCTCGGCACGGTGGTGATGCATCTGGAGCGACAGCCGTCCGCCCGGCTCGACCACGATCCGCTTGACTTGGAAACGATCGCCGGCGTCAAGTCCCTCGTAGCTGCCCCATGGGCGGTACACCCGCCGATGGCTGTCCTTCTCCACCCGGTTCTCCGCTCCGAGGCGATCGACTACGCGCTTGACATCCTCGCAGCGGTCGCGCGGTGCGACCAGCACGGCGTCTGCGGTCTCGACCACCACGCAATCCTCGAGGCCGACCGCCGCCACCAACCGGTGCTCGGCGTGCAGGTAGCATCGGCGCACGTCATCGCCGGCGATCACGTCGCCGCGGCGGACGTTGTCCTGATCGTCGGCGGCGCCCCGGCTGCGCCCGATCTCCCACAGCGCGCGCCAGGAGCCAACGTCGCTCCATTCGGTGTCGAACGGCACCACCCGCGCCCGGTCGGTGTGTTCCATTACCGCGTAATCGATCGACTCGCAGGGGGTCGCGGCGAAGGCCTCGGTGTCGAAGCGCAGGAAATCGAGATCGCGCTGGCGCGCTTCGTGGGCCTGCCGCACCGCGGCCAGGATTTCCGGCTCATGCCGCTCGAGTTGGGCGAGGTAGGCGCTGGCGCGGAACACGAACATGCCGGAGTTCCAGTAGTAGCCGCCCTCGGCCAAGTAGCGCTCGGCGGTGGCCCGATCCGGCTTCTCGACGAAGGCGTCGACCGCGCGCACGCCCGTGCCCGTCGTGGCGCGGATATAGCCGTAGCCCGTCTCGGGCCGATCGGGAGTTACGCCGAACGTCACCAGGTGTCCGTCGGTGGCGGCGGCGCCGGCCCGTTCGACGATGCTGGCGAAAGCGCCGGCGTCGGGGATGGCGTGGTCGGCGGGAAGTACCAGCAGCAGCGGGTCGTCACCTTCGCTGACGGCCTCGAGGGCTGCTAACGCAACGGCCGGTGCGGTATTGCGGCCGACCGGCTCGAGCAAAATGGTCGCGTCGGTGGAGCAGCGGCGCAGGACCTCGGCGACCAGGAACCGGTGCTCGTCGTTACACACGATCAGGGGGTCGCCGTGGGCCAGGTGGTGCAGCCGTCGCAACGTGCCTTCGAATAGGCTGCAGTCTTCGCCCAACCGTACGAACTGCTTGGGATAGTCCTTGCGCGACAGCGGCCACAGTCGCGTGCCCGACCCGCCGGCAAGGATAACGGGGCGGATCAGCGCAGGGTCGGTCATGGGGCGCGTTCTCCTTCAGCCGATGCGTTCAATGTAGCTGTCACCGGCCGCGTCTGCACGCCGAACGCGACAAAAAAAGCCGCCGGCGGACCGGCGGCTCAAAGCCTCCCTCGTTATCATGCGTTGTTATGGGGATGGGCGCTTACTCTCCGTGGCGCTCGATTCCCTCCTCGCGCCACTCGATGTAGCTGAAGCTGTCGCGGTAGTTCTGGTTGAACTGCTTGCCATCGCCCAGGTAGGCCAATTCCACGCCGCCGGCGAAGATCTTGTCGCCGCGCTCGAGGAAGCGGGACTCGCCGGTTTCCTTGTAAAGCCAGCCGTACATCGGGACGATCAGCATGTTGAGATCGCCCGCAGGGCTCTCACTCCCCACGCCGGACTTGGTCGGCTGCACGTACTCGAACGCGCCGTAACCGGTGCCGTCGACGTCAGCCACCCACATCTCGCTCCAGAGCCAGTCGGCCAGCTTGCGCACGGCCGGCAGGATGCGGTCATCGGGCTCGCCGCGCTCGACCGAGTGCTCGTAGTACTCGATCAGCGCGGTCGCCGTCAGGCCGGTCATGAATGCCTGCACGAACTGGCGGTCGGGATCGGACGACATGAAATTGCCCGTCGTCCAAATCTCGATGTGGTTAAGGGCCATCTCGACGAGACGGTTGAGCCTTTCTTCCTGACGCGGCTCGCCCGCCTTTTCCGCATCGATCTGCGACTGCAGGGAATACGCGACCTCACGGCTGCGGTAGTGGTGGAACCAGCCGTCCGAGTACGGGTTCGAAGGGGTGGAGTCCGAGAACGGGAGGTTGTCACGAAGCCAGACGATAGAATCGCGCGCGCTATCGACGCCGTTGATTTGGTAGTTCATCAAGAAGCCGTGGGTGAAGCGCCACTTGCCAGCGAAGCCGTCGTCCTGCGAGAAGATGTACTGCTCGTACCGGTCTCGGGCACGCTGGGCATAGGTGTGCCACGGCTCTTCCTCGCCCAGGAACTCGGCGATCTGGAAGAATACCCGCTGGCCGTCGTAGTACACGATTTTCCGGTCGGTGCTGCCGTCCAACTGCTGGCCGATCGTGTTCCCGAAGGTGGACATGCGCTCTTTCCAGTCGTCGAAGCGCGGCGGCTTGCTAGCCTGTGTCGGCTCGTCGTCCCCGCCGGTGTCTTCGTCGCCGGTGCCGCCGTCGGTACCGCCGTCGTTGCCGTCGTCGGTACCGCCGTCATTGCCGTCATCGGTACCGCCGTCGTTGCCGTCATCGGTACCGCCGTCGTTGCCGTCATCGGTACCGCCGTCATTGCCGTCATCGGTACCGCCATCGTTGCCGTCGTCGGTGCCGCCGTCGTTGCCGTCGTCGGTGCCGCCGTCGTTGCCGTCGTCGTTGCCGTCGTCAGTGCCGCCATCGTTGCCGTCATCGGTGCCGTCGTCAGTGCCATCGCCGCCGTTGCACTGCTCAGGCTTCTCAACGTTGTCCGGCAGATCATCGCAACTCGCGTCTTCAGAACCGCCGCCGCAAGCAGCGACTAGCGACGCCATCGCCAGAATACCGGCGGCGCTGGCGAGCCGGATCGAGCGGCCATAGGGCGATTTCGCGATACTTCTATATCTCAATCGGGTAAAACGGGATCGCATGCTCGTCTCCCCCTTGCGAACAAGGGTCGGTTGTCCACACCCGGCGAAGCCAGGCGACGTATCCCCCCCTCTAGTCTCTTGCCTGACGGAGGGAAACCCCCCGGCGCGATCATATGTCGCGATCGATCTTGCGTAATGCGACCCGGAGAATCCGCAAGTCAGGCGAGGGTGCGATCCTGCACCGTGTTGGTCTTTCCCAAGCGCGAGCTATTCTATGGAGGCAGGAGCTACTACGCTCGGCAGTGCGTCACACCGCATGCGTCCACGGCGGACGCGATAGAGGGAACGGAAATAGTGCTCAGGGAAGGCCGCGAGACCGGTTCAGCCTTGGTTCAATCGCTTGGTTCATGTATTGATCCGCCCGCGGTTCGCCGGGTTGTGAACGCATCGACAACATGCGCGCGGAATTCCCACAGCGGACGCGGCTCGGCGGTCGGCGAGCCGCATGATCGCCGCTGATGGCCGGGTCAGCGACGATTCGTACCAGCTCGATCGTCTCGGGTCTGCAATGGACCAGTGCGGCCCAGGCTACGCGCGTGATTCTCCAATTCGGCGTGTCGGTCGTTCTGGCGCGCCTCCTCGATCCGAGCGATTTCGGCCTGCTGGCGATGGCGGCGGCTGTGACCGCCATGGCCGGCATGTTCCAGTCGCTGGGTATGCACGGCCCCATCATCCAGCGTGAGCATGTCAGTTTTGAACTGATCGACACCGTGTTCCTCACCAACCTCGTGCTCAGCGCGTTGCTGACTGGGGTCGTGATGCTCAGCGCCCCCTGGGTCGCTGAACTTTACCGCGACGACGCGGTCGAACCGATCATCCGCGTGCTGGCGCTGACCTTAGCCATGCACGCGCTCGGGGGCGTGCCGGGCGCACTTCTGCGCCGGCGGATGCGTTTCCCGGCGATCGCCAAGATCACGGTGGCGGCGGGTGCGCTGCAGGCCACCGTCGCTCTCACCTTGGCAATAAACGGGTTCGGCGTCTGGTCTCTGGTCTTTGCAACGCTGGGGTCGGCTGTGGCTGAGGCAGGCCTCATGTTGGCGGCAGCGCGTTACTGGCCGCGCCTGCGTTTCTCACTCGCGGCGCTGCGCTCGATCGCCGGATTCTCGGTCAACATCACGGGCGTGAACGCGCTCGAGGTGATCTCGCGCCATGTCGACAAGCTGATCATCGGACGCGGGCTGGGGGCGGAGGCACTCGGCTTCTACGGCATGGCGCTGCGGTTCACGCGTCAACCCGTATCGATGTTCGTACGGCCGATATTGGGGCCCGTGCTGTTCCCGGCCTACTCGCGCATGCAGCACGACGATAATGTCACCGCTGCGACGATGCGGCGCGCGCTCGCCGGTGTGAGCTTGGTGATATTCCCCGCCTTGACTGGTTTCGCGCTGGTCGCCGAGCCCTTCGTGCTCGGCTTGCTCGGCGCCAAGTGGGCTCCGGCGATCTACGCGATGTATGCGATGGCGCCGGTGGGCGTGCTGCGTGGCTTACTGGTGGCCGTGATCAGTGTGCTCGTGGCCCGCGACCGGACTGGGGTGTTCTTCCTGCTGCGCCTGGCCCATACGGCCGCCCTGGTGCTCGCCGTCGTGGTCGGCCTGCAGTGGGGGGTGGTTGGTGTCGCAGTTTGCATTCTCGTCGCCGAGGCCTGCGTATGCACGCTGGAACTGGAGTTCTGCGCCCGTGGGGCGGGAGCCGGCATTGCTTCGATGCTGCGCGGTTGCGTGCCCGTCGCCGGAGCTACCGCTGCAATGGCGGCGGGCGTGCTGCTGACGCGCTGGGGCGCCGCGTGGCTCGGATGGCCGCACGTGCTCGAACTGGTCGCCGCCATCGCGGCGGGCGTGCTGGTCTACGGCGTCGCGGTGCTGCTGCTGCGAATCCCGGCCGCCTCGGACATGGCCGGGCTGATGCCCGACCCTGCCAAGCGTGCGATCCGGCGGGCGCTCGGCACCGCTTGACGCGGCGCGACATGGGCGTGACAGGCGGACCCGAGTGGTCTACATACAAGGTGAGTCGCGCCGTCGCGGCATCCGAACAGCGAATAACGCCGGATCCATTCCAGCGGGCCGGTGAGGCCGCGCATGGGGCGCGACGGGCAAGGATGTGCGACTAGGGGGGGGGTATGGATCCTGCCAGGGGGCCGTTCGTCAGTGTAGTTACACCGGTCTACAACACGGCCGACTATCTGAGCGAATGCATCGAGAGCGTTCTCCAGCAGACGCACGAGAATTTCGAGTACCTGCTGGTCGACAACTGCTCGACTGACCGCTCGCTGGCGATTGCCCATGGCTACGCCCGGTACGACCCGCGCGTGCGAGTCGTCCGGGGCGACCGGTTCCGTGGACAGACGGACAACCACAATTTCGCACTGGCGCATATTTCGCCGGACAGCGTATACACCAAAGTCCTACAGTCCGACGATTGGCTGTACCCACAGTGTCTGGAGCAAATGGTGCGCGTGGCCGAGCGCGGTCCGCGCATCGGCATCGTCGGCGCCTATACGCTGCTCGGCGACGTGGTCTATCTCGACGGTCTTCCGGTGGCGAACGAACACTTCTCCGGCCGCGAGGTGATTCGCCGCTTCCTCCTCGACGGGCTGTACGTCACGGGCAGTCCGACATCGACCCTGATCCGCTCCGACCTCGTGCGCGCGCGCCAGCCCTTCTATGATCCGCAGAGCGCGGTGTTCGACGTCGAGCTATGCCTCGATCTGCTACGCCAATGTGATTTCGGCTTCGTCCACCAGGTTCTGAGCTACACGCGCCGCGACAACGAGTCGATTATCTCGCGCTTGCGCAACTATCGCCTGATGGAAATCGCACAAGTGCTCGCGGTGCGCAAGCATGGGCCGACGATACTTAAGCCGGCCGAGTACCGCCGGCGGCGGGCTCAAGTCGAGGCGCGCTATGAGCGCTTTCTCGGCGAGAGCGTGCTGCGCGGTTATCCGGCGGATTTCTGGCGCTATCACCGCTGGGCCCTGGCGCCGACTGACATCGGCCTGACCCGCATGATGGTCGTGCGCGGCGTTGCACGGGCACTGGCCGATGTCCTGCTCAATCCGAAGACAACGGCCGAGCGGACGGTGCGCAAGCTGCGCCGCTCGTGGCCGCGGCGTATGGATACATCCCATGAGAAGCCTGCTGGTTAGCGCCGCGTATTTCCCCCCCGCCGTGGGCGGTATCTCGCACCTGATGAGTTCGGTCGTCCGTGCGCTCGGGCCCGCGCGCGTGAGTTGCCTGGCGGGCTTGTCGTCGTCGGCCGACGAGCTGCGCGACCACAATGGCGTCCGTGTTTACCGCATGGCGTTCCGTGCCAGTCGCCTGTCGCGCGCCCTGCGGTTCAGCCCGATACTGCTGCGCGAGCATGTGCGCGTGTTGCAGCTTGCCACGGCCGAGGAGGGCTATATCGGCACGGCCCTCAAGCGTTGGCTTGGGCTGCCGTACGTGGTCTGGGCCCACGGTAACGAGATCGGGGCCGCCCTGAGCGGCCAACGCCCCGATCTCGTCGCGGCCCTGCACGAGGCCGCGCGCGTGATTGCGGTGAGCGACTACACCGCGCGTCGGGTCGCTGCAGCGGGAGTCGAGCGAAGCCGCATCGCCACCATCAATCCGGGCTGCGATGCGCCCCGCTTCCGGCCGCTGGCGCCCGTGCCGGAGTTCGCCGAGCGCCTGCTCGGCGGGCGCCGCCACACGCCGGTGATCCTCACGCTCGGGGGCCTGGTGGGGCGCAAGGGCCAGGACACGGTGATTCGCGCCCTGCCGCGCATCGCCCAGTCCGTGCCGGAGGTGACTTATCTGATTGCCGGCGATGGCCCCGACCGGGCCCGGTTGCAACGCCTGGCCGAGTCGATCGGGGTGCGCGAGCGCGTGGTGTTCGCCGGGGCCGTCGCCGATAGCGAGTTGCCCGACTTGTACGCGCTGGCGGACGTGTTCGCGATGGTCAGTCGCGAGCAAGCGGGTGGCTGCGACGTGGAGGGCTTCGGGCTGGTCTTTCTGGAAGCGGCTGCCTGCGGCAAACCGACCGTCGGCGGGCACTCCGGCGGCATTCCCGAAGCAGTCTCCGATGGCCACACCGGCATGCTCGTGGACCCGCTGAGCGTCGAGGACACGGCCGGTGCCTTGACCCGCCTGCTGACCGACCGCGAACTCGCCGCCGCGCTCGGGCGCAACGGCCGCGAATGGGTCGCACGCGAGCACCGGTGGCCGGATGTCGGCGACGCCGTGCATCGCGTCGTGCAGGAAGCCGCGCACGAACATACCAGGTCTGTCCTGGTCGGGGCGGCGAAGCCCCGGGGGCGCAAAGCGGCGCCGAACTCGGACGGTCGGTATACAAGGATTTGAGTCATGCAAGCACGCCCTGACACATCCGCTGCGTACAGTCCCGTCGCTGCGCCGGGCGCGGCCGAGTGTCGCTTTTGCGGAACGCCGCTGCAGCACACCTTCGTCGACCTGGGCATGTCGCCGTTGTGCCAATCGCACGTGGAGCCCGACGCGCTCAACGCCATGGAGCGGCTCTATCCGCTGCACGTCTGGCTCTGCCACGAATGCTTCCTGGTGCAGCTCGAGGCGTATGTCGCCCCCGACGATATCTTCGGTGACTACGCGTATTTCTCCTCGTACTCGCGTTCTTGGGTCGAGCATGCCCGGCAATACACACAGCGCATGTGCCAGCGCTTCGGTCTCAACGACAATGACTTCGTGGTCGAACTCGCCAGCAACGACGGCTATCTGCTGCAGCATTTCGTCGCCGCCGGCATTCCGGCACACGGCATCGAGCCCGCCGGCAATGTCGCGCAGGTCGCGCGTGCGCACGGCATCGACACGACCGTCGAGTTCTTCGGCGAAGCGATGGCGCGACGTTTCGCCGCGCAACACGGCCGGCCGGACCTGCTGATCGGCAACAACGTGCTCGCCCATGTGCCGAATCTCAACGATTTCGTCGCCGGCATGCGTAGCCTGCTGGCGCCGGGCGGCGTGGTCACACTGGAGTTCCCCCATCTGCTGCAGCTAATCGCGCACAACCAATTCGACACCATCTATCACGAGCACTTCTCGTATCTGTCGTTGACGACGGTCGAGCGGGTGTTCGCCGCACAGGGTCTGATCGTGTTCGATGTCGACGAGCTCGATACGCACGGCGGGTCATTGCGCATCTACGCGCGGCACGTGGAGGACGAGCGCGTGAGCGTGCAGCCGGACGTGGCTGCGTTGCGCGAGCGCGAGCGGCACGTGGGCCTGCGCGAGCTGAGCACGTACCGCGGCTTCGACGCGCGCGTCAAGAAGATTAAGCGCGACCTGCTGAGCTTCCTCATCGAGGCGCGCCGCGCCGGCAAGACCGTGGTCGGCTATGGCGCGCCGGGCAAGGGCAACACGCTGTTGAACTACTGCGGTATCCGCACCGACTTCCTCGATTTCACGGTCGATCGCAGCCCGCACAAGCAAGGGCGCTATACGCCCGGAACCCGGATCCCGATCCTCGCGCCCGAGGCCATCGATGCAGCGCGTCCGGACTACGTGCTGATCCTGCCATGGAACCTGCGCACGGAGATCCAGGAGCAGCTGCAGCCGATCCGCCAGTGGGGCGGGCAATGCGTGGTGCCGATACCCGAAGTGCAGGTCCTTCCCTGGTAGCGTGTCCGCAAGCCATGGCTGGCGAGCAACGACAAGGAGCAGTTCATCGATGAGGATCTTCCTGACCGGCAGTGACGGCTATATCGGTACGCTACTGGCTCCGATATTGGCCGCGAGCGGCCATGACGTCGTCGGGCTCGACACCGGTTACTATCGCGAAGGCTGGCTGTTCAACGACCGCTCGTTGGTGCCCGGCGCTCCCCGTTGGCTGAACAAGGATCTGCGCGAGGTGCGCGCCTCGGACCTCGACGGGTGCGATGCGGTGGTGCATCTGGCCGAGCTGTCGAACGACCCGCTGGGCCAGCACAACCCCGAGACCACCTACGCGATCAATCATCGCGGCACGCTCGCCCTGGCCGATGCCGCGCGCACCGCCGGCGTGCCGCGCTTCATCTACACATCCTCGTGCAGTGTGTACGGCGCCGGCACGGGGGATTTCCTCGACGAGCGGGCGCCGACGAACCCGCAAACCGCCTATGCCCAATGCAAGGTCTGGGTCGAACGCGATCTGGGCGCTATCGCCGACGACGCGTTCTCCCCGACGTTCCTGCGCAACGCGACCGCGTTCGGCGCCTCGCCGCGGATGCGCTTCGATATCGTGCTCAACAACCTGGCGGGGCTGGCAGCGGCCTATCACCGGATCGCCATGGTCAGCGACGGCATGCCGTGGCGTCCCCTGGTGCATGTGCTCGATGCGTGCAAGGCCATCCGCTGCAGCCTCGAGGCGCCGCGCGAGCGCGTGCACAACGAAGTGTTCAACGTCGGACACAACGCGGCCAACTATCGGGTGCATGAAATTGCCGAGATCGTGTCGGAGGCGTTCCCGGCCTGTGAGCTCAGCTTCGGCCGCAACGACGGCGACAATCGCAGCTACCGGGTGAGCTTCGACAAGATCCACGAGCGTTTGCCGGGATTCGCCTGCGATTACGACGCCCGGGCGGGTGCCCGACAACTGCAGGAGATCTTCTCCCGCATCGATCTGGGGCCGGAGGCGTTCGATGCTCGGCCGTTCACCCGCCTCGATCAGCTCAAGCACCTGCTGCGCACGCAGCAGGTCGACGACCAGCTGTTCTGGTTCCATTGAGCCGACCTCGGTCGGGGCTGAAGCGGACGACTACCCGAATGGCTGGAGACGGAGAGCCGCCGATGCCGCAATTCGAAGTCCTGGCAATCGAGGGGGCCTGGCGCCTCCTCCCCGAGCTCCACGGCGACGACCGCGGCTGGTTCGCGCGCTACTTCTGCCGCGAGCAGGGCGGCATGCGAGGTCTGGAGACGGATTTCGTACAGCTCAACCACTCGTTCTCCCAGCGGGTGGGCACCGTCCGCGGTCTGCATCTCCAGATCGGGGCGGGGGCGGAGGCAAAACTGATCAAATGCCTGCGCGGTCGCGTCCATGACGTGCTGCTCGATCTACGTCGCGGCTCGCCCACGTTCCTGCGCCATGTCGCGGTCGAGCTCTCCGCATCCAATCGCGTGGCCGCGTACGTGCCGCCGGGCGTTGCCCACGGCTTCCAGGCACTGGAGAACGACACCGAGCTGCTCTACCACCACACCAACTACTATCGGCCGCAGGATGAGCGCGGCGTTCGCTACGACGATCCGCGCGCCGCAATCGAGTGGCCCCTGCCGGCGGAGGAGGTATCCGCCAAGGATCGCCAGTGGCCGTTGCTCGGGGCCGACTTCCTCGGCTTCGCGGTCGCTTCCGCGACCGTGGGGTCGGCATGAACGAGCGGACCAAACCCATGGCGACGGCGGGCTTCGCGGCAACGGGGACGGCCGAAGTGGTCGGCAGTGAGCTCCAGCTCGGCAGCGGCTTGATGGAGCTGGCGTGGCGGCTCTACCCGATCTGCCGCAGCATCACCGGCGATGGCGTGCGCGCCACGTTCGACATCCTCCAAGAGCACATCCCACTCGTGCGTCACGAGATCCCCAGTGGTACGCGCGTATTCGATTGGGAGATCCCGCCGGAGTGGAATATCCGCCGTGCCTGGATACGCCGCGCCAATGGCGCGCCGGTGGTGGATCTGGCCGACCATACGCTGCACATCGTCAACTACAGCGCCCCGTTCGAGGGCCGTTTGTCGAAGGCCGAGCTTGCCCATCACGTCCATACGCTGCCGGCGCAGCCCGACTGGATCCCCCACCGCACCACCTATTTCCGCGAGAGCTGGGGCTTCTGCATGAGCCAGCGCCAGTGGGATGCGCTGCCCGAGGGCGAGTACGACGTGCTGGTCGATTCCACGCTCGAGCCCGGCGCGCTGAGCTTGGCCGAGTGCGTGATTCCCGGCGATTCGCAGAGCGAAATCCTGCTGTCCACGCACTCCTGCCATCCGTCGATGGCCAACGACAATCTCAGCGGCATCGTCGTGCTCACTGCACTGTGCCAGTGGCTCGCGGCGGCCCCGCGGCGCTACACCTACCGCGTGGTATTCGCGCCCGGCACGATCGGCTCGCTGAGTTGGTTGTGGCAACGCCAGGCCGGGCTCGAACGCATTCGCGGCGGGCTGGTGCTATCCGGTCTGGGCGACAGCGGGCCGTTAACCTACAAGCGCAGCCGGCGCGGGTCGGCGCTGATCGATCGCATCGTCGAATGCGGTTTGCGCGATGCGGAGACCAGCGGGGAGATTCGCGACTTCGCGCCCTATGGCTACGACGAGCGCCAATACTGTGCGCCCGGCTTCGACCTCCCGGTCGGACGCCTGTCCCGGACGCCGCATGGCGAGTACCCCGAGTATCACACCTCGGCCGACGACCTCGGCTTCATCGACGCTGATCAGCTCGAAGGCGCGCTGGCGTTCTGCCGCAGGGTGGTCGAGGACCTCGAGGGCGGCGATCGCTACTGGATCAATCGGGCGCCCTATGGCGAGCCGCGGCTCGGCAAGCGCGGCCTATACGGCGGCGTGAGCCGCCAAAGCGGCCCCGACGAGGCGCATATGGCCATGCTATGGGTGCTCAACCTGTCGGATGGAAGCTACTCGATGCTCGACATCGCCGAGCGCAGTGGCTTGCCGCTGTCCGTTCTCGTCGAGGCTGGCGACCGTCTGCACGAGGCAGGCTTGCTCGCGCCTGCCACCGAGGGCCACCAGCCTGAGGCCAAGACCAAGGGAGAGCAGGAATGACCGCATTGTATTTCGACCGATCGCTCACGGATGAGCGACGTCGTGGAGGCCTGTATCGCGGCGACGTCTTCGTCTATTCGGGCGCGGATCCTGCGCGCGAGTTGAGCCGGCTGGCGCGCGAAATGCTCGTCGAGGCGTTCGCACCGTATGATCCGGAGCTGGCGCAGTATTCCATGGAGGTCGAGGATTACGCGGCCGTGCTCGCGGATCTCAAGCCGCGCTTCATCCATCATCCCGAGGCCAAGCAGCATATTCGCAATCTGCTCGAGCACTACGGATGTGATCTGGACAAGACCTATTTCGACGTGCCGCGTCTGCGCACGAGCACGTCCGATGACTACCTGACCTCCGGCATCGCGTTCGCCTTCCATCCGCACCGGGACACTTGGTATTCGGCGCCCATGACCCAGGTCAACTGGTGGCTTCCGGTCTACGAGATCGGACCGGACAATGGGCTCGCCATTCACCCGCAGTACTGGCAACGGCCACTGAAGAATGGCTCGCGTAACTATGACTACCAGCAATGGCAGCGGACCAGCCGCAAGGAGGCGGCCAAGCACATCAAGCGCGACACCCGCAAGCAGCCCACTCCGGAGGAAGAAGTGGAGCTGGATCCGCAGCTGCGGCCGATTTGCCCGGTTGGGGGCGCGGTGCTGTTCTCCGCTGCTCAGCTACATTCGAGTGTCCCCAACGCCTCCGGACGCACTCGCGTCAGCATCGACTTCCGCACGGTCAACATCGACGACGTCATGGCGGGCGAAGGCGCTCCCAACCGGGACTCGGAATGCACCGGGACGACCCTGCGCGATTACCTGCGGGCGAGCGATCTCGAACCGATGAGTGAGGAGCTCGCACAGCGGCACGACGCCGGTCCGCCACCGGCGGAGCTACGCACGAGCCAGTTCGAGGCGCACGCGGTGAGTTGAGCGGAGACACGCTTGCAAACGGATGACGGTAATAGCCAAGTCGGAATGACCGCGATCAACTCGCTCGGCCGGGCGCGCGTGCTGGTGACCGGGGCCGCCGGCTTCATCGGTTCGGCGCTGGTGCGGCGGCTCGAGGTCGCCGGATGCGAGTTGCACTGCGTAAGCCGAAAGCCGGCGCCCGGAGCGTCGGATCGCGAGGCGGCCGATGCGACCTGGTGGCAGGTCGATCTCACTGACCCTGAGGCAGCCGATCGGGTCGTCCGAGCCGTGCGTCCGGATGTCGTGTTCCATCTGGCCAGCCACGTGACCGGTGGACGCGGCGTCGAGCTCGTCGAGCCGCTGTTCCGCGCCGATTGTGCCGCGACCGTGCACCTGCTCGAGTCACTGGCGCGAGTCGGCTGCCGCCGCGTGATCTGCTCGGGCTCCATGGAGCAACCGGCCGGAGATCTCGAGCAGGTGACGGTGCATTCACCCTACGCGGCGGCGAAGACCGCCTCGCGCGTGTACCAAAAGCTTTTCGACCAGCTCTACGACCTGCCGGTGACCAACGCCCGCATCGCGATGGCGTATGGCCCGGGACAGCACGACGCAACCAAGCTCGTCCCGTATCTGACGCGGTCATTCCTGGCGGGCGTCAGCCCCGGCATCAGCAATGGGACGCGCGAGGCGGATTGGGTCTACATCGACGACGTGGTCGATGCGCTCATTTGTCTGAGCGATGCCGAGGCGGCTCGTGGCCGCTCGGTGGATGTAGGCACGGGTACGCTCACGTCCGTGCGCGAGGTGGTCGAGCGGATCCGGCACATCATCAACCCGGCGATCGGCGCCGAATATGGGGCATTGCCCGCTCGCCCCCTGGAACGAAATCCGCGGGCCGAGCCAGAGCGGACCCAACGGCTGACCGGATGGTGCGCGCGCGTTGGCCTGGACGAAGGGCTGCGCCGTACGGTCGAGGCCTATGCGCCGGCCGTTGATTCCGAGCTCTCTTGAGGCGCTCCCGGCGATGGCTGCTCCCGGCGTGCCGGCCAAGGAGAACAAGCGCTCTCAAGGCGGGAGGACGCCATGGATCCACTGAAGGATCCGCTGAATCTTCCGTTCAGCAGCGAAACGGCGGTGTACATGAGCCGGGCCATCTATCGACGAATGTTTCCCGGCCGTCCGACCGGTGGAGTCACGATGGACCCGCGGCGGTCACTCTCGACGTGCGCGCTTATTCCGGATCGTCTGACCATACGGGAGCCGCTTGCTGGTCGTGCAGCAGGGCTTCGGACACGGGCCGCACCATCCAGCCCCAGCGGGTGACGGTCGCGGGCGCAAGCCGGGTCGCCAGGACTATCGCACGCCCCAGCGGAGTCATGCGCTGAGCGAGCGATGCTTGATTGCGCGTGGGCGTCAAATCGGCGGCCGCTCGGCGGAGACAGGCGAGCTTGCGCTGGCGGTTGCCCTCGCGCCCCACCGGACCGGCATCCGCCGGGATCGCGTGCGACCCGGGGAAGCTCGCGAGCCGCCGATGGTAGCGCTCGAGACAGACCCGCTGCACGTGGGTAGCGCACCGGTCCTCGGGCCGCACGGCGGTCACGGTGCGGATGTAATCGAGATCGGCATATGGGCAGGTCATCAGATGGCCTGGCCGCATCAGTTGCTGCGACCACAGGACGGTCGCGCGCCGTTGGCGCAGGAGCATGTACGCGAATTCAGCCACGTTGCGCTTGCGGGCCATCGGGGCGAGATAGCGGCTCAGCTCCGCCCGCACCGAGTCGCCCGGCCGGAACGTCGTGGCGATGTGCCGCTGCAACGGCGTCCGTGCCAGATCGTCGGCGATGCGTTCGATATCGCGCTCGGGATCGGTGAAGAAATCGGCGCCTTCGAGGCGATAGCCGGGGTAGGCGAGCACGTCGCCGAGAAAGCCGTCCACGATCGTCGCCGGCGGGTCCGGAAGCGCCCGCATCAGGCTGGCCACCCAGCCGTCGTGCATGGCCGTTTCGGCGCACAGCTCGAAGCGTCGAGCGGCATCATCCTCGGCGTACGCATCCGCCGACGGTAACTCGACGACCTTGTGCTCGAAGCCGAAATGACGAGCGATCTCGGCGGCGTGCCGGGCATCGAGATCGCGGTCTACATTGCGGAACACGCGCACGGTAGTCGCCTTAAACGGCGTGCCGCGCTCGAGCAGCGCGCCGGCGATGCGGCGGCTGTCGTAGCCACTGGTCAGGGGCAGATGCGTCGCGCCGTGGCCGAGCGCGGCGCAGCGATCCACCGCTTGCTGGAACGCACCCTCGACCCTTGCGGCCGCGGCATCGTCGAACGGCTGGTCCGGCTCGGGCAAGTCGTCGGGCCCGAACCAGGTCTCGTGGCTCGGCACGGTCCCATTCACGAAACGCAGCGTCACACCGTAGGGGCAGCGGGCGACGTCCTGGAAAAGGCTGCGATCGCCCAGCGGGTATCCATGCGCCAGAACGCTGGCGGTGCCGAGCGGATCGATCTCGCTGTCCTGCGTTACGAGGAAATCGGGCTTGGTCCCGAAAAGCACCAGTTCGCCGCGCACCCGGTAATACAGGGGCGAGAAACCGAATGCGTCCGTTCTCAGCGTCAGTTGATTGGATAAGCCCTCGAGCAGTGCGATGGCGAATATGCCGTTGGGATAGCGCCCTCCGCCCCGCTGCCAGTAGGACCATAGATCCGATGGCGCGGAGTACTGGTGAAGCGGCGGATCGACGACATATCCGCGAAAGGCGAGGGCGCGATCCTGCTGTCGGTCGACGTGGATGTTCGCCTGCCGGCCGGCGGGCAGCGACGCGATGGACGAGCACAAGAACCAGTTGGGACCCTTCAGATGGAGTGCGCGATTCGGGTCTTCGGTATCTGCGCGCACTCGCAATGGGCGCGTCGGCGACCAGACGCCAGCGAAGCCGTCGCTACGGTAGCCGGATTCACCGGAGAAAGGGCAGTCAAAGCGAAGAGCGAGTGGGTCGTGGGTCGGCGTTCGCTCGTCCGGGGATAAGCGCATGGGCGATATGTCCATCCCGCATGGTCCAATTTGGAATTGCTGATCCAAGATGCGCTGACCGTGATCAGAAGCCGAATTCGCGACTGCGATTCTTGAGTTCCAGCACGTTCACACCCCGCGTTAGCAGGCTGTGTTTCAACAGCCTGCTAATACAGCACACGGATCGCCTCGACATGGGGGATGGACCACTCGGCGATATCGACCTGCTCGCTGCGGTAACGTTCGTAGTTCGCCGACGACAGTAGCGTCGGATTCACCCGCCCGTCGTTGCGTATCGCGAGCGCGACGTCGCCGCATTGAATCCGCTGATCCCCGCCTGGGAATGGCCGGAATGCCAGGCTGTCGGGTGTGGCGCGCTGCGTCAGGCGGATTCCCCCGATCAGCCGTGTCCAGCCAGCTTCGGTGGTGGACGAGCCCGCCGCGTAGCGCGCGACATATTCGCGCGCCTCGTGCGACGGCATGCGCCGGGCGTTGAAGCGCTCGACGTTCTCGTGCGCGGAAGGTGTTAGTGCGTCCGGCGGTTGGGCGCGTGTCAGTGCGGCCTCGAAGCGGTTCTCGTAGTCGGCCATACCGACATGCTCGGATTCCACCAACAGGTCGATCCTGGACAGGTCGAAGTGCGCCAACACCGTGCGCAGCGCCGCGCAGTAGCGCTCGGTCGCGGTGAGCGCCACACCGTTGACGAAATGCGCGCACAGATTATCGATCACGAGGGTGAAACGAATCGGTACCGGGCAGTGCGGTTGCGCGTGTTCGATGAAGCTGCGCACCTGGCATAGCGCCAAGAGTTCACCGAGCCCCGGCGTGAAGCTAGGCGGTAGCTGGTTCGGCTGCAGGCTTGCCCGATAGCCCCCGCCGATGTCGTAGTACAGCCGGACCGGACCGCCCTCGGCAATGGCGCGTCGAATGTATGCTTCCACGGCGCGCCGGTAGGGTTCGCAGCGCTTGCGCGTGAGGTAGGTGAATGCCCGCTGGGTCAACAGCCGGAATAAGGTGCCGGGCGCCTCGTCGCGAGCGGCGCGCGTGAGCCCGGCGGCTCGGTCGGTCGGGCGGGTCAGCTGGTGGCAGAGATCAGTAAGATAGGCGTACACCTGGGTCCATTCGCCGACTTGCGCCTGCGAGCGCTCCCTCATCATCGCTTTCCCTTCCCTGGAAACATCGATGCCGACGGCTCCGTCCCTGGAGCCCTGCCGCCGCGTTGGCGGCTGATCCGCAACCCATGAACTACAATAGGTTCCGAGGCTCGGGCGCGCAACGCACGGCCTCCGGCCGGGGCGGCCGGCGCCGATTGGCGCGCCTCGCGGCCCGCGAATCGCCGACGCTGCGCGATGACTCGGGCTCCGCCCGAGGTAGCCGCGAGGCAGGGATGTGCCGGTATGCTCAAAGGCTGCAGGCTGTCGCCACTGTCGGTGTTGCGGGAACGGGCATTGCGTGGTCGGCGTCTGGTCCCCCATTAGCAGGCTGTTCGCAACAGCCTGCTACCAGGGCGCAACAACCAATGAGGGACGGCCCACGGAAGGGTCAGGGAGCAATCAATGAAGGTGGTGCTGTTCTGCGGAGGGCTCGGCACGCGCCTACGCGAGTATTCCGAGACCACGCCCAAGCCGCTGGTGCCGATCGGCGACCGGCCGATGATCTGGCACCTGATGAAGTACTACGCCCACTATGGTCACACGGAGTTCATCCTGTGCCTCGGCTACCAGGGGGCGATGATCAAAGACTACTTCGTGAACTACCAGGAATGGGCGTCGAACGATTTCCGCATGCACGGTAATGGACGCGAGATCGAGCTGTTCAATACCGATCTCGACAATTGGAACATTACATTCGTCGATACCGGCGGGGCGTCCAACATCGGCGAGCGGTTGCGAGCGGTGCGGCCATTCGTCGAAGACGAGGAGATGTTCCTGGCGAATTACACCGACGGCTTATCCGATTTGCCGCTCGACCGCCAGCTAGGTGAGTTCAACGAGTCCCATGCGGCAGTCAGTTTCGTCGCCGTGCGTCCGCCGCAGAGCTTCCATGCGATCCGCAGCGATGCGCAAGGATTCGTCACCGACATCCGTGATGCGGCCTCGTCCGATCTGTGGATCAACGGGGGTTTCTTCATCATGCGGCCGTCGGTATTCGACTACATGCAGCCGGGCGAGGAACTGGTCGGGCGGCCGTTCGCGCGGCTCGCGGGCGAGCGGCGGCTGCTGAGCTACGCTCACCATGGATTCTGGGCGTGCATGGATACGTTCAAGGACAAGAAGATGTTCGACGCGCGCTACGAGAACGACGATCGCCCGTGGGAGGTTTGGAATCGCGTATCGTCCGGCAGGTCCGCGCGGTTGGACATCGTCGGGCGCGCCTGACCGGTGGCCAGGAACCAGCAGCTCACGATGCAGGAGCAGGGTAATAAGGATGTGGGAACTCGGATTGCGGTCGGCTGCCGCACCGCCGCGGCGCGTGCTGTGCCTGGGCGCGCATAGCGACGATATCGAGATCGGCTGCGGCGGCGCAGTTCTAGCGCTGACCGAGCGCATGCCCAATCTGCGAGTGCATTGGGTGGTGTTCTCGGCCCACGGCGAACGCGCCGCCGAGGCCGAGCGCTCGGCCCTGCGATTCCTATCGCGCACGGATGACCGGCGCGTCGCGATCGAGTCGTTCCGCGACGGCTACTTCCCGTATGACGGCGCCGCGTTGAAGCAGTGCTTCGAGGCCATCGCCGCGCGCATCGCGCCGGACGTCGTGTTCACCCACTACCGTCATGATCGCCATCAAGACCATCGCACGGTCGCGGACATGACCTGGAACACCTTCCGCAACCATCTGGTGCTCGAGTACGAAATCCCCAAGTACGATGGGGATCTCGGCAATCCGAACATGTATTGGCCGCTCAGTGGCGCGCAACGGGCGAGCAAGACCCAGATCCTGCTGGACTGCTTTGCCACGCAGGCGCAGCGCCCCTGGTTCACGCGCGACACCTTCGACAGTCTGATGCGCCTGCGCGGCGTCGAATGTCGCGCCCCGAGCGGTTTTGCCGAGGCTTTCCACTGCCATAAGGCCGTGGTCGCCTGATCCGTGTACGACTCGGGCATTCACGGGGGGCGGTCGGCGGAGCGCGGCGGGCTGCGAGTGCTGGTGCTGCTGTCGACCTCGAACCCCGGCACCGGCCCGGCCAAGGGTATGCTGCAGTGGATCCGGCACTGCCCGGACCCCGCCGTCGCCTTTGAGGTCTGCAACTTCCGTACGGATGACGATGACGATGCCTTGCTGCGCGCGGCCCGGGCGGCCGGTGCCGCCGGCGTCGGTTCGCTGCGTGAACGCGGTCGCAACTACCTGTCGCTGCTGCGCCAGTTGCGGCGCATGGTCGACGAGCGCCAGATCGACGTATTGCAGTCGCACGGGTTCAAGCCGGCGGCGCTGTGCTGCGTGCTCAAGGTCTGGTGCGGTCTGCGCTGGATCTGCTTCATGCACGGCACCACGCGCGAAGACCTCAAGGTGCGGCTATTCCATCTCGTCGAGAGCCTGGCGCAGCTCGCTGCTGACCGGGTCGTGCTGGTTTCCGCGGCGCAGCGCCAGCGACCGCTGCAGCGTTCCAGTCGGGCGCGCACGCACGTGATCCACAACGCCGTCGATACCGCCGCGCCGGTTCAATGGGCCGCGGGCCGCGACGCCACGCGGCGGGCACTGGGTTTGCCCCCGGAGACGCCGCTGATCGCGACGGTGGGCCGGCTCAGCCCGGAAAAGGGCGTCGACGTGCTGATCGACGCGCTCGCCGGCATGGACGGGCCGCCTGCCCATGCCGTCATCGTCGGCGACGGGCCCCAGCGGGCAGAGCTGATCGCCCGCGCCGAGCGCCGCGGGGTCGTCGCGCGGGTCCATTTCGTCGGCTATTCGGCCGTGCCCGGGGATTATCTGCTGGCGGCTGATGTGATCGTGCTGCCGTCGCGCTCGGAAGGGATTCCCAACGTCGCGCTCGAGGCGATGGCGCTGGGCAAGCCGCTGGTGGCGGCCGCTGTCGGCGGTACGCCGGAGGTGGTGATCGACGAGCAGAGCGGTCTGCTCGTCGCGTCCGAGGACCCCGCCGCGCTGGGGCGGGCCATCGCGCGGGTGACGGCTGATCCGGTACTCGCACACCGGCTCGCTGCGGGCGGCGAACGCCGGGTGGCCGACGAGTTCTCCATCGCCGCGCGCTGCGACAAGATCCTGGCGCTGTACAACGAAGTGGCACCGCGTGCGCTGACTCCCCGCTACTGGGGTGGTCAGGCCGCCGTCGTCGCAAGCGAGGCCATGGAGCACGAGGATTGAGGCGTGGCCCCGCGCGTAGGCGCGCTCCGGCACGCTGCTATACTCCGATGAGCCGTGCATGGATGACGGCGCGTGCGGCTCCGGCGGCGCTGCCGGGCGGCGACATGGGAGCGCGATACAACGGATGACCGGGGCTGGGACCGGTCCGGGTGCATGCCTCTCCCGTTCCCGCACCGGGGGCCAGTCCGTCGCCGCCACCGCGATCCGGATCGCCGCAGGGCGGCTGGTGAGGCGTAACACCGAGGAAGTTGGCCGCGCAGCGGCCGTCGCAATCCGATAGGGAGATCGGAATGAGGATACTCGTCACCGGCGGTGCGGGGTACATTGGAAGTCATACGTGCGTCGAATTGCTCGAGCACGGTCACGAGGTGGTCGTCGTCGACAACCTTTGCAACGGCTCGTTCGAGACCATCGAGCGGGTCCAGTGGATCACCGGCAAGTCGATCGAATTCCACCGGGTCGATATCCGCGACCGGCGTGCGCTCGATCGCGTCTTCGCGACCCGGCGGATCGATGCCGTGGTCCATTTCGCCGCGCTCAAGGCGGTCGCCGGCTCGGCGCGGGAGCCGCTTTCCTACTTCGACAACAACGTCGGTGGCACCGTGACCCTGGGCGAGGCCATGCTGGCGGCCGGTGTCGAACTCATGGTCTTTAGCTCCTCGGCCGCCGTATATGGCACGCCCGAGTGCGTGCCGGTGGCGGAGGATGCGGCCACGGCGCCGGTCAATCCCTACGGCCGCTCGAAGTTGATGACCGAGCAGATCCTGCGCGATCTTCAGGTGGCGGCGCCTGGTCTGCGCGTGGCGCTGCTGCGCTATTTCAACCCGGGCGGTGCCCATCGTAGCACGCTGATTGGCGAGATCCCGCCGGCAGTGCCGGAAAACCTCCTGCCTTATATCGGCCAGGTGGCCGCGGGCCAGCGTGACCGGCTGCGCGTTTTCGGGGGCGATTATCCGACGCCCGACGGGACCGGCATCCGCGACTACATTCACATCGAGGACTTGGCGCGCGGCCACGTGGCGGCGCTCGACGCGCTCGATGCGCCCAATGGACCGTGTGCCGGGGGTGGCGTGCTGACGGTCAATCTCGGCACCGGCCGGGGCTACTCCGTGCTCGAGATGGTGCGCGCCTATGAGCGTGCCAGTGGCCGCGAGATCCCTTGCGAGATCGTCGAGCGCCGCGCCGGCGATGTCGCTCGCTGTTATGCCGACGCGAGCCAGGCCGCCGAGCGGCTCGGCTGGTATGCCGAACACGGCATCGAACGCATCTGCGCCGATGCCTGGCGTTGGCAGCAAGCGTGCGCCGCCGAAACCACTACACCGCGGCGCGCGCTCGAAGCCGGCGTCACGCTCCAGCCTGCCGGCCATGCCTGAATCGTCGCGCGGGATGCGGTCGCGGCCGCATCCCGGGTTCGGCCGCTGCCAGCGAGGCTGGGTATTGCCCCAGTAAGAGCGGCGGGCGGTCTCGTTGGGGCGTCTGGATCACGTCTCGAGTACATTGATCGTCGCGTACGGCGCGTCGAGTCCCTCGGCCTCGGTCGGCCGTCAATGCACGAGCCGCCGCTACGGGGTGACGACATGGGTAAACGCCGAGCGAGCCTGGGCCGCATGCTGCGAACCGCGGCGCACGACGTCTTTCGGGCGGATGGCCCTGGCATGGCCGTCTACCAAAGCTTCGCCCGCGTGGTCGGGCTCCTGCTCAGTCTTGCGGTTTCCTTGATCATCGTGCTCGCGCTGATCGAGCTCTTCGCGGCGCTGGCGACCAATGTGGCTGCGACGGGCGGCGGCTTTCAGTACGCCCGCTTCCAGTCCTTCTTCGAGATGGTGCTCACGGTGCTGATCGCACTGGAGTTCAACCACACGCTAGCCGGCATCGTGTCCGGCCGCGGTGGCCTGATCCAGGCGCGTGCGGTCGTGCTGATCGGCATCCTCGTCGTCGTGCGCAAGTTCATCCTGATCGACATCGAGAGCACGCCCGCGTTGTTTCTCATGGGGCTGGCGTTGGCCATCTTCGCTCTCGGAGTCGTGTACTGGCTGGTGGTCGATGTCGACCGCCGGGCAGGCCGAACTGTAGCGGAAAACGAGCCCGGATCGTAGTCCCAGTGGGCCCGAACGTGGTCACGGCTGATGGGACCGGATCGCCCCCGCCGGGTCGGCGTCGGTGCGCCTGCAGCAACATGCCCTGGCCGTTTCATGGCCGCGCACCGTGACTGCCGGTCACCCGTGGCGGAGCGGGGCGTTCCATCGGCTCCCCATGGGTATCGGCCGGGCCGACCTCGAACGGCTCCAGATGCCGTTCCAAGAGCGTCCGCCGCCTGCGGTCGTTCGGGTCGTCGGGGTAGGTGGCTTCAGGGACGTTGACCTTCTCGTATAGCGGTCCCGAAAAGCGACGTCCTTCGCGTGCGGCGAGATCGCTCACCGTCCGCTCGAGGTACCGGGTGGTACGTTCGAAGCTGATATTGCGCATGGCCCACGCGCGCGGCTCGAATCGGTGCCAGTGGCGCTTCATGTACAGCAGGGTGTCCGCGAGCTCCGATTCGTCGATGAGCATCCCCGTATGCTCGTTGACGTAGGCCTTATTCACCCCGACGTTCTCGCGTAGCAGCAGGCCCGGTACTCCGGCGAAGAAGCCCTCGAACAGCGCCCGGTTGCTACCTTCTTTGAGCGAGAGCAGGACGTTGACCTTGGAGCGGTTCAATAAAACGTTTAACTCGGATTGAGGCATAGCCTCATACGCTGTGACTGTTTCTTCGAGCCCAAAATAGGTGATCAACGAGGTGATACGAAGCCGGTGTGTGCCCCACGCACCGATTACTACGGCACACCGGAAATTCTCCCCTTTGAGGTGAGCTGCGGCACGTAGGAATACATGGATCCGCTTGGCGAGCCCAGCATCGCCGACGAGAACAGCGTCAAAATCCTTCGCGTACCCGCTGAGCGGATGGAACACTCGATGGTCAACCCAGTCGCTAGCTCCGATATCGATCGGATTTAAGTTGCTGTTCAGGTGCTCGAGGAAGGAGCGGTCGCGCGTTTCCGATGCTTGTACGATAATGGGGGCTTTGAAATTGAGCCAGACAAGAATTGGCGGTTGCGCATACCCTGACCAGCTCGGTTCTAGGACCAGATAAAAACGTTCGAGGAGACTATTGATTCGATAATTGCGGTAAAGATATCCCAAGGTATCGGTGAACTTCGCAAGGAGTACTCCCTTTTGCACCACCTGATCATTATCGAGGATAGGTTCCTTTAAAACGATCATTCGTCGCATGAACACGGTATGACTCGGACCACCATGTGAAGACGTGTTGAGCATGCGCGTGCAATATGCGACGACCGTATCGCGGTGTCGGGCAATCATCCGTTCGCTGTACGCATTGTAGGAGTGTCGGTGCGCTGCGAGCAGAAATCGCCACCGCCGCCAGCGGCGGAACGGTATAACTCTCCACGCCACAATCATGAAGATGCTCAGCCATCGACTGCGGAATTTTACGTAATCGTGGACATGCCACTGAGCTAGAAATAGCAGCGAACGGATCCGTTCCATGGTATCTCTGTGCCGGTTACGGTTTGGAGGCTAGCGGCTCACCCGGCGCCATTGGGCGTTTTGCCGGCCGCTAATATACTTGAGCATCCCGACCAGCAGGGCGGCGTTGAGCGCGGCGAAGTAATAGGGTGTATAGACGAGCGTGAACCGCCGCGCGCGCCGTGCCGCTGCACCCAGTCCAGCTAGTAGATAGAACGCCAGCTGTGCGCACAGTGCCGCTAAATAGCCGGGGTGGGCCGCCAGCGCTGCGGCGCTGACGAGCAATGCCAGCAGCGGCAAGGGTGCGAGCCAGCGCAGGAGCTTGTGCGAGATGAAGAACAGGCTCAGCGTGGGTCGGCGCCAGGGGCGGCGCAGAACGCTCAGGTGCGGCAGGATCTGGAATCCGCCCGCGGCGATCCGGACCTTGCGCCGGAACTCCTCTGCGACCTCCGCCGGAACCCATTCGAATCCGCGTGCGCGCTCTTCGTACCGCATGGCGTAACCCTGGTCGGCCACGCGGGCCACGATTAAGAAATCGTCCAAGATGATCTCGGGCGGCAGTGGTGGCACTAGCTCGCGGCGCGCGGCGAATAGGGCGCCATCGGTGCCGATCATGGTCGCGATGCGCGCCTCGCGTTCCTGCAGGAAGCGCTCGTAGCGCATATAGGCGCCTTCACCGAGCGGTTCAGCGGACTCCATTGCCACGAGCTCCACCAGGCCCGTAACCGCGCCGCAGGCGGGATCGGCGAAATGGCCCGCGAGCCTGCGCACGGCGTCGGCCTCGAAGAACACATTCGCGTCGGTGAACACTACGATCTCGCCGCTTGCCTCGGCCAGTGCTGCGTTGAGGGCGCGCGCTTTGCCGCCGCGCGTACTGAGTTCAATGACGCGCAAGCGCTCGTCGGCGATACCGCGGGCAATGTCAGCGGTATCATCGGTCGAGCCATCCGAAACGGAGATGACCTCGAGGGAGGCCGGTGGATAGTCTTGGGCCAGTGCGTTGCGCAGCTTGTCCGCGATGTAGCCCGCCTCGTTATGGGCGGCCACGATCACGCTCACACGTGGCGTAGCATCGGCGGGTGCCGGCGCCGGTGGGCTCAGGCGGGCCCAGCCCCACAGCAAGGCCGGATAGCCCACATAGGTGTAGCCGACGAGGCAGGCGCTGAGCCAGAAGGCGATTTCCATTTCCCCTCCACGGAATGTGCCGCGCCAGCGGGCGCGGCTCCCTGGTCCCTATAGCAGATTCGTGGCTTGCGGGCGGCGCTGACCAGCGGGCTTCCGTGCCCGCAGGTCATTCGCTACCCCGCCTCTACTCAGTGTCGGGCGTGCGCGGATGGACTGACTGGGGGCGCCGCTGCCACTCGCCGCCGGGGCTACCACATCAGGTCGTCGGGAACGGGATAATCGGCATAGGGGTCGTTCGGATCGGGATCGTCGGCCGCGCGTTCATTGGCGACCCGGACGGCGCTATCATCGAGCGCGCGAACACGCTCGGCGACCGCCGCCGGCACGAGCTCGTAGCCCCGCTTGAGTCCGATCACGGCCAATTCGCCGCGTGCGATCTGCTGGCGTTGCGCGTCCGTGACCTGGATCTCCTTGATGCGACTGCCTTGGGTGAAGCGGTACACGGCCTCGCCTTTGGAGCGATCCACGCGGTTGTTGCCAACGAGCTGCTGAATCTGGGCCGCCGTTTCCTTGGCGCGTTGCTTGGCCTGGCGTTGCGCCTCGATCTCGCGGTCGCGGTCGGCCTTTTTTGCCTGCTGCCGGCGCGCGCGTTCGGCACGTTGCTGCTCGTCGGCGCCGCGCTTGGCCTTCGGCGGCTTGCGCTTGCCGTGGGTCTTTTTCTCCTTTTCGATCTCGCGCGCGCGCTTCTCGTCGCTCAGCCCGGCCTTCAGCAACTGGTCCTGCAAGGAATTCGCCATCGTGCTCGCGTCCACTCCCGCGTTGTCGATCCCGCGAGCATAGCGAATCGACGCCTACCTATGCATCGCCCGGTTGCTCATGCGCGACCCCGTCTGCGCCATGAGCCGGCCGCGGAGGCGCTCGGCCGGTAACGGCTGGCTCGTATGTCCTGGGCGCGTCGAGCACCGTAGCCATGATGTACGCTGGCGCCGCGATGCTCGGGCCCGGCGCGGAGTCCGCGTCGGTCAATCGCTGGACATGTGGCACGCCGGGGATCGCATTCTCGGATTGTGTGTCTGATCACGGCCAGACGGGCCTTTGGTCAGAGCTTCCGTTGGGGATCACCCCGAGGCCGAGACCGGCGGGTGCGTTTCGACCGGAGATTCGCCGCGACCCCTTCTCATTACAACACGCAATAGCTCCAGAAACCCGCAGATTTCGGCCTCGAACTCGAGATCGGACAGCTCCTCGCTGTCGAGGAAACGGCGCAGAACCAGCGGATCGCTGCATGCGTCATTCCATCCCGTATCGCAAGTGGTAGCGCTCTCGACCCCCAACGCGCGCAGCTCGGAGAGATAGCTCCCGTCCCATGCGCCACTGGGGTAGCAAAAATGGACGCAGCGCTTGCCGAGCCATTGTTCCAAGCGCGCGACGTTGTCCTCGATCTCCTCAGTTACGCAGCTTTGGGCGCAGCTCTGATCGCGGCGCACCAACGTATGCCGGTGAGTGTGGAGCTGGATGTCCATACCGTTCGAATGCAAGCGATGCAGCTCGTGCGGCGACATGAGCCGGAACATGTCGCTGTCCGCTATTGCGCGATATTCGATACCCAGGGCTGCGCCCATCTGTGCCGCGAGGGCCTGCCGGTTCTCTTCGCCGTCCAGGCTCTCGCCTCGCGCGATGATGCGCCAGCATAATTGCTTGGCCGCTTGTGGGTCCGTTAGGTCGAACTCGCCCGCCACGCCGTGCCATCCGCCGGCCTCGAGTCGTAGGGTTCTGCAGCGGGTCTTCCAGAACATGTACTGAACCACCAGGCGGAATATGGGGGTACGCTTCTCCATGTAGTAGGTGGTTGCGTAGAGCGTGGCGGGGAGTTCGCGCTCGGCCAGCACGGGTGCGGCCTGGGTCGCCACGCTGCGGAAACCGTCGTCGATTGTGATGACGACGGGGTGGGCCGGCAGCCGTCCGGCCCGCATACGCTGGATCGCTTCGCCCAATGGCAGCGCGGACATACGTGCTTGCTCGAGACGCTGCATGCGCTTGACGAAGGTCGATCGGCGCATGAACAGACCGGGGCGAAACGACGCCTCGTCATGATTCTCGAAGCCGTGATAGCACAGGATCAGCAGCCGCTTCCGAAATACCAGCTTGGACAGGCTGAAGAACCCGAGCGCTTTTGCCAGTCCCAGAACGCCGTACTTGAGGCGTCTCCGTGGCAGACCGATTCGAGCCAAGAACGGGGACATATCACCTCCCTGATGCGACGCCGGAAACCGAGCCGCCGGAACACTGGCCCGGTTGCCCAAAAGCCCCGGTCGTCGGATGGACGTATTGGACGCGCTCCCATCCGAGCAGCTTCCGTCGGATCAACCTGACCAGCAGGGTACCCCCGTTCTTGGTAATGGATCGTTCCGATGCTTTGTTCTCGGCCAGCGTGGAGACGTAGGCCGTGTCTGCACCATGGTGGTGTGCAAGGTCCACCAGCGCGCGTGCGAGCGTCGCGGTGGCGTAGCCCCCGCCGCGGGCGTGAGGCAGGGTCAATGCGTCATAGCAAACCGGGCCGGGCATGGGGTAGCGAAAACGGTGGTTGATCTCCGTGAAGTGGGATTCGCTCTGCCGCGGTGCCACCCAATAGTGGTGCACGGGGACGTCGTCATTACGATAGGTGTATACCAAGTGTCCGTTCTTGAGGCGTTCCGAGGCCTGCACCAGCACATCGCCGCGGGTGGAAAGCCCATGGTCCGCTATTGCCTGCGCGAGACGGACGAGATCGTGCGTGGAGTTGAGCCGGATGGCGGTGTTATCTCGCGGGAACGCGTGCGCAGGCAGCGAGAACCGATAGACGCGATACTCACTGCGGTCGGCGAACGCATACGTAAGCCGCGCCAGAATCGCGCGCGGCGTGGCCCGCCGCGCGCGCGCCGTGCACCTGCGGATCGCAGCAGCGGGGCGGCGCCGGCCGCTGCGGTTGGCCGTCGCACGGGAAGCGGCATATGCGTGGGCGAGGCGCCGTGCCCGTGCGCTCGGGTGGATCCGGACGCTCCAGACCTCTTCGCTGCCCGTGGCCATGCGGTCCTTCCAAGCATCGCCGCCCGGGGTGAGGTCGAGCTTGGCGATGTCGGTGCCCTCGAGATCGCGGGCCGCTTGGTACAGCAGGAACTTCCCGGGGGAGTAATTCGCCAGTTCCGGTGCATGCGACTGGATATCGACCGAAACCCCGTCGCCGATCACGGTACCGATGAGTCCGGCGATGATCCGCCCTCGCTGCACGAGCGCTAGGGCGTAGAAGTCCTGCGGCGCCGCTTCCATCCACGCGAGGTGAAAAGGCTTCTTTCTCGCATCCGCCGCGAACGGAGTCACGTCATTGGCCGCTCCCTGACGAAAGTCGTAATCGTTGGCGATGGGATCGAGTAGGGGCGACAGCTCGTCGGCTGTCTCCGCGCGGGCCGTCTCGATCGGGCCGTTCGCCTGGAGGCGCTTGAGCTTGCTTCGATTCCCCGACTTCTTCTCCGACGCTGCGATCCTGGCGAGATCGATTTCGAGGATCGGCTTGCGGTGGGTCGTTACGTCGAGCCGGGGCGCGAACGGGCTATGCTGCAGCGCCGCGATCCGTTGGCGACCGCGGATGTGGTTCAAGACGAGCGTGTAGCCGGGGAACCCGGAACCGAGCCGTTGCGCGAGGCCCGAGAGAAAAGCAGGCTCCGAGCCGGGCTCGCATAGCCAGCCGTGGTATTCGCATTGGTTCGCGCCCGCGGCCGTCAGGAACCGGTTCGACTCGTCACAGGCTAGCGGCAGGATGCCCGCGAGCCGACCGTCGCTGAGTTGCCCTACAGCGACGAGTGGTGTCCACAGATCGTGATAGTGAGCATACCAGGTGGCGACGAATGCGGGCGCTACAAAGGTGTTGTCGTCGCCGCACCGATACTGAAGGTCGCGCCATCTGCGCTCGTTCCTTCGGCACCAGGTCAGTGCCTGGCCGCCGGACCAGAGTCGGACATCGAGGGCGGAGCTGCTCGTGTCGTTGTGCATTCGCATCAGGCCTCCTTGCCTTTGCGTCTGCTGGCCATCCTGTGCCGCAAACGGCAACCCGGCACCGGCTCGTTCGCCCGCAGCGCGGGATGCAATGCTTCTCGGTGCATGCGATCAGGCAAGCCGTATCACCGCAACGACGCCCATGGCGTGAGCCGGCGCCCGCCCCAGCGGGCTTCGGTATCGCCGTGTGCTCCATTGCGCGCTGCCGTGCCTTGCCCCGTGTCGCCGTCCCCGGCGGGGCCGGCCCAGGACTCATGCGTCGAGCCAGGGATCACTTGCGTAGCTTTTAGCAGGGGAGCAGGGGTGCTGCCACTGCCTAGTGGGCCATGCGGGTACTTCGGTAATGCTCTGCGGTGCTGTGCGTGCTCGCCGCAAGACGCGAGGAGCGCGTGTAGCGTCAGTACACAAGTGACGAGGGCCCATGTGCTCCTGCAGCCGTCTCTGACCGCCTTCCAGCAACTGACTCACCAGACGGGGACAGGCCCGACGCGCCGACGGCCTCTTGCACGCGGCGTTACGCCGGGCGGACGTAGCCGCTCGGGCGCGGAACGAGAAGGGCAGGGGGAATCTGGTGGGCGCACCTGGGATCGAACCAGGGACTTCTACCGTGTGAAGGTAGCGCTCTCCCGCTGAGCTATGCGCCCGTGCGCCGTGATCTTACGGCTTACGCCGCGGCCATTCAATGGCTCGCGCCGGCAGGTGGCCGCTGGTACCGTTCGCCGCGACCACGCTACCCGGGGAGAGACGATGATCGCGGCGCTCAAGCACCTGCACATGACGATGGCCGGGCTGTCCATCCTGGGCTTTCTGCTGCGCGGCTACTGGGCCTGGGCCAATCCGCTGCTGCTGCGGAGCAAGCCGGTTAAGATCGTGCCGCACGTCGTCGACACCCTGCTGCTGGCGAGCGCGATCGGCTTGCTGGTGGTCTACGGCTGGAACCCGTTCGCTTTCGGCTGGCTCACCGCCAAGATCGTACTGCTGGTGGTCTACATCGGCCTGGGGATGATGGCGTTGAAGGGGCGCGCCTCCGCCCCGGTCCGGGTGGGCGCTTTCTTCGCCGCCGTGGCCGTGTTCGCCTGGATCGTGAGCATCGCGGTCAGCAAGACCGTGCTGCCGTTCGCCTGAGGTCAGCCGGCCAGGGCCTGTAACTCCCCGCGCCGCGGCTAGCGCGCCAGCGCGGCTGCCGCCTCGCGGATCAGTGCCGGGCCGCGGTAGATCAGGCCGGTGTAGAGCTGCACCAGGGACGCCCCGGCCGCGGCGCGCTCGGCGGCGTCGCGGCCGCTCATGACGCCGCCGCAACCGATCACGGGCACGGCCCCCTCCAGCCGCTCCGTTAGCGTGCTCAGCACACGCGTCGCCGGCGCCGTCAGCGGGGCGCCGGAAAGCCCGCCGGCCTCGTCGCCGTGGCGGCTGCCGGCCACCGCGCTGCGATCGGCCGTGGTGTTGGTCGCGATCACCCCGTCGATGCCGTGGCGGCGCACGGCGGCCGCGATGGTGCCTAGCTCCGGGTCGGTCAGGTCCGGCGCGATCTTGACCAGCAGCGGCACGCGCCGGCCGTGGGCGTCGGCCAGGCGCGCCCGGCGCGCGTCGAGCCCAGCGAGTAGCTCATCGAAGGCCGCGCCCGTCTGCAGACTGCGCAGGCCTGGCGTATTGGGTGAAGAGAGATTGATCGTGACGTAATCGGCGACGGCGTAGGCCCGCGCCAGGCCGTAATCGTAGTCGTCGAGGGCGCGCTCCAGCGGCGTGTCCCGGTTCTTGCCGATGTTCACACCCACAACGCCCGCGAACCGGCGTTGCCGCAGGCGCTCGACGGCGTGATCCACCCCCTTGTTATTGAAGCCCATGCGATTGATCAGGGCGCGGTGCTGCGGCAGGCGAAACAACCGCGGGCGCGGATTGCCGGGTTGCGGCCGGGGCGTGACGGTGCCCACCTCGATGAAGCCGAAGCCCAGGGCGCCCAGGGCGTCGACGTGGTCGGCGCTCTTGTCGAGGCCCGCCGCCAGCCCGACCGGGTTAGGGAACTCGAGCCCGAATCGCTGCCGCGGCCCCGGTGGCGGGGCGCTGGAGCCCGGCCACGCGGCGTAGGCGTGCAGCGCCTGCAGCGCCGCCGTATGGGCGGTTTCCGTGGGCAGCAGGAACAGCGCGCGGCGGGCGAGGCTATAGATCACAGTGCGGGGCGGCGCGGGTGCATGGAGCGCGATTGTTCGCCAGCGCCCGGTGCCGGGGCAAGCCCGCCGTCCATGCGGGTGCATCGCCGTGGCGCGCGCGTCTCGCTACACTGGTGGCCTCGTCTCCGCCGGTCCGTTCGTATGCAGTTGCGCTTCGATCAACTCGCCGCCCGTCTGCAGCAGGGCCTGGCCCCGGTGTATCTCGTCACGGGCGACGAGCCGCTGCAGCACGCCGAGGCCGCCGATGCCATCCGCGCCGCCGCGCGTGAGCAGGGTTATACTGCACGCGAGGTCTACGAGGCGGGCTCGGATTTCGACTGGAACCGCCTGAGCGAGTCCGCTGACAGTCTGTCGCTGTTCGCCGATCGGCGCCTGGTCGATCTGCGCCTACCGAGCGGCAAGCCGGGGCGCGACGGGGGCGTGGCGCTGGTCGCGTGGACCGAGCGACCGCCGGCGGATACGTTGCTGCTGATTACCGCGCCGCGGATCGACCCGCAGTCGCGCCGCAGCAAGTGGTACCGCGCGCTCGATCAGGCGGGCGTGGTGCTGCCCGTGTGGCCGATCGAGCTCGGCAAGCTGCCCGCCTGGATCGACCGGCGCATGCGCGCCCGCGGGCTCGAGCCGAGCAAGGAGGCGGTGGCGCTACTCGCGGCCCGCTGCGAGGGCAACCTGCTGGCCGCCGCGCAGGAGATCGACAAGCTGCTGCTGCTCGGCGGTGCGGGGTCGGTCGAGGCCGAGCGCGTCGCCGAGGTGGTGGCCGACTCCGCGCGCTGGTCGGTGTTCGATCTGGCCGACGCGCTGGTCGAAGGCGCGCCGGCCCGGGTCGCGCGCGTGCTGGCGGGCCTGCGCGCCGAGGGGACGCAGCCGCCCGTGCTGGTATGGGCGCTGCACCGCGAGCTGGCCATGCTCGCCGGGGCCGCCGCGCGCTGCGCCGAGGGCCGCTCCGCGGATGCCGCGCTGGAGGCCGAGGGCGTGTGGGAACGGCGCCGGCCCCGGCTGGGGCGGGCGCTGCAGCGCTTCGACGCTGCCGGTTGGCAGCGGCTGCTGGCCGGCTGCGCGCGTCTGGATCGGCTGGCCAAGGGCGCTGCGCGGGGCAGTTTCTGGGACGAACTGGTAGAATTGGCCGTAAGCGCGTGCGGGGCGCAAGGCTTGGCGCTGGCGCCCCGGCGCAGTGTGATGACCGAACGCTGAAGGGCGATCTATGAGCGCGCCGGCCGAGGCCGCAGGCGGGGACATTCGCGGATACATGACGCAGCTGGGCGAGGCGGCCCGAGCCGCCGCCCGGGCGATGGCGCGGGCCGATACGGCCGCGCGCAACGCCGCCCTGGAGGCGATCGCCGCAACGCTGGATACCCGCCGCGACGCGCTGGCCCAGGCCAACGCCGCCGACCTCGAGGCTGGCCGGGCCGCCGGCCTGGATGCTGCGGTGCTCGACCGCCTGACCCTGACGGACGAACGCATCGACGCCATGATCGCGGGGTTGCGCGACGTCGCGGCGCTGGCCGATCCCATCGGCGGTATCGATCAGCTCACGCCGCGGCCTTCGGGCATCCGCGTCGGCCGCATGCGCGTGCCGCTGGGCGTGGTCGGCGTGATCTACGAGTCGCGCCCCAACGTGACCGCCGATGCAGCCGCGCTGTGTCTGAAGGCGGGCAACGCCTGTGTCCTGCGCGGCGGCTCCGAGTCGTGGCACTCGAATCGGGCCATCGGCGCCTGCATCGCCGCCGGCCTCGAGGCCGCGGGCCTGCCGGGGGAGGCGGTGCAAGTAGTCGCCACGACCGACCGTGACGCGGTGGGCTGGCTGCTCGGCGCCGAGGGCACGGTGGACGTGATCATCCCGCGCGGCGGGCGCTCGCTGACCGAGCGGGTGGCCCGCGACTCGCGCGTGCCCGTTATCAAGCACCTGGACGGCATCTGCCACGTCTACATCGACGGCGCGGCCGATCCCGAGCAAGCGCGCGCGATTGCGGTCAACGCCAAGACGCATCGCCTGGGCGTGTGCAACGCGGCCGAGACCTTGCTGGTCGATCGCGCCTGCGCCGCCGAGCTGCTGCCGCCGATCGCGGCCGCCTTGGCCGAGCACGGCATCGAGCTGCGCGGCTGTGAGCAGAGCCGGGGGCTGGTCGCGGACATGGTCCCGGCGAGCGAGGCCGACTGGTCCACCGAGTATCTGGGGCCCGTGCTGGCAGTGCGGGTGGTGGACGGACTGGATGCCGCGATCGACCACATTGAGCACTATGGCTCGCACCATACCGATACCATCGTCAGCGAGAACTGGAGCCGCGCCCAACGCTTCCTGCGCGAGGTCGACTCGGCCTCGGTCATGGTCAACGCCTCGACGCGCTTCGCCGATGGCGCCGAGTTCGGTCTGGGCGCGGAGATCGGCATCAGCACGGACAAGCTGCACGCCCGCGGCCCGGTCGGCCTGGAAGGGCTGACGACGCAGAAGTTCGTCGTGTTCGGCGAGGGCCAGACCCGCGCATGATAGCGGCCGCCGCGGTCGCGGGTACGGGCACCTGATGCAACGGATCGGCATCCTCGGCGGCACCTTTGATCCGGTTCATTTCGGTCATCTGCGCCCGGCCATCGAGATCCGCGCGACGCTCGGGCTCGACCACATCCGGCTCGTGCCCGCCCGCGTCTCGCCCTTGCGCGATTCGCCCGGCGCATCCGGCGCCGACCGCCTGGCCATGCTCGAGGCGGCCGTCGAAAGCCATGCCGATCTGGTGGTGGACGACCGCGAGCTCGAACGCTCGGGGCCGTCCTATACGCTCGAGACCCTGCAATCGCTGGCGCGCGCATATCCCGAGGCGCGCCTGTTCTTCATCATGGGCTCGGACGCCTTCGCCGACTTCGACCGTTGGCACGGTTGGCCCGAGATCCTGGCCCATGCCCATCTCGTCGTGAGCCGCCGGCCGGAGGCGGAGCTGACGATTCCGCCGCGCCTGACCGATGGGGTCAGTGAAGACCCGGCTGCACTCGAGCGCACGCGGGCCGGCCGTGTCTACGTGCAGCGCGTGACCGCGCTCGACATCTCCGCCACGGCGATCCGCCGCATGGCCGCGGCCGGCGGCGATCTGCGTTATCTGATGCCCGAGGGCGCGCGGCGCTATCTCGAGCAACACCGTCTTTACACGCCCGAAACCGCGGATCGGGAACGCGCGAGAGCCGATGCAAACCGAAGCGCTGGTTGAACTGATCGTCGACGCGCTCGACGATCTCCGCGCCGTCGACGTCGTCACCATCGACGTCCGCGGCAAGACGTCGATTGCCGACATGCTGGTCATCGCCAGCGGCACCTCGGAGCGTCACGTGCGCTCGCTGGCGGATCGCGTCGCCGAGCGGGTCAAGGAGTCGGGTATCCGGCCGCTCGGTATCGAAGGCGAGGACGGCGGCGACTGGGTGCTGGTCGACCTGGCCGAGGTCATCGTTCACGTGATGAGCCGCGAGAAACGCGACTTCTACAACCTCGAGAAGCTCTGGTCGATGGAGTCATCGGACGACTCCGCCGCCGGTGGCCAGTAGCCTGCGGCACCGCCGCGCGCGGCCATGAGCGCTCGCCCCTGCGAGTGGGGCGGTCCGACCGGATGATGCCCCATGCGATTCCATCTCGTCGCGGTAGGCACGAAGACCCCGGACTGGGTCAGTGCGGGCTTCGCCGACTACGCCCGCCGGCTGCACGGCGGCGCGCGCCTCGAGCTGCACGAAGTGGCCGGCGGCGCGCGCCGCGGGGAGGCCGAGCCCGAGCGCATTCGCGCCCAGGAGGCGCAGCGGCTGCGGGGTGCGCTGCCGCGCAACGCCTACCGTATCGCGCTCGACCAGGGCGGCCGGTGCATGGACAGCGAGTCGATCGCCGGGCGTCTGCGCGAGTGGAACCGCACCGGTGCCGAGGTCGCGTTCGTCGTGGGCGGTGCCGAGGGTCTGGCGAGCGACTTGATCGGCGAGTCCGACGAGCGCTGGTCGCTGTCGCCGCTGACCCTGCCGCACGCGCTGGTGCGCGTCGTGCTCGCCGAGCAGCTCTATCGCGCCCTGTCGATCCTGCACAATCATCCGTACCACCGCTGAGCGGGGCCGTCCGATGAGCCATCCCGACGCCGACCTGTTGCTCGCCTCGCGCTCGCCGCGGCGGCGCGAGCTGCTGACCCAGATCGGTCTGCGCTTCGCCTCCCTGGACGTGGCCGTGGACGAGAGTCGCCAGCCCGGCGAGACGCCCTCCGCGCTGGTCGAGCGCCTGGCGCGCGCCAAGGCGGCGGCCGGCATCGAGCACGCGCCCGCGACGGCGCAACCGGTGCTGGCCGCGGACACGGTGATCGCGCTCGACGGCGCGGTGCTGGGCAAGCCGGACGATGAGGCCGATGCGCGCGCCATGCTGGCGCGGCTGTCCGGGCGCAGCCATGACGTGCTGACCGGTATCGCGGTCGGGCGCACAACGGCGCTGGAGAGCCGGGTGGTCGGCTCGCGCGTGACACTGCGCGCACTCGCGCCCGCCGAGGCCGGGGCCTATTGGGCCAGCGGCGAGCCCGCCGGCAAGGCCGGCGCCTACGCCATTCAGGGCCTGGGGGCGGTATTCGTCGAACGCCTGGAGGGCAGCTACTCCAACGTGGTCGGCCTGCCGCTCTACGAGACCGCGGCGCTGCTGAGCCGCTTCGGGGTCGACCCGCTGGCGTCCGCTGCGAGAGCCCGCAGCGCCGATGACCGCTGAGCAGTCTCCTCTAGCCGTCTGCGTCTCGGTCGAATACGCAATCTGCGACTGCGATTGCCGGATTGCCTCATGATCAGCGAGTTACACTGGCCGAAGATGCCGGGACGTTTCCGTGCCGCGGTAAGGTCCCGTCGCTTCGGATGCTTCCAATGAGCTGCGTGCGTCACCGCCGGGCGAGCGATCCTTGAGCCCGCCACGCCCGGACGTGAATAATCGGTCAAACACTGGCGCGGCGCGCGGCGCCGTTTCCGGACACAATTCCATGAACGAAGAAATCCTGGTCAACGTCACGCCGCAGGAGACCCGCGTGGCGCTGGTGGAGAACGGCGCCCTGGCGGAGGTGAGCATCGAGCGCTCGGGCCGCCGCGGGCTGGTGGGCAATATCTACCAGGGCTCGGTCGTGCGGGTGCTGCCGGGCATGGAGGCGGCCTTCGTCGACATCGGCCAGGAACGCACGGCGTTCCTGCACGTGTCCGACATCGCCGGCGTCCAGCCGCGCGAAGCGGCTGTGGAGGCCGGCAGTTCCGGGGCGGCCGCCGGCACGGCGGGCGACGCCTATCCGCCCATTCGTGAGCTGCTGCGCGAGGGCCAGCCGCTGCTCGTGCAGGTGATCAAAGAGCCCATGGGGAGCAAAGGCGCCCGGCTGACCACCCATCTCACCATGCCGTCGCGCTATCTGGTGCTCATGCCGAACGATCCGAGCGTGGGCATCTCCGGCAAGATCGAAGATGAGGTCGAGCGCGCCCGTCTGCGCGAGATCGTCGGCGCCCGCGCGGGGACGCAGCAGGGTTGGATCCTGCGCACCGCCGCCGAGGGGGTGCCCGAGGAGGCGCTGCAGGCCGACATGGACCTGCTGGAGAAGCTCTGGGGAGCGGTGCGCGAGCGCGCGCACGAGGCGGCGACCGGGACCGTCGTGCACGAGGACCTGCACCTGGTGCTGCGGACCCTGCGCGACCTGGGCGGCGGCTGGGTCGAGCGCATCCGGGTCGACTCGAGCGCCGCTTACGATCGCATGCGCAAATTCGCACGCGAGTACCTGCCGGAGGCGCTCGACCGCATCGAGCACTACAGCGGCGAGCGCACGCTGTTCGAGCTCTATGGCATCGAGGACGAGCTCCAGCGCGCGCTCGACCGCAAGGTCCCGCTCAAGTCCGGCGGCTACCTCGTGTTCGACCAGACCGAGGCGATGACCACGATCGACGTCAACACAGGGGCCTTCGTGGGCCATCGCAACCTCGAGGAGACGATCTACAAGACCAACATGGAAGCCGCGCAGGCGATCGCACGCCAGCTACGGGTACGCAATCTCGGCGGCATCATCATCATCGACTTCATCGACATGGCCGAGTCCGACCACCGGCGCAAGGTGCTCGCTGCGCTGGAGAGCGCCCTCGCCAACGACCCGGCCCGCACCCAGGTCTGTGCCGTCTCGCCGCTGGGCCTGGTCGAGATGACGCGCAAGCGCACCCGCGAGAGCCTCGAGCACGTGCTCTGCCAGGCCTGCCCCACTTGCCGTGGACGGGGCTTTATCAAGGCGCCCGAGACGGTGTGCTACGAGATCTTCCGCGAGCTCCTGCGCGAGGCGCGGCGGTTCGACGCGCGCCAGCTGATGGTCATGGCCTCGCAGGAGGTGATCGACTGCCTGCTCGACGAGGAGGCCGAGAGCCTGGCCGACCTCGAGACCTTCATCGGCATTCCGATCCGGTTGCAAGCCGAAGCCCTCTACGCCCCCGAGCAGTTCGACGTCGTACCCGTTTGAACGGTCCGCCGGGGCGTTCGCCATGACCGAGTTCCTCCGCACCGCCCGGCGCTGGCTCTGGGGCACGATCGCCCTGACGCTGATCCTCGCCGCGGTGCTGCTGTCCGCCGCGCGGCTAGCGCTGCCCTTCGCCGCCGAGTACCGCGGTCAGATCGCGCAATACCTGTCCGATTACCTCGAGGCCCCCGTTGCAATCGGGGACCTGGACGTGGAGTGGCGCCAGCTCGGCCCGCGCCTGCGGGTGGAGGATCTGGCCGTCGCCGCGCCGGTCGGCAATGGTGAGCCGGCGCGGGTCGAGCGTGCCTACCTCGAGCTTGCGCTGGCATGGCCGCGCGAGAGCACGTGGTTGCCTTTTCGGATCCGCGACGTGGTGCTGTCCGGCATCGACATGCGCATCGGGCTGGATCATGCGGGCCGGCCCGCCCTGACGGGGGACAGCCCCGGCGGGGAGCGCGAGCGCGGCCTGCGTGACCTCGCGCGGCGAATCGCGGCCGTGGAGCGCCTGCAGATCCGCGATGCGCGCATCACGCTACTGCGCGACGGGCGTGATCCCCTGGTGCTGCGCGACGCCGCCCTGCGCTGGCGCAGCGCGGAGGGGCGCCAGCGCGTCGCGCTGCAGGCCGATCTGCCGTCCGCCCTGGGCGGGCGCATGCGGGCGGCCTTGGACTTGCGCGGGCCGCCCGGCGCCTATCGCGAGTGGCGCGGTAGCGGCTATCTGCGCGGCGGCAACCTCGACGCGGCGGCCTGGCTGGATCTGCTGCATCCAGCGGCCGCCGTGCGCGGGCAAGGCAGCGGCGAGCTCGAGCTCTGGGCGCACTGGGCCGACGGCGCGTTGCAGCGTGTGCAGGCGCGGGGCGCCGTGCGCGATCTCAGCCTGGTTCGGGGCGACGCTGCGGCGGTCGAGTTCGCCCGCCTGGGCGGCCGTTTCGCATGGACCCGCACCGATTCGGGATGGCGCATCGACGGCACCGATATCACCGTGGAGCGTGGCGGCCGCCGTTGGCACGCCAGCGGCTTCAGTGTCGCCCGTGAGGCGGACGCGGCCGGTGCTGCCGAGTGGCGCGGGCGAGCCGACTTCGCCCGGGTCGACGATCTCCTGGCGCTCGGGCGCGTCATGCCCGAGCTGCCGCTGGCGCGCTGGCTGCCAGCGGATCGCGCGACGCGGGGCGACGTGCGCCGGCTGCGCTTCGCGACCGGCGGAGGCGCTGCGCCGACGGTGCGGGCGACGGTCCGGGATCTGGGCTGGGCCGCCGGCGACGGCGTCCCGGGTGTGCAGGGACTGGACGGGAGAGTGGCCTGGAGCGGCGACCGCGGCCATATCGAGCTGACCACGGCCGACGCCAGCCTGCGGGCGCCCGCGCTTTTCCGCGCGCCCCTACCGATCGCGGATCTGCGCGGGCGCGTGGCGATCGCGCGCACGGCGGACGGGATGCGCATCCGTGTGCCGAACCTGACGGCCGCCAACGGGGATGTGCGCACCTCCACCCGCGGTGAGCTCTGGTGGCCGGAGGACGGCGCAGCGCGGATCGACCTGGAGGTCGAGCTGGCCGAAGGCGACGGCACGGCAGTGCGCCGGTACCTGCCGGTCGGCGTCATGGACCCCGAGGTGGTGGCGTGGATCGACCGGGCCTTCGCCGCGGGACGCGTCGACCGTGGCCAGATCGTGTGGCGCGGTGCGATCGCGGACTTCCCGCACGAGACCGCCCCGGGCACGTTCGAGGCCGAACTCCAAGTCAGCGGGGTGCAGCTCGACTACGCGCCCGATTGGCCCGGGCTGCTGCGCGGCGACGGGCGCATCCGCTTCGCGGGACGCTCGCTGAGCGTGCAGGCAACCGATGCGCGCTTGCTCGATACCCGGATCGACGCCCTGTCGGTCGGGATCGACGACTTCAAGGACGCCCAGCTCCGCATCGAAGCCGACGCGCACGGTCCCCTGGGCGACCTCGTGACCGTGATCAACGGCAGCCCGCTGCGCAAACGCCTCGGTGCATTCTTCGACGGCGCCCGCGCCGAGGGCCCCGCTGGACTCACCCTCGATCTGCGCGTGCCCTTGCGCGACCCCGAGGACGCGCGTGCCGAGGGTCGATTGCAGCTGAGCGGCAACCGCTTCGTACAATCCCGCTTCGGCCTCGATCTCAGCGGACTCGAAGGCCCGCTGCATTTCACCGACGCCGGCCTACGGACCGACGAGCTGGAGGCGCGGTTACGCGGTCAGGCGGTGCGCATCGATGCACGCACCTATCCCGAGCCCGCGCATCGATTGCGCGTGGCGATCCGCGGGGAGCTGGGGCTGCAGCATTTGCTACCGGGGCTACCGCCGGCGGCGATCGAGCGCATCGACGGCGCCGCGCGCTGGTATCTGCAGGTGCATGTGCCCCTGGGCGCGGAGCGCGGCGACCGCCCGATCCGTTTGCGCGCGACCAGCGATCTCGTGGGCACGCGGGTCGATCTGCCTGCTCCCTTGGGCAAGGCCGCGCCGCAACGCCGTGTGCTGCACGTCGAGTTCCCGGTGGCGCGCGATGGCGGCCTGCAGCCCGGACGTATCGGCTATGGCGAGCGCCTCGAGGCGGAGCTTGCGCTCGCGGGCCGCCGCGGCGACCTGCGCATCGAGACGGGCCGCATCCAGCTCGGTCCGGAGCCGCTCTCACCGCTCCCGGACGATGCGGAACGCGAGCCCGGCCTCCACCTGCGCGGTGGCATCGCAGCGCTCGATCTGGAGGCCTGGGGCGCCCTCATCCGGGCGCTCCGGCCCCGCGGGCCCGCCGATGCCGGCGCGGACGACGGCGGCGCAGCGTTTGCGCGGCTGGCCAGTGTCGAGCTCGAGGTCGGACGGGCGTCCCTCGCTGGCTACCGCGTGTCGGACATCGACGTGCGCGCCGAGCGCGAGGACGCCGGCTGGCAGATCGCGTTCGCGGGTCCGCAGCTCGCCGGTCATGCCCGGATACCGGCGCAGCCCGGGCAGGGGGCGCAGCCGTTGCGCCTGCGCCTGCAGCGGCTGGTCCTGGAGGCGGCCGCAGCGGGCGGCGATGGTGCTGCGCGCGGCGGCACCGCCCCGATCGACCCGGCCGCACTGCCGCCGCTCGACCTGCGTATCGAGCATCTGGCGTTACCGACGGGGCCCTTGCGCCAGGTCGCGCTGGTCAGCGCGCCCGTTGCCAACGGCCTCGCCCTGCGCCGGCTGGAGTTCGCCAACCCCGCTCTCGAGCTCGAGGGCAGCGGTCATTGGCGCGCGGGCGAGAAGCAGGAGACCGCACTCAGCCTCGAAATCCACAGCGACAATTTCGGTGCCGGCCTGGAGGCGCTGGGCCTCGGCGGTGCGCTCGGCCGTGGTGACGGCCGGATGACGGCGGATCTCGTCTGGCCGGGCCCTCCGTGGGCGCCAGTCGTCGCCGAACTCGAAGGCCAAACCCGCATCCGTCTGGAAGATGGTGTGTTCAAACCGGTCGATCCGGGGCTCGCGCGTGTGTTCGGGCTGCTCGACCTGCGCGGCATGCTCGAATACGGTTTCCAGTTCGCCGAATTCACCGGCCGGGTCGACTTCGCCGGCGGGCAGGCCCGCACGGACAATCTCACTATCGACGGCTCGGCCGGCCGGCTGCGTTTCCGCGGTCGCACGGATCTGGGGGCGCGCGAGTACGATCACACGATTACCTACCGCCCCGAGCTCAAGCGCTCGCTGCCGCTGTTCGGTGCCCTCTCGGGCGGGCCGGTCACAGGCCTGGCGGTGGCGCTGGTGCAGAGCCTGCTGCGCAACCTCGGGGCGGACATGGAGAGCGCGGCTGAGCTCACCTATTCCTTGACAGGCCCATGGGACGATCCCACTGTGGAACGCGTGAGCACCGACCCGAACGGCCCCGAGCGCGGCCCCCGATCCACCGGGGGTGGGGGCCAGCGTTGAACTCCCTGATGTTCCAGCCCCTGCGGCGCGTCTGGCGGCCGCTGGCGGGTGCCGTGCTGCTCTGCGCCGGCATGTCCGCGGCGGCTGCGACCTGGACGCTCGACGCGAGCACCTGGGCGCGTCCGCGCACGGGGGCGGCGGTTCTGACGATGGAGCCGCTGCCGCAGGTGGTGGACGCCTGGTCGCGCCGACCGGCCGACCGCATCGTGATCCACCACCCCGGCGGCGAGCAGGCCGAGATCTGGGCCAGCGAGCTGCGCGATTGGCTGGTGGCCCTGGGCATCCCCGGCGGCCGCATCGAGGTGAGCGGCGGGGGCGAGCCCGAACAGTTGCGCATCGCGCTGCGCTGACCGTGGCGCAATGCCAGGGTCTCGAGGGAGGCCCGGGCTCCGAGCGGACGCGACCCGAGGAAGCACGAGCATGAGTCGAATCGCTGCCATCCAGATGGCCTCCGGCCCCAACGTCCAAGCCAATCTCGACCACGCCGCGCGGCTGATCGACTCGGCGGCGAGCGACGGGGCGATACTGATCGCCCTGCCGGAGAACTTCGGCCTCATCGGCAAGGACGAGGACACCAAATTCGCTCACGCCGAAGCGGATGGTGGCGGACCCATGCAGGACTTCCTGGCGGCCACGGCGGCCCGCCATGGCGTCTGGATCGCTGGCGGCACCGTGCCCATCGCCACGGCGCGCGGCGACCGGGTGCGGCAGTCGCTGGGCTTGTACGATGCGCATGGTCACCGCGTCGCGCGCTATGACAAGATCCACCTCTTCGACGTGCAGCTCGAGGGCAGCGGCGAGATCTACCGCGAGTCGTCCACCATCGAGCCGGGCGAGGAGCCGGTCGTCGCGGACACGCCCCTGGGGCGGGTCGGCCTCAGCATTTGCTACGATTTGCGCTTCCCGGAGCTCTACCGCAAGCTCGGCGAGCAGGGAGCCGAGATCTTGCTGGTGCCGAGCGCGTTCACCAAGCAGACCGGGCGCGCGCACTGGGAGATCCTGTTGCGCGCGCGGGCGGTGGAGAATCTCGCCTATGTGGTGGCGCCTGCGCAGGGCGGCTTCCACGTGAATCAGCGCGAGACCTGGGGGCACAGCATGGTGGTCGATCCCTGGGGCACGGTGTTGGCCGAGCGCGCTCACGGCGCCGGGGCGGTGACAGCGGACATCGACTCGCAACGGCTGGCCCATACGCGGACCAATTTCCCGGCGATCCAGCACCGGCGGATTGCGTGAGCGCGCGCAGACCGCGGACGAGGCTCCTAGCAGGCTGTTGAAAAACAGCCTGCTCGCGGGACAGGAATGTCCCGCCGCGAATCTGGCACTGTAAGTGCCTGATTCGCGTAGCCGGGTCTGGACATGCGCCGGACCCGGCGCGTTGAAAATGGGCAGGATTGACCATTTTCAACACCCTGCTAGGGACGCTCTGAAGCCGTCAGAGACCCGGAGGGCGGCCCGCGGGGCGGCACCCGGTTGGCGATGTCGCACCCGCGGACGGCCGCCGCTCGGAAGGGGGCCGCAAACGACTGAATGCGCCGCGCCTCGATGGAGGACCGGCTGCAGGAGAATGCATGAACGACTCGACTCTGGATCTGGCCAGCGAGCACTTGCTGGCGCCGGCCGGGCTCGCGCCCAACTCGCTGGAGCGCGTGCTCGACGGATTGATGGGGCACGCCGTCGACGCGGCCGATCTCTATTTCCAGTCCTCGCGCCACGAGGCCTGGGTGCTCGAGGACGGCATCGTCCGCGAGGGCAGTCATAGTGTCGACCGCGGTGTCGGCGTGCGCGCGATGGCGGGCGAACGCACCGGTTTCGCCTACTCCGAGGAGATCGCGCTGCCGGCGCTGGAGCAATCGGCCAAGGCCGCCCGCGCCATCGCCCAGGCGGGCCAGAACGGCGCCGTCGCCGCGTGGCGCTCCGGCAATGTCGTGGCGCGCTATGGTGCCGACGATCCGCTCGCCAGCCTGGACGATGCCGACAAGATCGCGCTGCTGACCGCCTGCGACCAGGAGGCCCGTGCGGCCGACTCCGCCGTGCGCCAGGTGATTGCCAGTCTGTCGGGCGCTTACGACGTGGTGCTGGTGGCGGCCAGCGACGGCACGCTGGCCGCCGACGTGCGCCCGCTGGTGCGCCTGAACGTGAACGTGATCGCCGAGCGCGACGGCCGCCGCGAGCAGGGATCGGCCGGCGGCGGCGGGCGCTTCGGCTATGACCGGTTCGTCCACGCCGGCAAGGCGCGCGAATACGCGCGCGAGGCCGTGCGCCAGGCACTGGTCAACCTCGAGGCCGAGCCGGCGCCGGCGGGCACGATGCCGGTCGTCCTCGCGGCCGGCTGGCCGGGCGTGCTGCTGCACGAGGCCGTGGGCCACGGCCTGGAGGGTGATTTCAACCGCAAGGGGACATCGGCCTTCTCCGGCCGCGTGGGCGAGCGCGTCGCCGCGCGTGGCTGCACCGTGGTCGACGACGGGGCCATCGACGAGCGCCGCGGCTCGTTGTCGGTGGACGACGAGGGCACGCCCACGCAGTGCACCACGCTGATCGAGGACGGTATCCTCACCGGCTATATGCAGGACAAGATGAATGCCCGCCTGATGGGCCAGCCCTCCACCGGCAACGGCCGGCGCGAGTCCTACGCCCATCTGCCCATGCCGCGCATGACCAACACCTACATGCAGCCGGGCCCGTACGAGCCCGAAGAGGTTATCGCCTCGGTCGACCACGGGCTGTACGCCGTCAATTTCGGCGGCGGCCAGGTCGATATCACGTCGGGCAAGTTCGTGTTCTCCGCCTCCGAGGCCTATCTGATCGAGAACGGCCAGGTCACCCGGCCGGTGAAAGGCGCGACCCTGATCGGCAACGGACCCAGCGTCCTGACCGAGGTCTCCATGGTGGCCAACGATCTCGAACTCGACAGCGGCATCGGCGTTTGTGGCAAGGAAGGCCAGGGCGTGCCGGTCGGCGTCGGTCAGCCCACCTTGAAGGTCGATGCCCTGACCGTCGGCGGCACCGAGTCCGGCTGAGGAGGTCCCATGAGTTCATCCGTAGCGGAACACCAGTCCGGGGCCGATCTGCCGTCGCGCGCCGAAATGGAGGACCTGATCGGACAGGCGCTCGAGCGTGCCGCCGGCGAGGGTGCGGACGCCGCCGAGGCCGAGGCCAGTGTGGCCGACGGCCTGTCGGTCGGCGTGCGCCTGGGCGAGGTCGAGACGCTCGAATACCAGCGCGACCGGAGCCTGGCGGTGACCGTGTTCATCGGGCAACACACCGGCTCGGCCTCGACCGGCGATTTCCGCCCCGAGGCGGTTGCCGACGCCGTCGCCGCCGCCTGCCGTATCGCGCGCTACACCGCGGCCGATCCCTACACCGGGCTGGCCGACGCCGCGCGCATGGCGCAGGGCATCCCCGATCTCGACCTGCATCACCCCTGGGGCCTGACGGCCGAGGATGCCATCGAGCGCGCCCGCGCCTGTGAGACCGCGGCGCGCGCCGATCAGCGCATCACCAACTCCGAGGGCGCCGATGTCGGCTCGCACGACGTGGTCTCGGCCTATGGCAACAGCCACGGTTTTCGCGTCAGCGAGTGCAGCACGCGCCACAGCATCAGCTGCGCCGTGATCGGCGGCCGCGGCGACGCCATGCAGCGCGACTACTGGTACACGATCGCGCGCGCGCCGGATGAGCTGGAGGCCCCGGAGGCGGTGGGGCGCCGCGCCGCGGAGCGGACGCTGGCCCGGCTGGGCGCGGCCCAGGTCGCGACGACCGAGTGCCCCGTGCTGTTCGTGCCCGAAATGGCGCGCTCGCTGATCGGCCATCTGGTGGGCGCAGTGCGCGGCAGCGCGCTCTACCGCGATGCCAGCTTCCTCGTCGATAGTCTGGGCGAGCAGCTGTTCCCGGAATTCGTGCGCATCCACGAGCAGCCGCACCTGCCGCGCGCGCTGGGCTCGTCGCCTTGCGACCGGGAGGGCGTCGCCACGGTGCCGCGCGACCTGGTCAGCGGAGGCGTGCTGCAGGGCTATGTGCTCGATAGTTACTCCGCCCGGCGCCTCGGCATGGAGACGACCGGGAACGCCGGCGGCGTGCACAACCTGACGCTCGACCCGGGCGAGTCCAGCTTCGATGAGCTCGTGCGGCGCATGGACCGGGGGCTGATCGTGACCGAGATGATGGGCCAGGGCGTCAACAACGTCACCGGTGACTACTCGCGCGGCGCCGCCGGATTCTGGGTGGAGAACGGCGCCATCACGCAGCCGGTCCAGGAGGTCACGATCGCCGGAAACGTGCGCCGGATGTTCGCCGGTATCGTCGCCGTGGGCAACGATCTGGACGTACGGGCCGGCATTCGCTCCCCCTCGATCCTGATCGACCGCATGACCCTGGCCGGGAGCTGACTCCCCACCTCCCTCGGGCACAGGGAGGTGCCGCGACCGCAGACAGCACGCAGCGCATGGCCGACCGGGACGATGGGGGCCGGCGGCCGCGGGGCGAGTCTCCCGCGGTCGTGTCCTGCCTGCCGCGCGCTGCGGAACTTCTTCCCGCTGTCGGTACTCAGAAGTCGGAAAGCGACAGCGCGATCCCGCACGGGGTCGCTCGCGCCCAAGCGCACGAGGGAGCGGGCCGGTGCCGCAGTGCATTCCCCGCGCGCGAATGGATACGAAGGGAAACCGCGGGCCGGCGCAATCCCATTCGCCGCGGTCCGGCGGCGTTCTCGCCCGGTTCTCCGGTGGAGGGCGGTATGCCAGAGCAGCGTTTTGAGCTCAGCTCCGCGCCCGTGGACGTTCCGCAGGACGGCAGCGACGGACCGCGCGAGGACCACCACCGCCTGCGTGGGCTGCTCGACTCGGCTCTCGATGGCATCGTTCTGGTCGATGCCGACGGGCGCATCATCGAATTCAATCCGGCCGCCGAGCGCGTGTTCGGTCACACCCGCGAGCAAGCGCTCGGCCGCGACTTTGCCGACGCCCTGATCCCCGAGCGCCGACGCCGGCGCTGCCGTGCCGCCCTGCAGCGCTACGCCAAGCGGGGCCGCAGCCTGCTGCTCGATCGCCGGATCGAGATGTCGCTGGTGCGCGCCAGCGGCGAAGAGTTCCCGGCCGAGATCACCATCACGGCGAGCGTCCAAGAGGAGGCGCTTCTCTTTGCCGGTTTTCTGCGCGACGTTACCGAGCGGCACCGGGCCGAGCGCCAGTTGCGGATGCGTGTGGCGCAGCAGGCGGCGGTGGCCGAACTCGGCCAGTGGGCACTGGCCTACGAAGATCTGCAGGCGCTGCTCGACCGGGCCGTGCAGCGGGTGGCCGAGGCGTTCGACCACCGTTTCGGCCAGGTGCTCGAGCTGGCCCCGGACGGTGGTCACTTCCTGCTGCGCGCGGGGGTGGGCTGGTCCCGGGAGGCCGCGGGCCGGACCACCGTGGCGACCGGCTACACCACGCGCCAAGGGACGGTCGCGGTGGTCGAGGACGATAGCGAGGCGGATCGGTTCGACGTGTCGCCCGCGCTCGCGGAGCAGGGTGCCGTGTGCGGAATGACCGCGCCGATCTGGGCGGATGCCGACCGCGTATGGGGGGTGCTGGGCACGCATGCCACCGAGCGCCGCCGCTTTACCGCGGAAGACGCGCATTTCCTCGAGTCCGTGGCCAACACGCTGACCCTGGCGATTCAGCGGCAGCGCAGCGCCGAGATCCTGCGTGCGAGCGAGGCGCGCGAGCGCGCCCGCGCGGACGAGCTCAACGCCGTCATGTCCGCCGTTCCGGCGCTGGTCTGGATCGCGCACGACTCGCAGGCGACCCAAGTGACCGGCAGTCGGGCATCGTACAAGCTGCTTGGCCTGCCCGAAGACTGCACCGACCCCGTGCCACAGCTCGCCGGCTCGGATCCGGCGCGGTTCCAGATCTACGAGAACGGGTTCCGCCAGGATCTGCGGGATCTGCCCGTGCACCGAGCGGCGCGCGGCGAAGTGATCGAGCACAGCGAGCTGGATGCGCGCTTCGCCGACGGTTCGCACAAGACCCTATACGGAAGCGCCACGCCGCTGTACGACGACCGCGGTCAGCCGCGCGGCGCGGTGGCCGCGTTCGTCGACATCACCGAGCGCAAGCGCAAGGAAGAAACGGCGGCGCTGCTGGCCGAGGTCACCGACGTGCTCGCGTCGTCGCTCGACTACGAGCGTACCCTGGAAAAGGTGGCCGACCTCGCCGTACCGCGGCTGGCGGATTGGTGCGTGGTCGACATCCGCGAGCCGGAGACCGAGCGCGTCCGGCGCTATGTCGCGCATGCCGATCCGGCGCGGCGGCAACTCGCCTATGACACCATGGAGCGCTACCCGCTGGATCCGAACGCGCGCTATGGCGCATCGGCGGTCCTGCGCACGGGCGAGCCGGAGTGGGTGAGCGAGATCTCCGACCGGATGCTGCGCGAGGCCGCGGTGGACGACGAGCACCTGCGGCTACTGCGCGAACTCGGGCTGCGGTCGTACATCTGCATGCCGATCAAGGGGCGCGGCCAGGTCCTCGGCGCCATCACCCTGGTCACGGCCGAGTCGGGGCCGCGGGCGATCGAGGACGACCTGCGGCTGGCGGAGGAGCTGACCTACCGCGTGGCGCTGGCGGTCGACAACGCCCGTCTGTACCAGGAAGCGCGACGCGAGCTGGCGGATCGCCAGCGAGCGCAGCGCGACCTGCGCGCGTTCAATGAGCGTCTCGAAGAGCGCGTGGCCGAGCGCACCGCCGAGCTGGCCAACCGCGCCGAGCAGCTGCGGGTGCTGGCGGCGGAGCTGGGCGAGGTCGAGCGGCGCGAGCGCCAGCGCCTGTCGCAGATCCTGCACGACAGCCTGCAGCAGCAGCTCGTCGCGGCCAAGATGCGCTTGAGCGGCGCCCGGGGGCCGGGTCCGGAAGAGTGCCGCGAAGCGGCCCTGGATGAGGCGGGCGACCTGCTGGGTCAGGCCATCCACGAGGCGCGGTCGCTGAGCGGCGAACTGGCGCCCCCAGTATTGCACGATCTCGGCCTGGGCCCCGCACTGGAATGGCTCGCCGGGTGGGCCTACGAGCGCTACGGGCTCACGGTCGCGGTCGAGACCGACGGCTCCGGCGAGGCCGAGAACGATCAGCTCCGTATCCTGTTGTTCCAGTTGCTGCGCGAATTGCTGCTCAACGTGGTCAAGCATGCTGGCGTCGCCCATGCGCGCGTCGTGCTCGAACGCGACGAGCATGCCCTGCATCTGGCGGTGATCGACCAGGGGCGGGGATTCGATCCGGATCGGCTCACGCAGGCGCGACGGGGCGCCGGGCTCACCACCCTCATGGGGCGGCTCGACCTGCTCGGCGCCCACGTGGACGTCGACAGCACGCCGGGCGCGGGGACCTGCGTGCAGATCGCGGTGCCGCGCGAGCATACGCCGGCGCGCCGTCCACAGGAGGCGCTCGAGCCCGAGTTCGCCTCCCGATCCGAGCCGGCCGTCCGGACTACCGGCACGCCGCTGCGGGTGCTGCTGGTCGACGACCACGAGGTGATGCGCCAGGGCTTGGCGCAACTGGTTGCGCAAGAGCCCGACATGGAGATCGTGGGCGAGGGCGGCAGTGGCGAGCAGGCGCTGGAGTTGACCGAGCGTCTGCAACCCGACGCCGTGATCATGGACATCTCGCTACCGGGCATGAGCGGTATCGAGGCGACCCGGCGGCTGACCAGTGCCCACCCGGACCTGCGTGTGGTGGGATTGTCGATCCACGACGAGCAGGGCGTGGCCGCCGCCATGCGCCACGCCGGCGCGGTCGAGTATCTCAATAAGGGCGGCGCCGCGCAGGAACTCGTGGCCGCTATCCGCCGCTCATGCGAGGCGGCCGCATAGGGTTTCCCGCGCAAGCGCGGGCCGGGCGCGCTGCTCACGCCCACGAGCGGCCCTTTTGACCCGCGACTACTCAGGATCGCTGCGATCGAGCTGGGCCAGCTCGAGGCGGGCGATCAGGTCGCCGGCCTCGCGTTGCTCGACGCGCACGGGGAGCCACCGGAGGGCGGGGGCGAGCCAGGTGATGGTGACGCGATCGTCGTCATGGCGCCGCTCCACGCGGACCGTCTCATAGCTTCCGGACGTCACGTCCACCGCTTCCTCGCCGCGGGCCTCGAACCGCAGCGCCTCGGCGTCGCCGTCATCCGTGATGCCCGGGAAGGCCACGCTGCGCTGGCCGCCCGCCAGGGCGATCATGACCGACAGGATGGCGGAGAGTTGATCCTGGCTGCCCGGCTCCAGCTCGATCGCGCGCGTTTCGCCGTCCTCGTGAACGCGCGCGCGCCCCGCGGTCCAGTCGAACACGACCCGGCGCAGCTCGTCGCCCTCCCGGTGGCGGTAGATCAGCGGCCGCAAGCCGCCCTCGTGCGGCCGCAGCCAGGTGGTCTCGCGCATGGGCTCGTCGACGAACATGGAAAACAGGCCGCGTGCCTCGAGGTCGGTGCGGTAGCGCCACATGCCCGAATCGCGCGCGAGACTGAACGTCGCCGTCCCGACCGTCATGGTGCCGTTGCTTACTTCGTAGCGGGCCTCGAACGGGGCCAGCGGTTCCGGCAGGCCGCGCGCGTCGGCCCAGGTGGGCGCGGCGAGCGACCACAGCGCGAGCGCGAGCATGGCCCGGCGTAGGCGCTGCCGCTGCGCGGCCCGGACCGTGTTGCTAGCACGCGCCATGGCTACGGTCCCGACTCGGGGCATGGGCCAGCTCCGGCGGATCGAGGATGGGCTGCGTCAGGGCGTGCCCATCGAGATAGGGCGTATGACCGTCGAAGGTCAGTCGGCCCTGGGCGAACCAGCGCACGACCAGCGGATAGAGGCGATGCTCGCGCTCGAGCACGCGATCCGCCAGCGCCGCCGCGTCGTCGTCGGGGTAGACGGGGACGCTCGCCTGCGCCACCGGCGGCCCGCCGTCGAGTTCCGGCGTGACGAAGTGGACCGTGGCGCCGTGGCGCTCGGCCCCCGCGTCGAGCGCGCGCTGATGGGTGTCCAGACCGCGGAACGCGGGCAGGAGCGATGGGTGGATGTTGAGCATGCGTGCGCGATAGCGCTCGACGAAGGCGTCGGTGAAGATGCGCATAAAACCCGCCAGCACGACCAGGGCTGGTGCATGTGCGTCGATGGCGTCGCTGAGCGCGGCGTCGAAGGCCGTGCGCTCGGCGAAATCCGTATGGTCGATCACCTCGGCGGGCACGCCCGCGGTGGTGGCCCGCTCCAGGGCCTGTGCGCCGGGGCGGTTGCTGATCACCGCCCGCATCTCGATAGGTAGGCGGCCGTCGATGGATGGGTCGAGCAGCGCCTGCAGGTTCGAGCCCCGGCCCGAGACCAGGGCGACGACCGGAAGCGGATCGCTCATGCGCCGGCCACGAGTTGGTCCCGGTGCTCGACCACGACCGTGGGGGCCGCGTCGGTGTCGTCGGCGTGCTCGATCGTGCCGAGCGGCCAGACGGTCTCGCCGGCGCGGATGAGCGCGTCGCGTGCGGCGTCGGCCCGCTTGGCCGGCACCACGGCGCACATGCCGACGCCGCAATTGAAGGTGCGTAGCATCTCGTCCGCGGCGATGTCGCCGCGCTGCTGCAGCCAATCGAACACCGGCGGCCGGCTCCAGCGCCGCGCGTCCAGGCGCGCCTGCAGTCCGTGCGGTAGGACGCGCGGCAGATTGTCCACCAGCCCGCCGCCGGTAATATGCGCCAGCGCATGCACCGGCTCGCGCCCGAGCAACTCGCGCAAGGCGCGCACGTAGATGCGCGTCGGTGCGAGCAGCGCCGAGCGCAGATCGCCGTCGCCGCAGGGCGTCTCGGCACCGGCGCCCGTTCGGTCGAGCACCTGGCGGATCAGCGAATAGCCGTTCGAATGCGGTCCCGAGGAGGCGATGCCGAGGACGATGTCGCCGGCTCCGACGCGCTCGGGCATGAGTAGCTGCTCGCGTTCGACCGCGCCGACGGCAAAACCGGCGAGATCGTAGTCGCCGGGCTGGTACATGCCCGGCATCTCCGCCGTTTCGCCCCCGATGAGCGCGCAGCCCGCGTCGCGGCAGCCTTCGGCAATGCCGCGGATCACGACCGCCGCGGCATCGACGTCGAGCTTGCCGGTGGCGTAATAGTCCAGGAAGAACAACGGCTCGGCGCCGGTGACCACGATGTCGTTGACGCACATCGCGACCAGGTCGATGCCGATGCCTTCGTGTGTCTGCCAGCGCTGGGCGAGCTTGAGCTTGCTGCCGACGCCGTCAGTGCCCGCGACCAGCACGGGATCGCGGAAGCGCTGCGTGTCGAGCGCGAACAGGCCGCCGAAGCCCCCCAGGCCGGTGAGTACCTCGGGGCGGCGGGTGCTGGCGACGTCGTCGCCGATGCGATCGACCAACGCCTCACCCGCATCGATGTCGACGCCGGCGTCGCGGTAGGTCAGGGACGTGCGCGGGGGCGTATCGGCCATGATGCGCAGTGGTGCGTCTGCAGTTGCACAGAAAAATGCTATTGTACACCGCCACTGCCGAGCCCCGATATGCGGACCCTTTCATGCCGTTTGCCGATCGCTTGCCAATCTGGCTCCTCGCTGCGCTCCTGCTGCTCGCCCCCGCCGGTCCCGCGCTCGCGGTCACCGTCGACGATCTCTATCGCGCCGAGGTCAAGGTCGTCGACAAGAGCGGCGCGGCCCGCAATGAGGGATTCCAGCGCGCGCTCGAACGTCTGTTGGTCAAGGTCTCGGGCAGCTCCGCCGTACGCTCGAACCCGGACGTGGCGCAACTGCTGGAATCGCCCGAGCGCTTCGTTCAGCAGTTCCGCTATGAGCGCCTGGACGAGGGCGACTATGAGCCCGTTCCCGCGTTCCCCGACGATGCGGAGGACGGCGCCGGCGAGGACGGCGCGGAGCCGACGGCGGCACCGACGCTGGCCTTGCATGTGCAATTCGCCCAGGGGCGCGTCGAGCGCGCCCTGGAACAGCGCGGCATCGTGATCTGGGGCGATCGGCGGCCGGAGCTGCTGGTCTGGCTGGCGGTCGACGATGGCGACGAACGCGGGATCGTCAGCGCCGACGGCGACAGCCCCGCGCGTGAGCAGCTCATGCAACGCGCGCAGCAGCGCGGCCTGCCGGCCATGCTGCCGCTGATGGACATGGCGGATCGGTCCCGGGTCGAGTTCGTCGACATCCAGGGCGGGTTCCTCGATGCGGTCCGCGGTGCCTCCGAGCGCTATCGCCCGAACGCGATGCTGGTCGGGCACGTGCGCCCGCGCGGTAGCGGATGGCAGGGCGACTGGAACCTGATGGGCGTCGGCGAGCGCAAGAGCTGGCAGGCGAGCGCGGACGCAATGGGCGCCGCGGTGGCCGCGGGCGTCGACGGCGCCACCGATCGCGTCGCACGCGCATTCGCCGGCCGCGGCGAGCAGGCGCACGACTTCCGCTTGCGCGTCACCGGCGTCGACAATCTGGATGCCTACGCCCGCGTCAGCGAATACCTGGCGAGCCTGGTGCGCGTGCGCAATGCCGCCGTGCTCAAGCTCGAGCCCAGCGAGATCGTCTTCCGGGTCTCGATGAATGGGCGTATCGAGGACCTTGTGCGCGCGATCACGCTCGGCTCCACGCTCACGCGCGTCCAGGAGGACGGATCCGCCGGCGGAGCGCTCGGCGAACTCGCCGACGACAGCGACGATGATGCGCCCGAATCGGCGCGCGACGGCGAGGCCGTGGATCTGACCTTCCGTCTCGTGGGCTAGCATGGCGGCGCACGGGCCCGGTCCGCAGCTGCCGCTCGGCATCTCGCTGGCACCGGGAGCGGCCTTCGACGCCTACTTCCCCGGACCCAACGGCCTCGCGGTCGACGTGCTGCATGCCATGGCCGCCGGGCGCGGCGAGCCGCAGGTCTTCGTCGCCGCCGCGGGCGGGCTCGGCAAGAGCCATCTGCTGCAAGCCGCCTGTCACGCCGCCGGGGGGCGCGGCACACGGGTGGCCTACCTGCCGCTCGGCGCCACCCCTGCGTTCCGGCCCGAGGCCCTCGAAGGCCTCGAGCAGCTCGCGCTGGTCGCGCTCGACGGCGTCGACGCCGTGCTCCCCGACCCGGCCTGGGAGCGGGCGCTATTCGCCCTGATCAACGCGGCGCGCGACGCCGGCACGCAGCTGCTGTTCGCCGCGCGGCGGCCGCCGGCGGAACTGGCTCTGGAACTGCCCGATCTGGGGTCGCGCCTGGCGTGGGGGCCGGTGCTCGCCCTGGAGCCGCTGAGCGACGAGCAGAAGCGCGCAGCGCTTGCGCAGCGCGCCGCGGCGCTGGGGCTGGATCTGCCGGCCGCGGTCGGCGAATACCTGCTGCGCCACTACCCGCGCGATCTGGCCGGCCAGCTCGAGCGTCTGGCCGAGCTCGACCGCGCCTCCCTCGCGACCGGCCGCCGCTTGACCGTCCCTTTCGTCAAAGAGGTCCTGGGTGATTTTCGAACCACGAATGGACACGAATGAACACGAATGAACACGAATGGTCTGCCGGCAGCGCGTCCATGCGCCGGCGCGGCCTTCTCCGCTTCGGGATGCGCGGGTGACCGCCCGCATGGCCCACAAGGGCCTGTTAACAGGCCCTAGGCGACCACCAGTGGATCGAGGCTGGCGAAGATGCGATCGCGGACATCCTCCACGTCGTCCTCGCCGCTGATATGCAGATAGCGCGGCGCGCGGTCGTCACCGGACTCGTGCCACTTGCGGTAGTAATCGACCAGCGGCTCGGTCTGCTCGTGGTAGGTCGTCAGGCGCTGGCGCACCACGTCCTCTTGGTCGTCCTCGCGCTGGACCAGGCGCTCGCCGGTCTCGTCGTCCTCGCCGGCGATCGCCGGCGGATTGAACTCGACGTGGTACACGCGGCCGGAGCCGGGGTGGACCCGGCGGCCGCTCATGCGGTGGACGATTTGCTCGTCGTCGACCGCGATCTCGACCACGGCGTCGATCGCGACGCCGGCCTCGCGCAGGGCATCGGCCTGGCCGAGCGTGCGCGGGAAACCGTCGAATAGAAAGCCATTGTCGCAGTCCGGCTCGGCGATGCGCTCCTGCACCACGCCGATGATCAGCTCGTCCGGCACCAGGTCGCCGCGATCCATGACGGCCTTGGCTTGCTGGCCGAGCTCCGTCCCTGCGGCGACCGCCGCGCGCAGCATGTCGCCGGTGGCGATCTGGGGAATGCCGTAGCGTTCGCTGATGTAGGCGGCCTGGGTACCCTTGCCCGCCCCGGGCGGCCCCAGAAGGATGATGCGCATGATCGGACTCCTCGGCTGCGAGCCGGCGGACGCCGGCCGGTTATGGGCTGAACGGTTCGAGCTTGCGCGGGACACCGACCTTGCGCAGACGCGCGCAGTGCGGCAGCCCATCGCGATAGGGCGGATAATCCTCACCGGCGATCAGCGGGCGCAGATAGCGCCGGCAGGCCTCGGTGATGCCGAAGCCGTCCGCACGGATATAGTGGGCCGGCAACGAGGCCTCGACATTGGCCACCTCGGACAGCTCGGCGTGGACGACCTCCCACTCGTAGGGATCGTCCGCTAGCCGTTTGATGATCGGCATGACGGCGCTGCGGCCTTCGAGGGCGAACTCGACCGCCGCCCGGCCCACCGCGTAGGCCTGCTCCACGTCGGTCGCCGAGGCGATGTGGCGAGCGCTGCGCTGTAGATAATCCGCCACGGCCCAGTGATACTTGTATCCCAGCCCGTCGCGCACCATGGCCGCGATGGTGGGGGCCACGCCGCCGAGCTGCGTATTGCCGAAGGCGTCGGTGCCCCCGGCCTCGGACAAGAAGCTGCCCTCGGTGTCGCGCACGCCCTCGGACACCACCACGGTACAGTAGCCATGCTGCTTCACCGCCGCATCGACTTGGGCTAGAAAGCGCTCGCGGTCGAACGTGACCTCGGGCAGCAGAATCACGTGCGGCGCGTCGTCGTCCTGCTCGGCCGCGAGCCCCGCGGCGGCCGCGAGCCAGCCGGCGTGGCGACCCATGACCTCCAGCACGAACACCTTGGTCGAGGTGGTCGCCATCGAGGCGACGTCCAGGCCGGCCTCGCGGGTGGAGACCGCAAGGTACTTGGCAGCCGAGCCGAAACCGGGGCACGTGTCGGTCAGCGGCAAGTCGTTGTCGACGGTCTTGGGGATACCGATCGCGGTGATGGGGAAGCCCATCGCATCGCCCATCTGCGAAACCTTGTACGCAGTATCCTGCGAATCGCCGCCGCCGTTGTAAAAGAAATAGCCGATATCGTGGGCGCGAAAGACCTCGACCAGCCGCTCGTACTCGGCGCGGCTCTCGTCAAAGCCCTTGAGCTTGTAGCGCGCCGAGCCGAAGGCGCCCGCGGGGGTGTGGCGCAGCGCCGCGATGGTCGCTTCGGACTCCTGCGAGGTGTCGATCAGGTCCTCGTGCAAGGCGCCCAGAATCCCGTCGCGCCCGGCGAAGACCGCTCCGATGCGATCGCCGCGGCGCCGCGCCGTCTCGATGACGCCGCAGGCGGTGGCGTTGATAACGGCGGTCACCCCGCCGGATTGCGCATAGAACGCGTTTGTTCCGCTCATCCGTCTCGCCCTCCCCACATCCGTGTTGCTCTTGCCCCGGACGCAAAGCCGGGATTGTGCCGCAGCGCCCCACGGCTGTCACGAGAGTAGCTGCCCGCCGCCGCGGGGGGTAACGGGCTCGGGATGGGGCCCATGAATGGACACCGACCGGCAGGGGTGTCGCACGCGTCAGGCGGGCGCGCGTGGCGCTCGGCTCACGCGCGAGCGGTCAGGACGGCCGAAAGGCCCATCACAGACGCCCCCAGGTCAACACGGATGGGATTGGGGGCGATCGGGGAAGCGGTACCAGGCGCGTCGCGATCAGCCGCCTTCGGCATAGGCCGTGGTCGACAGCAGGGCGAGCTCGGCCTGGCGCGAATCGAGGCGGGTGTGCTGGACGACGATGGGCACGTCCGCCTCGATCACGCTGGCGTAGTCGGTGCCCAGCGGGATCGGCTCGGGGTCGCCGAGGTCGTTGAAACGCAAGTGATGGGTGCGCCGCGGGGCGACGGTGAGCCGGTAGGGGCCGGCGGGCTCGCGGTCGCGGAAATAGACCATGATCGCGACGTGCGCCTCGTCGTCGCCGGCGTTGAGGATGCAGGCGGTTTCGTGGCTGAGCATGGCGGGGCCCTCACCGGTGCTCTCCGGCGGGATGTAGCCTTCCGCGATTGCCCAGCGCGTCTTGCCGATAGCGGCCATGTCGTTCCTCCCGGATGCGAATGGGCGGATGCCGTTTCCGTGGGGTGTAGCAGGCCCGACCGGGACGGCCTCGAATGCGCCCGTGCCGCCCGGCGCTGCGGGCACTATCGCTTGCCGGGCTTGAGCGGCCGGACGAAGTCGCGCGCCGACTGGCGCACGACCTCGCCGCGGTCGGGGTCACCCTTCCAGAGGGCCGCGATGTAGGCCTTGGCCTGCTCCAGCTTGATGTGCGGCGGCAACGGCGGGACGCTCGGATCGGCGTAGATTTCGAGCAGGGTCGGGCGGTCTGCGTGCAGGGCGTCGCTCCAGGCCTCGCCAAGGGCGCCGGGATCGCGCACCGAGATGCCCTTGAAGCCGAGCAGCTCGGCGTACTGGGCGTACGAGAAGTCGGGGATGTCCTGCGAGCCCTCGAACTTGGGATCGCCGGCCATCGCGCGTTGCTCCCAGGTTACCTGGTTCAGGTCCTGGTTGTTGAGCACCATGACCACGAAGCGCGGGTCGCCCCACTGGCGCCAGTACTTCGCGGCGGTTAGCAGCTCCGCGTTGCCGTTCATCTGCATGGCGCCGTCGCCGACCAGCGCAATGACCGGCCGGTGCGGGAACGCGAACTTGGCGGCGATCGCATAGGGCACGCCCGGGCCCATGCTCGCCAACCCGCCCGAGAGCGAGGCCATCATGCCGCGGTGGATCTTGAGATCGCGCGCATACCAGTTGGCCACCGAGCCGGAATCCGCGGTCAGGATCACGTCCTCGGGCAGCCGCGGCGACAGCTCCCAGAACGCGCGCTGGGGATTGATTGGATCGGCCGGAGCCAGGGCGCGCTCCTCGAGCACCTGCCACCAGTCGCGCACCTCGCGCTCGATGTGCTCGCGCCAGTCGCGGTTGCGCGTGCGCTGCAGGTGCGGCAAGAGCTCGCGCAGGGTCGCGCCGGCCTCGCCGGTCAGGCCCACCTCCATTGGATAGCGGTAACTCAGCCGCGCCGGCTCGATGTCGATCTGCACCCCGCGGGCTTGGCCCTCGGCCGGCAGCCATTCGGAATAGGGGAAATTCGAGCCGATCATCAGCAGCGTGTCGCAGCCGCTCATCAGCTCATAGCTCGGACGCGTGCCGAGCAGGCCGATGGCGCCGGTGACGTAGGGCAGGTCGTCGGACAATGCGGCCTTGCCCAGGATCGCCTTGGCGACGCCGGCGCCGAGCACGTCGGCGACCTCCATCACCTCGTCGGTCGCCTGCAGCGCACCGGCGCCGATGAGCATGGCCACCCGCTCACCGTCGTTGAGGACGGAGGCGGCGCGGTGGAGATCGTCGCCGTAGGGCACGACCCGCGGCGAGCTGTAGCCGACGCTGGACAGTACTGAGCCATGCACCTGGGGCGGGCTCTCGACCGCATCCATCTCCTGCACGTCGTTGGGCACGATCATGCAGGTGACGGTGCGTTTGGAAGCCGCGATCCGCACGGCGCGATCGATCACATGGCGCATCTGCGCCGGCGTCATCACGGTCTGGACGTACTCGTGGGCGACGTCCTTGAACAGCGTGGTCAGATCGATCTCTTGCTGATAGTCGCCGCCGAGGCCCATGCGCTTTTGCTGGCCCACGATGGCGACGACCGGCTGGTTGTCCTTGGAGGCGTCATACAGCCCGTTGAGCAGATGGACCGCCCCGGGGCCCGAGGTCGCGAGGCAGATGCCGATGTGCCCGGTGAATTTGGCGTGCGCGCACGCCATGAACGCGGCCATCTCCTCGTGGCGGCTCTGGATGAACTCGATCCGATCGCCGGCGCGGTCGATGGCGCCGACGATGCCGTTGATGCCGTCTCCCGGATAGCCATAGATGCGGCGGATGCCCCATTCGTTGAGCCGGCCGAGCAGGTAATCACCGACCTGTTCGCTCATGTGCGCAACCCTCCTGGTCGAGCGGCCCGCCGGAACCGGCGATCGTCCGTGCTGCCCGGTTCGAGTGCGACTGGGGCGTTCGGTTCCGCCGCCGCGCCCCGGACGCTCATCTAATTCTTCCAAGCGGCCAGGCCCCCGGCTACGCGAATCAGGAACTTACCGTGCCTGGTTCGCGCAGGGACATCCCTGTCCCGCGCGAGCGTGCTGTTTTCGACAGCTTGCTAGGTCTCGTAAGTTCTTTGAATTTTTCTCGTCGAGGGATTGCGGCGCCTGGCAAGGC
>CAZVBX010000002.1:0-84150 GCA_964625925.1 uncultured Ectothiorhodospiraceae bacterium | reverse complement strand
CAGGCGCCGCAAGACCCGGCGAGAAATCAAACGTTGTGCGAGACAGGACACTAGCTCACCTGAATCGCGATCTTGCCGCCGACATGGCCGCCCCGGCTCAGCTCGAAGGCGTCAGCCGCTTGCTCCAACGGGAAGGTACGCTCGATCGGGACCGTCAGCTGACCCGCCTCTGCCATCTGGGCCAATCGTGTCAGGCCGGCGCCATCGGGCCGGACCCAAAACTGCCGGCCGCCGGCTTCCGTCACGCTCGGATCGATGATGGAGGCGTGACGACCAGCGGGCTTGAGCACGGCGCGGGTCGTATCCAAGACGCCGCCAATGAAGTCCGCGACCACATCGACACCGTCCGGCGCCAGCGCCTCGACCCGCTCGGTGAGCCCTTCCCCATACGCCACTGGCTCCGCGCCGAGTTCACGCAACCGGTCGTGCTTGGCCTGCGAGGCCGTGCCGATGACGCGCGCACCCATGGCGCGGGCGATCTGGACACCCAGGCTCCCGACGCCGCCGGCTGCGTTGTGGATGAGGGCCGTTTCGCCTTGTTGGAGGCCGAGGCGCGAGAAAGTCTGGTACGCGGTCAGCCCGGCCAATGGCAGGCTCGCGGCTTCGTTCCAGCCTAGCGCATCGGGCTTGCGCGCGAGCGCGCGCACCGGGACGCAGGCGTATTCGGCGAACGTACCGTCATGCACCATGTCCCGGCGGGCGTAGGCGATCACCCCATCTCCCTCGCTGAACTCCGGGGTATCCAGGCCCACCTGCTCGACCACGCCGGCCACATCCCATCCCGGAGTCACGGGGAACCAGACATCCATGATCGGGTCGAGATAGCCCGCCATGATCTTCCAGTCCACCGGGTTGACCGACGCGCTCCTCACCCGCACCAGCACTTCACCGGGACCCACTTTCGGGACCGGTTGCTCGGTCAGCTGCAGGACGCCGGTATCGCCGTATTCCTGGTACGTAATAGCTCGCATCGAGCGCTCCTTGAATTCCAATGCTCGGGTTAACCGGCGCCGCCACTGAACTCACCCGGCTTTGCCGGCCCGGAGTTTTCGGGCGTCCGGTTGAATCCGTTGTTAGGGGCTGCAACGGGGGATAGAGTGGCAAAAGTAGCGACCTTTGGAGTCTCCATGCCTGCTGACCCCCTGCAGCGCCTGCGTTCCGAAATTCTGGCATGTTCCGAAGCCGAACGGGCTGAATTGGCCCATGACCTTCTCCAAAGTCTTGATGCCCCCCGCGATCATGGGGCTGAAGATGCCTGGGACCGAGGAATCTCCAGGCGAATCGGTGAAATCGATGCCGGACAAGCTGAATGGGTGGAGCGGACCGAGTTTCGGGAAAGAATTCGCGCGAAGCTGGACCGCCAGTAGTGCCGAAGGTTCCAATTCTCCGTCAAGCCGTCGAAGAGGCGGAAGCGGCGGCGCTTGGTATGAGCAAGAACGATAAGGCCTCGGTTCTGAGTTCTTTGAGGCAATTGAAGCGGCCGTTGATGTTATAGAAGACGGCTTTCTCCCATGCCCGGAAGCGCCGCTACTCTCGGAGCCAAACGCCCCATTCTTCGCCGATTCCCATACGACATTGTTGTCGTAGATCGTGCGGTCAAGGATCGTTGTAGCGTTTGCGCATCATTCTCGAAAGCCTGGCTATTGGCGAGATCGTACTATCCTCTAACAGCGTTGATGGATGCTGCACTCGGGGATCGGCTTTGCGCCCCGCCGCGGGACAGATGGTAGGTATCCCCTTGCGGACCGGCCAGCGGAACTTGGGTGCGCTTACCCGATAGGCTGAGCGCCTGGCGAGGGCCCCTGATGCGTGTCTCAAACCGCAGCGGGGCCGAAACGGGTCAACTCCGGACGGCTCCCAAACGGGCTACGGTCGAGACCATGGAATCGCCATAACGGCCCCCGTTGGTGAGAAAGAGAATGCCGCCGCTGGGCACCGAGTTTCAGCGCCCAGGCCATGCTCCAATCGGCCTCGGTCCCGGCGTTCTAGCGAGTGTCCGAGCACGGTCGGGCCGACGAACCTCTCGACGTGGCACGCACGGGCTTGCGGCCGGCTCTGCTGCTCCCGGACCGCCGGGCACCGGCGCCACTATCAACGAGTTCCCGCGCTAGCCCGGGGATAGCGAATGAGGGGCTCTGCGGCTTGTGACGCGCGCAGTTGTCGGTCCCCTCGCCTGCGCCCCACGGTCCCGGCAAGCGCGTGCAGCACGGAATTCCCGAGATGCGGGAGTCGCCACAGACGGGGCCCTAACGGAGCAACGACGCGCTAGACTTGCCTATTCTTGCCTGTTTCGGATATTTCGATTAGTTTCGAGGTACCGGCGAACCTTCGCACGCTTCCTACCAAGGAGCTATTCCCATGAGCACAGCCGAGAAAGACCGGTCGCTACCTGATTCAGAGACGGTCGCTCTAGCTCGAGCGAGTGCCACGGAACTCAGCCGCTGCCTCCAACGGCTTCCCGAGGCCGAGCGGGCCCGCGTGCGCCTAGATGACACGGATATAGTCCTGCCGCGCCAGGCGGTGTCGCTCCTCCGGGATTTGCTGGCCGAGATGGCGCAGGGTAACGCTGTGACCATCGTGCCGACTCATGCCGAGCTGACCACCCAGCAGGCGGCGGACATCCTCAACGTTTCTCGGCCGCATGTCGTGAAGCTGCTTCAAGAGGGGGAAATTCTCTACACGCGTGTGGGTACGCACCGCCGGATTCGGTACCAAGATCTGCTCGCATACAAAGCGCGGCGGGATGAGCAGAGCCAGGAAGCGCTGGATGCCCTTACCAAGCAGGCTCAGGATCTGGATATGGGTTACTGATGCGCTTCACCGTCGTCTTCGATGCGTGTGTGCTCTATCCCGCACCGCTGCGGGATTTTTTGCTGCGATTGGCGACGACGGGCCTGTTCGCCGCGAAATGGACGGATGCGATCCACGAGGAATGGATAGGCAGTCTCACCGCACAGCGCCCCGACCTTGAAACGCCGCTGCAGCGCACTCGGGAGCTGATGGATCAGGCGGTTCCAGACTGCCTCGTCTATGGGTACGAACCGCTTATCGACGCCGTGACCCTGCCGGACCCCAACGACCGCCACGTACTGGCAGCGGCGATCCGCGCCGGCGCGCAAACGATTGTGACCTATAACTTGAAGGATTTTCCCGCCGAGGCGCTCGACCCCTTCGGAGTCGAAGCGATCGATCCGGATCGGTTCGTGGAGCAACAGATGGATCTTCACGAAGCTGCGGTGGTGGCGGTCGCCCGGTCGCACCGGGGTTCCCTGAGCAACCCACCGAAGGACGTCGACGCTTTTCTCGACACCCTGTCGGCGCAGGGCCTGGTCGCTACCGCGGATCGTCTTCGCGAGTTCCAGGACGTCATCTGACGAGAAAGCCGCCGGGAAAGGCGCTATTCGCCTTGTAGATCCGCCTGAAATCGTTTATTCGCTCGCTTGCGCGTCATCGGCTGACCGCGTGATCACCCAACTGCGCGCCGTTTGCCAAGCGCCCTACTTCGCTCCGGCCGGGCGAGGCGCCCTGTGGCGTCGCCGACCGGTCTGGACGAGATTCAACTGCCACCCGGCGTAAGCTCGCCATCCGCACGAAGCGCTCCGGATCCGAATCGCCGCTGCCGTTGATGTCCTTGAGCAGCCGAGTGCCGTCGCTGGATCCGTCGGAGATCCACAACTCATTACCGTTGGATCCATCATCGACCGAGAACAGCAGGGCGCTCGGCAGGCCCGCGTCACCGCTGCCGTCGCCGCCGCCAGTGCCATCTCCACCCCTGTCACTGCCACCGCCTCCGCCGCTACCGCCACAGGCGGCGAAAAGCAGGAGCGAGAGGAGTAGGGCGGCGCAGGACAGCCCGCGTGTGGCGTATCGGCCCACCGATGTTCGCGAAGCGCAGTGCGTACGTGACCTGGTACCCCTATGGTCGAGCTTGCCCGCGCGTGGCGCCCGCGCCCAAAGGTCGGCTTGGTGGTACGGCCGGGCGTGGTCGGATGCCGCCTTGGTCCTGTACCTTTCGCCTCCGGCGACCCGGGCTGGCGCCACCGGATGCCGCATCCGCAAATGCGCCACAACAACACAGGGAGGTGCTATGTCGTCGAAGAGGCTCGCCCGGTCCACGGGCCAGTCGGTCAAGGAGGGGATGACGTTCCTGGCGCTGCTGGGATCGTTCCTCACGGACATCCTGACGCCGCTAGGCGCCTTCTCTGGCGGCCTCGCCGTAGCCGGCTTCGTGGCGCTGCTGTTCAGCGGTTCGCTGTGGGCCATGCGCCGCTTTCCGGACCTGACCGCCGACGGCCACATCGCGCATTCGAAGTGGGCGGTGCTGGTCTCGGGCGGGGTCACGCTCATCTGCGGCGCGCTCTATCTCGGCCAGAGCTACGCGGCGGACGTGCGCTCGTCACAGCTCGGCCTGTTAGCGAACTACTTGCCGGTGGTCGAGGACATGCAGAAGAAGCTGACGCCGCAGGCGCACGCGCGGGCGCTCGACGCGATCCGGCGCGAACTCAGCGCCACTCGGGAGGCCGCCGAACGCGCGGCTTCGGCGGCCAGCGAGGCGTCCACGCAAGCGGCCGGGGCCCAACGCTACGCACGCCTCGCCTACCAAGAGGTCGCGTACACGAACACGCCGGCGAAGCTCCAGGCGATGCTGCAGGAGGCGGCGGCGCCCCCCGGCGTCGCGGCACAGCTGGTACGCAAGTATCCGTTCGAGAATGAGATCAGCGGGGCGGCTGCATTGGACGTGCTCGACGCCTTCCCTTCCGAGTACCGGCGCGACCTGATTGAGCCGCTGGCGCAGTCGATCGCGCCGGGCGCCCGGGCGGAGGCGTACCTGGCGTTTCTGCGCCCGCCCGCGTCGGGACAGCGCGCGACCGAGATCACCGGCCTGCTCAACCCCAAGGTCACGGACCGCTTCGATTGGGCCGCGACGAAAGGGTTCTGGCGCGACTGTTTCGCGCAGTTCTCCGTGGAAGTCTGTCAATGGAAGGCCTTCGCCATGCACCCGGCGTTCGAGCCGCTACAGGGGGCCATGTTCGTGCATGTAGCGAAGCAGTTCCTCGCGCACGGGGGGACGGGCAACGTGATGCTGCAACTCATCGCGCGCGGGGCTACCACAGACGGCCTAGCGCCGGAGCATGAACGCGCCGTCCGGCGGTCGCTGCATGAGACAGCCGAAGAGCACCCTGAACGCCGTCTTCAGAGCGCCCGCAATGTCATTCCGTGAATGAATGTTGGTCGCCCCATCACACTACGCCACAGCGGCAGGGGTCAGCTACGGGGGGCGGCTTCCGGCGTGAGCAGTCCGGGGGCGACGTTGTAGCGATGGCCGTCGTGTGGAAATGGTCGGTCGCCAAGTCGGACTCGCTCGCACCGTCTTGCAGCGCCTGATTGAGCCCGTCGAGCAACGCCTGGATGCCGTCCAGGTTCAGGCTCGCGGCTTCCTGCAGACCGCTCGCGTCGTCGAGGGTCGTCTCGGAGTCATTGCGGGTAAGCGCGCGGCGGCCCAGGCGCCGCTTCCAGTACGGGAAGGTGCTCACCGCCACACCCTCGCGTTCGCAGAACGCCTTCTGGCTCAGGCCGCTGCCGGCGAACGCCGATAGGATCGCGCGCCACTGGGACTCGCCGCGCCGGACGGGTCCCGATGTCGTCTCTGCCATGATCGTCTCCCGTGTCGTTGTGGACACGCGAGACGGTAGGTCACGCCGGCGGCGACGGAAATGACGCCCTGGAGTAAACGCTTACGTGCGAGAAGCTCTTCCAGGAGCAGGTCTCGTCGGTAGACGTCCAACGGCGCGAGCAATTCGCGCAGGCGCTCGAGTTCGCACGGGAAGGCGACAGACCAAGCTCGACCGCCCGGCGCGTTCTGTGGGGCACCTCGGGAGGTTACCGACAGCCTGGAGGGATGCGGGGCCGCGCTGGGTATCCTCGACCTCGGGATTGACACCGGGAAGACCACTGGCCGGCTGGTGCTGACGGTCCTCGGGGGCGTCGCGGAGTTCGAGCGGGAGATCATCTGGAGCGCCAGCGCGAGGGCATCGCGAAGGCTAGTGTCCTTTAACGTCAGTTCGTCGAGATTTTCGGCGAGGCATCGTGGTGGCTGGCAAGGCGCGCCGACGAGTCATAGCGCACCCTATGGCGAGGAGGCGCAACGCCGCCAGCCGCGGCGAGGGCCGGCGAAAATCCGGCGTTGTGCGTTAAAGGGCACTAGGGCGGCGGGCAAGTACAAGGGCCGCAAGCCGACCACCCGCGCCAAAACCAGGGCAGGCAGTGGCTCCGCGCTTTTTTCCCTCTGCGCCGCCAGGTTCCAGCTGCGCACGGGCAGGAGCGCCGCCACCGGCTCCGGGGGAGCAACCAGCGCCACCTATCTAAGTGAAAGCCGAAACGCGGTGTGTCCAGGGGTCACACTGGAGTCACAACCGGCATCCCGCGACCAACGCTGGCGCGGGGCGCTTGGCATAACTTTCTGATTAGTGCGGGATAAATCTGGTCGGGGTGGCAGGATTTGAACCTACGGCCCCTGCCTCCCGAAGGCAGTGCTCTACCAAACTGAGCTACACCCCGACGCGTGGGTCCGGCAGGGTGGCCGGGATCGGCCACCGGCGGGCTCGCCGGACGCGTCAGTGTATCGGAGCGTCGGGGCGCATTCAACGCTCGGACCGGCGCGTTCCCAAGACAACGAACTGTTGAATGGTTCCTGTGCGCGCCGCGCTCGTATGGCTATCATCCGGAGTGCGACTTGTGTCGAAGGCAGGAGGGAGCGGCGCGCCCGCGCACCGGCATGGCGGCCGCCTACACCCGGCCACGAAGCGAGCCCCAAAGGCCCAGGAGGAAGTCCTATGGCAACCCCCGCAAGATGGAAGCGCGCCGTCGGTTCCGCGTTCGCCGCTCTGCTGCTGGTCGCGTCCACCGCACCGGCCCAAGCGGCCCTCGTGGGTACCGGTGAGGTTCTCAGCGAGGCGCGTATCGAGGCGGACCGCGCCGACGTGATTCAGATGCTGGAGCGGGAGGATGTCCGCACACGCCTCGAGGCCATGGGCGTGGACCCCGCCGATGCGCAGCAGCGCGTGGCGCGCATGACCGAGGCCGAGCTGGCGCAGCTGCAGCAGCACATGGAGCAGGCCCCGGCTGGCGGCGACGTGCTCGGTGTCGCGCTGACCGTGTTCATCGTGTTCGTCGTGACCGACGTGATCGGGGCCACTGATATCTTCCCGTTCATCGACAGCGTCGACTGACACGACCCGCGTGACCGTCCCGACTCCCCCGCGGCGCGAGCCACGACGCGTCGCGGGGCTCGCATTCCTTATCGCCGCACTGGTCGTGGGGCTGGCCGGTTGTGCCGCCACCCCGCAGACCCGCGGTCTCGTCGAGCAGCCGCCCGAGTCGCTGCCGCCCCGGGCCGAGCTCACCGAGGTGCCCTTCTTCCCCCAGCGGCGCTACCAATGCGGGCCGGCGGCGCTGGCCATGCTGCTTACCGATCTCGGGCGCCCGGCGACCCCCTCCGAATTGGTCGGCGAGGTCTATGTGCCGGCCCGCAAGGGTTCGCTGCGCCCCGAGATGCGCGCCGCGATCCGCGCCCGCGGCCTGGTCGCGTACCCGCTGGAGCCGCAGTTACAGGCGCTACTGCGCGAGATCGCTGCGGGGCGACCGGTGCTGGTCATGCAGAATCTGGGGCTCGGCTGGGCGCCGCTGTGGCATTACGCCGTGGCCGTCGGCTACGACCTGCCGGCCGAGCAGATCGTCCTGCGCTCCGGCACCAACCGGCGCCACGTAACCACGCTGAGCACCTTCGAGCGCACGTGGGCGCGATCCGGCCACTGGGCGCAGGTAGCCGCCCCGCCCGACCAACCGCCCACGACCGCCCAAGCGCTACCGTGGCTGGAAGCCATGCGCGAACTCGAGACCACCGGCCACACGGAGGCCGCGCGCACCGGCTACCGCGCCGCGACCGAGCGCTGGCCCGACGCGCGCACGGCCTGGATGACGCACGGCAACACCGCCTATGCGGCCGAGCGCCACGAGCAGGCGCGCTCGGCCTTCGAGCGTGCCGTCAAGCTCGAGCCGCAGGCAGTCGACGGCTGGAACAACCTGGCCCATGCCCTCGCAGCCACCGGCTGCGGCGCTGCGGCGACGAAGGCAGCGCGTTGCGCCGTGGCCCTGGCCGACGATGCCGCCGGACCGCGCCAGACCCTGCGTGAACTGGAAGGCCAGCAACTCCCCGCCGGCACCTGCCCCACCCCCTCCTGCCCAGCCGCCATCGCCGAGCCCAGCGGCACCGAGACGCCCGTGGAGGTCACCCCGCTGGAGTAAGCGCCCGAGGCGGCACGCCGCCTTGGCATTTGTCTTGCTAGGATGTGGGCGCCGGTTGCGGCACGGTTCACAGAAAGGCCTAATACAGTCACGGGTCGCTATTCTGCGGTTCGCAGCGGCAACGTCACCCCTCAATAACAATACGGCGCAGCCATGTACAACCAGCTCCTCGCGGCGTGCGCGGCTATTACAGCGCGACGCAATCGCATCGCTCCCGAGTCCCGTGGAGATGCCCAGCGCGGGCGGGCCGCGCGCCTGCGGGGCTGCCCGGCCGCCGTGATGCTCGCGTGCATCGCACCGGCCGTCCTAGCCCAGGGCTTCGACACGGCGGGCGTCGCCGGCATCGCCGACCGGGTCCGAGCCGGCGAGCACCAAGCCGCCTACGACCGGGCGCTCGAGCGTCGGGCCGAACTCGAGGGCCAACCGGAATTCGACTTCTGGTACGGCATCGCCGCCCTTGAAACGGGCCACGTCAACGAAGCCATCTTCGCACTCGAGCGCGTGCTGCTGGCGCAGCCCGGCTCCGCGCGCGTTCGCCTGGAGCTGGCCCGCGCCCACTTCCTCGCCGGCGAGGACCGCCGTGCCCGCCGCCATTTCGAGCAAGTGCTCGCGCAGGATCCGCCCGGTCCCGTAACCGCCACTGTGGAGCGCTACCTGCACGCGATCCGGCAGCGGGCCGATCGCTACACCACCGTCGTCACCGGCTATGCCGAGGTCGGGGGCGGGCACGACACCAACGTCAACAGTGCAACGGACGCGAACGAGATCGACATGTTCGGGATCTCGTTTGAGCTGTCGGACGAGGACCGCGAGAAGGGTGACGAGTTCGCACGCTTCGGCACGGGTGCCGAAGTGCGCCGTCCGCTGAGCCCCGACACCACCTTCTTCCTGGCTGGCGACTTCGAGCAACGCGCCAACGCGGAGCACAACGACTTCGACACGCGCAAGCTGGAGGCGCGCGCCGGCACGGTGCTGCACCACGATCAAGCGCAAACGCGGCTCGGCTTGCGCGCGCAGCAGTTCGATGTCGGGGGTGAGCCGTATCGCGATCTGCTCGGCATCGATCTCAATGCCAACTGGCGCCCCTCGCCCGGACTGGTGTTCCACGGCGGCCTCCAGCTCGCCCAGCAGACCTACGAAGATCAGGAGCTGCGTGACGCCACGCTCGCGATCATCTCCGGCGGGCTCACAGGGGTCGAGGATGCGCCCCTGCGTCCGGTGGTCTCTGTGGGCGCCTTCGTCGGTCGCGAGGAGCCGGACGATGACAGCGATAATGCCCGCGCCATCGCTGAGCGCGACATCGCCGGCCTGTCCGGCAGCCTACGGCTCCAGTTCACGCCCCAATGGAGGCTGCGCGCAGGCCTGCAGTATCGACGCAACGAATATGGCGCCGACCATATACTGACCCAGAAGACGCGCAAAGAAGACTACTACCAAGCCGAGCTCGCGTTGAACTGGCAGCCGGATACGCACTGGCGAGTTGGTCCGCAACTGCGATATAGCGTCAACGAGGCCAACGTCGAGCTATACGATTACGAACGCAGCGTATTCGAGCTACGCGCGCGCTACGGCTTCTAGCCGCGGAGGAGAGCGCCATGATTCAGCACACGCGCATGGGGCGCGCTGCAACGAGGATATTACTACTCGCGGCGGCGCTGCTGGCGGCCACGTCCGCGCCGGCGCAAGAGCCTGCCGGACGCGTGCTCGCCACCAAGGGCACGGTAACGGCGAACGATGGCGACGACTTCGAGCGCCCGCTATCGCGCAACGACGTCGTCTATCCCGGCGAGACGTTGACCACCGGCCCCAACGGGCGCATTCAGGTGCGCTTTCTCGACGAGGGTCTGGTCGACCTCAAGCCGGATACGGAATTCGAGATCGAGCGCTATCAGGCCGCCAGCGGGGACGAAGGCGGTAGCGCCGTCATGACTCTGCTCGAGGGGGCGCTGCGCACGATTACCGGCGCCATCGGCCAGGGCGAGGAGGACGAGTACGCGGTGGACACGCCGGTCGCCACCATCGGTATACGCGGCACCGACTACTCACTGGAGTTCTGCGACGCGTCCTGCGCCGAGCAAAATCATGCGGCCGGACTATACGGTCGCATCGACGACGGCCAACTGCTCGTAGAGAACGGCGCCGGCAGCGGGGCGTTCAGCGACGGCGACTATTTCTTCGTCGCCCAGGGCAACGCGCCCGCACGCATCATCGCCCCACCGTCCGGCATCCTGGTCGGCGAGGAAGCGGCGGACACCGAAGGCGAATCCGAAGGTGGCGACGTACCCGCGGAGGGTGACGGGACGGACGGCAGCAGCGTCCCGGTTGGGCCGTCCGGAGACCTCTCGGGCGCCGAGCCCGCCACCGCCGACGTCACAGAGGGGACCTACGAGGCGGGGGAGAACGTCACAACGGAGGAATACGCGATTGACGCCTTCGCGACCTACCTGCTTCCGACCGCCCTGCTCGATGAGGAGGGCGAGCGCGGCAGGCTATTGTTCCCCTCCGATTATTCGTCCGACTTGTACGAAATCGATGCGGCCGAGGCCTACACGGACGATAACGGGCATCTCGTGCGGATCACGGAGGGCTCGCGCTCGTTCGCGATCGAGGACGCGAGCATCGTCGATAGCGGCCGTGTGACGGGCAGCCGTTTCGCGGTCGAGTGGGGCCGATGGTCCGGCGACTATGTGTACGACGGGACCCGTATATCGGGCGATTTCGCTTACGCCTACACCGAGGACCTGATCGATCCGACGGACGTCCCGAGCGGTACGGCCAGTTTTCAATCGGCCGGCGGGCCGGGTGCTTTCGACACCGACGGCAATCTGTGGAGCGCGGATATCCAAATGGACGTAGATTTCGGGACGCCGGAAGTCACGACGTTCGATTTGGCGCTCTCCCGATCCGGCCGCGAGTTATCGTTCGTGCAGATCGAGCCCGGCACCATCGGGGACGGAGTGTTTGTAGGGTCACTCCAGGAAACCGAAGGTGGGACCGGGTCAGGGTCTTACGTTGGCGGCTTTCTCGGATCGGATGCCAGTGGCGCCCTGCTCGTGTTTCAGGTCGACACAGAAACCAACGCGATCGACGGCGTCAGCGTGCTCGAAGAATACGTACCTGAGTAGCGTTACTCGCTCCGCTTGGGGAACTGCTGGTTTTACCGGACGCTCGGGCGGCGGATGGATGTGCCGACGTGCTCAGCGAAGGTAACTCGCTGAGCCTGAAGGAATCCGAGAATCGCATTGTCGGATTCCGTGTCTGATCAGGGCCAGGACGGCCTTTGGTCAGAGACTCCTTAGCGATGTGCGCGCGACTGACTCGGATGCGCGCCTCTACGGACGTTGCTTCTGGTCACTGATGGAGGTGTATATAGTGCGCCGCTACGCCGCGGCACACGCGCTTGCGCAAACGGCGCCGTCTCGATCAGCAACGCCGAATACGATCATTCAGACCACTGCGTTCGCACAGGAACCGACCATCGGGGGATAACATGAATAGAACAGTAACGACCGTGCTCACGGGCCTCTCACTGGCCGCCTCCGCGCCGGCCCTGGCTGTGCCGTTCAACACCTTCGACCCGCATTCCATGGCGCGGGGCGGGGTCGGCGTGGCCATGCCGAACCCGAGCAACGCGACCTTGTTCAACCCGGCGCAGCTCTCGGCCCTGTCCGAGGAAGACGATTTCGCGCTCGGCCTGTCGGCCGGCGCGCGCGCCTACGACCCCGATGAGACGGTCGAGACGCTCGAGGATTCGAGCGACACGGTCGACGAGATCGATGCCCTCGTCGAGAAGATCGAGACCGGCAATTACAGCCTCAACACGGACGGCGTCGATGAGCTGGAGGGCGACCTCGAGGAATTGGCGCGCCTGACGCGCGAGCTCGACGACGACTTCTCCGACGCCGATGGCGACGTCGCGCAGATCGAGGGCGGGGGTGCCCTGCTGCTGAACCGGCCGAGCAAGACGCTCGGATTCGGCCTCACCGCATCGGCCGAGGCCTACGCCGGGGGCACGCTGGATTACGAGGATGGCGACACGCTCAATGCGCTCGCGGACGAGGCGGAGAACCTCGCCGAAGGCAACATCACCGATCCGACCTCGGTTGAGCTGACCTCGTACGAGGCGGGCGATCTGGAATCGGAGGGCGCGGTTCTCGGTGCGGCCATCGGCCAGGTCGGCGTCACCCTCTCGCGCGAGTTCGAGTTCAAGGGGCAGCCGGTCGCCATCGGGATCACGCCCAAGTCGGTGCAGGTCGAGACGATCCATTACCGCGCGGAGGCCGAGGATTTCGACGACGACGAAGGCGGCGACGATGGCCTGGACGATGAGGACTATCGCAAATCCTACAGCGACACCAATCTCGATATCGGCCTGCTGACCTCGTTCGGCAACCTCAGCGCCGGTCTGACCATCAAGAACCTGATCGCGCGCGAGTACGAGACCGCCGAGGTGAATGGCGAGACCGAGGTCATCGAACTCGATCCGCAGCTCCGTGCGGGCCTGGGCTACGAGGGTGGCTGGTATCGCCTCGGCGCGGACGCCGACGTGACCACCAACGCGCCGGTCGCCTTCGAGGAGGAGAGCCGCTTCGTCGGCATCGGCGGCGAGCTCGACGCCTGGGGCTGGGCGCAGCTACGCGCCGGCTATCGCGCCAACCTGGCGAACAGCGAGCGTAACGTTACGAGTGTCGGCCTGGGACTGAGCCCCTTCCAAGTCCTGCATCTCGATGTGGCAGTCGCCCGCAACGAGCACGAGACCGGCGCGGCGCTCAACCTGTCACTGACCTTCTGATCGGACCGGGGCGGGCCATGACCCGCCCTTCGTTCCCGTCCTCAAGCCCTCCATCCGGTACCCTTCCGGGCCGCTCGGTCGCCCGCCATGGACGGCTCGAAACCGCCTTTTTACACTGCGGTGATCGATAACAAGCCCGCGACGGCGCGTGCGCTCCGTGTGAGAACGGCGGCGAGCCGAGCTGCAACAAGGGGATGCCGGTGACCGCACAGCGGCCGAGTATCGTGCTCGACGAGCGCCGCTACCGGGCGCTTATTGCGGCGAATTCGAGTTTTGTCTGGCGCTGCGCGGCCGACGGCGGTTTGTGCGATATCGACACGGCCTGGCTCGAGCTCGTCGGGCTCACGCTCGAGCAGGCGCGTGACTGGGGCTGGCTCACGGCGGTCCATCCCGACGATCGCGAGGTTTATCGCAGGGCTTGGCTGGGCGCGGTCGATCAGGGCCATTTCTTCAAGCTCGAATATCGCCTGTGCTGCGTCGACGGTCACGTGCGCTGGTTTCTTGATCAGGCCGCTCCCGTCCATAACGACACCGGTGAGCTGATTGAGTGGATCGGTGCGGGGCTCGACATCACCGAGCGCATGGAGAGCCGCCGGGAGCTGGAGCACCAGCGCGAACGCTACCGCACCCTGGTCGAATCCACCTCCGCGATCCTCTGGGAAGGCGATCCCGAGACCTTCCGCTTCACCTTTGTAAGCGGCGAGAGCGAAACCCTCCTGGGCTATCCCCCCGAGCGCTGGACCGACGAACCGTCGTTCTGGCTCGATCACATGCACCCGGCCGACCGGGATTGGGCGCCGACGTTCTGCGCACTGGCGACCCGGGAACTCCGTCAGCATAGCTTCGACTACCGCATGATCGCGGCGGACGGTCGCGTGGTCTGGCTGCGCGACGTGGTGACCGTGCTCGCCGAGCAGGGGCGGCCGGTCAAGCTGCTCGGCGTGATGGTCGACATCTCTTCGGCCAAGGAAACGGCGCAGGCGCTCGAGTACGTGTCGGGCCTGCAGCAGATCCTGGTCGAGATCTCGCGGGCGTTGGTGGGCGGGTCCGCGAACGACTCGGATCCGGTCACCGAGGCACTCGCGCGCGTGGGTGCCTACTGCGAGGCCGACCGCAGCTATCTGCTGCAGACCGATGGCGACATGATGACCATGACGCACGAGTGGTGCGGCCCGCGAGCGGTCCCCGTGCGCGACGAGCTCCAGCAGGTCCCACGTGCGGATGCGGCCGGCCAGATCGGCGCAATGGAGCGCCGCGAGGTTTTGCATCTGCCGTGCGTGGCGCAGCTCGACGAATCCTGGCAGCCGGAGAAGGCCCGGCTGCTGCGTCAGGGCGTGGCGTCGATGATCTCGGTGCCGGTGGCCTCGCGCGACCGCGTTTGGGGTGCGATCGGTTTCAGCTCGGACGGCCGCGAGCGCCACTGGAACGATCAGGAGATCCATGCACTGCAGGCGCTGGCCGACGTCATCGGCGCCACCTTCGAGCGCGACCGCGCCGAACGGGCGCGCCTCGACAGCGAGGCCCGGCTCAGCGCGATTGCCGAGCATCTACCCGGCGCCGTGTTCCAGCGCATGCGCGCTGCGGACGGTCGCTTGCGCCTGAGCTATCTCAGCCGCGATGCCACACCCGGATACCAGCCGGAACCTGCAGCCCCACCCGACTACCAAGCCTTCATCAACCGCGTGGAGCCGGAGGATCGGGACCGTTTCCTCGATGCGCTGGAGCATTCGGCCCGCACGCTAACGCCCCACGATATCCAGTTCCGCCTGCGCATTCGCGACGGAGGATCGCGCTGGCTGCGCTCCATCGCACGTCCGCGGGCCGGGACCGCCGGCACGGTGATCTGGGACGGCATTGCGCTGGACGAGACCGAGCGCATCGTGGCGGAGCAAAGCCTGAGCGAGAGTCGCGCGTTGCTGGAGATGGCCGGCCGCGCCGCGCGCCTGGGCGGCTGGCGGCTCGATCCGGTCGAACGGCGGCTGCGCTGCTCGGACGAGGTCTGCGCCATTCTCGAGGCGCCGGCCGGCTCGCAGCCCAGCTTGTCCAGGGCACTGGCGTATGTCGCACAGGGGTGGCGCGAGCGCGTCGGGCAGATCGTACAAGCCAGCATCCGGGACGGCACGCCGTTCGACGAGGAGTTCGAGTTGGTCACGGCCAGCGGCCGGCGGCGCTGGGTGCGCGCCATCGGCGAGGCCGTGCAGGACCAGGCGGGTGTGGTGGTCCACGTGCGCGGAGCGCTGCAGGACATTACCGAGGGTAAGCGCAACGAGCGCGAGGTCCGCCGCCTGGCCGAACGGCTGACGACGACGCTCGAGAGCATCACCGACGCGTTCTTCACGGTCGACCGCGACTGGCGCTTTACCTACGTCAACGGCGAGGCCGAACGCCTGCTCAAGCGGGCGCGCGAAGACCTGCTGGGCCGGACGCTGTGGGAGGAATTCCGCGGCGTGGTCGACACGCCGATGGAGCACGGCATCCGCCGTGCCCTGCGCGACCAGCACACGATCGTGCTGGAGGAGCACTACGCGCCGCTGGACATGTGGCTGGAAATCCACGCCTATCCGTCCGAGGAAGGCGTCGCGGTGTACTTCCGCGACGTGAGCGATCGCAAGCAGGCCGAAGAGGACATCCAGTTCCTCGCCCTCTACGATCCCCTGACCCAGCTGCCCAACCGACGGCTGCTGTCGGACCGCCTGCAGCATGCCATGGCCGCCTGCGCAGGCAACGGCACGACCGGTGCGGTCGCATTCCTCGACGTCGACGACTTCAAGACCCTCAACGACACGCTGGGCCACCACGTGGGCGACGAGCTACTGCACACGCTCGCGGCGCGCCTGAGCGAGGCGTTGCCGGAGCGCAGCACCATCGCGCGCTTCGGCGGCGACGAGTTCGCCATCGTCCTGCCGGAACTGCACCGCTCGCGCGAACGCGCGCTGACCGAGGCGCGGCAATATGGCGAGCGTATCCTGACGACCGTGAACCGGCCCTATCGCCTGGCCGATCACGATCGGTACACGACCGTGACCCTCGGGCTCGCCACCTTCGACGGCACGCAGGCCGACTCGCCGCACGACGTCATCCAGCGCGCCGATCTGGCGATGTATCGGGCGAAGGAGGCGGGCCGCAGCAGCATGCGCGTGTTCGAGCCGCATATGCGCGCGGCGCTGAGCGAGCGGGTCGCCATGGAATCGTCACTGCGGCGAGCGATCGACCAAGGGCGGATCGTGCCCTTCTACCAACCCCAGATCGACGCGGGCGGACGCGTGATCGGCGCCGAGGCCCTGGCCCGCTGGGATCATCCGGAACGCGGTCTGATCGGGCCCAGCGAATTCATTCCGGTGGCCGAGCAGACGGGGCTGATTCTGCCCCTGGGCCAGCACATGCTCGCCCACGCCTGTAACCAGATCGCCACCTGCGCGGGCTATCGCCCGGACGGTGCGCCCTGGCATATCTCGGTCAACATCAGTGCGCAGCAGTTCCACCAGCGCGATTTCGTCGAGCAGGTACGCAGCGAATTGGTCCGGGCGGGGGCCGATCCGACGCGTCTGCGCCTGGAATTGACCGAGAGTTTTCTGCTGCAGGATGTCGAGGGCACGGTGGCCAAGATGGCCGCGCTCCAATCGGATGGCGTCGGCTTCTCGCTGGACGATTTCGGCACGGGATACTCATCGCTGGCCTACCTCAAGCGCCTGCCGCTCGATCAGGTCAAGATCGACCAGGCGTTCGTGCGCGATCTCCAAGCCGAGTCGCACGATGCGGCAATCGTTCAGGCCGTCGTCGTGCTGGCCGAGAATTTCGGCCTCGAGGTCATCGCCGAAGGGGTCGAAAACGCCGCCATTCGTGACCTCCTGGCCGCGTACGGCTGCCGCAGCTACCAGGGTTACCTCTTCAGCCGCCCGCTTCCGCTCGACGAGTTCGAGGCCTTTGTCCGGGACAACGCTGGATCGGATTCGTGATGGCGGGCGCTCTGGGCGGCGCGTCAGGGTTCGATCCGGAACGAGCCGGTCCGGCGCACGGCCCGCGGTCCGGCGTCCGGGCGGTGCAGTGCGATGCGCAGGCGATAGCGGCCCGCGGGCAGGCGTTCCCTCAGGACGAACTCGGGCCGGGCCGTTTCTCCGGGGGCGAGGGTGCGCAGCTCCATGGTGCACCGGCGCTCTTCCTCCCGCGGCGCGGGTCGCCAACCGATCTCGCCGCGGCGCTCCAGCGTCCAAGTGCAGGCGTTGAAGCCCAGCGGCTCCGACGAGCGATTGTGCAGGCGGACCACGACGCTCCCACCGGGACGATAACGCTCCTGGCCGACCGCGATGGAGACCGCGACATCGGGGCGCAGCGCCGCGGCCAGGACCGCCACCAGCACTATGGACAGCACCGCCGTCGCGCGCATGATTCCGCTCCAGGGCCGAGTCCCGGGCCCATCTCAGGACCGAGGCCCGGAAGCATACCGAAGCCAGGCGCCTGTCCGACAAGCCGGCGCCTGCTGCGCGCGTGCCACAGCGACATCCTTGGGCGCTCGCTCGACGCACATAGCAACCAGCACGCTCGTTGCGCGCGCCCCATTTTCGCTCGGAGCGATTGTGCGCGCCTGCCGCGCAGCGGCCGCGTGCGGGGATGCACCTGGCCATCGGCTCTCCCTGCGCCGCGCTCGCTACGGCGCAGGGCTCCCTGACGGGCGCCTACCGGGGGCTTTCGGCGGCCGGGGCTAAGGTTGCAGCGGCCGACGACCCAGCCCATAGCGGTAGGCGACCGCCCCGGCGCCCACTGCGGCGCAGGCCGCCGCTGCAGCGGTCAGCTTGTGCCGGCCCGCGGTCGTATACAAGCTCCGGCGGCGGGTCGCCGGGTAGCCCCCACGCTCGGTCAACTCCTCCTGCTCCGGCCGGTAGAGGGTGCGCTTTTCGACCCCGGGGCGCGGCTCGCCCGTGCGCTGGAGCCAGGGCATTACCCGCGCCATCACATGGTCGGACAGGCGCGGCGCCAGCGTGCCGGAGAGCATCACCGCTTTGCCCCCGGAGCCGACGACGACATCGCGCTTATGGTGCGTCGCGGCATGCAGGATCGCGCGGGTGACCGCTTCCGGATCGTACACCGGCGGCGGATTGCGCGGGCCCTCGCCCAAGTAGCTGGCGGCGTGATCCTGGTAAGGCGTATCGATGGCCCCTGGCTTGATGAGGGTGAGCGAGATGGGCGCGCCGTCCTGCTCCAGCTCCATGCGCAGGGCATCGGTGAACGCCATGACCGCCGCCTTCGACGCGCTGTATACCCCCTGGATCGGGATGGCGCGATCCGACAGCGCACTGCCCAGATTGATCAGCTTGCCGCCGCGCTCGCGCAGATGGGCGCAAGCGACGCGCGAGCCATGGACCGTGCCCCAGTAGTTGGTATCGAACAGCCGCCGCTGATCCTCGGTCGCGACGTCCTCCACCTTGCCGTAGATGGCCACGGCGGCGTTGTTGATCCAGGTATCGAAGCCACCAAAGTGCTGGACGGCCACGTCGACGATCGCCCGCACGTCGTCCTCGCGGCCCACGTCGGCCGCGACGTACATTACGTCGGCGCCATCGGCGCGCAATTCGGCGGCCAGATCCTGCAGCGCCTGCCGGTTGCGCGCCGCCAGAACCAGGCGCGCGCCCGCGCGCGCTGCCTCGCGCGCCGTAACCAATCCGACGCCGCTGGTGGCGCCGGTGATCACGACGACCTGGCGGTCCAACGGTTTGAGCTTAACGGCCATGTTCGCTCCTCCTCGAGTCGGGGCGTAGCGCCCTTGTACTCGGACCGTATTACTGCGGCATGTATCCGCCGCCCTCGGCTTCGCGCTGGGCATGGAGGAAGTTCATGTGGCGCTCGAACTGGTCGAGGATCTCCTCGACGAGCTGCTCCTTCGAGTAGCCCATTAGATCGTAGCCCTGGCCGCCCTCGATCAGATGCGGCTCCATGCGGTAGTACTCCGCCTGCTTCCGATGCGCGCGGATGGCGAACGCCGGCGTCGGGTAGCTGTGCGGGCGGATCTCGTACGAGAAGTCCTGCACCTCCGTCAGGTGGACCCGCAGCTCGAGGCATTCCTCGTCGGGGCTGCCGCTGATCTCGGCCGAATAGCCCTCCTCGCCCAGCATCTCGCGCAGTTCCTGCAACGCCGGCAGGCCGACCTCGGCGAGGAACCGGCGCGCCTGCTCCTCGGTGGGGAAGTCCATTACCCGCGCCAGCCGCTTGCGCCAATCGGGACGGGTGCGCTCGCCGCCCGTGCGCGACGCCAGGTAGCCGGCCATGCTGTTGCGCACGATCTGATCCTTGATCGTCTCCATCTTCAACGCCTTGAAGATGCCGGCCATCACGGCGAACAGGACGAAGGCGAACGGCAGGCCCAGGATCACCGTCGCGCTCTGCAAGGCGGTGAGGCCGCCGGCAAGCAACAGGGCAACGGTCAGCAATCCGATCACGGCCGCCCAGAGGACGCGCATCCAGGCGGGGGCGTCGGCGTTCGGGTCGTGCAGGATCGACGAAAGATTCGACAGCACCAGCGATCCCGAGTCGCCGGAGGTCACGAAGAAGATGATCGCGAGGATGGTGACGACCGTGGTCGTCAGGCCGGTCCACGGCATGCTCTGCAGGAAGCTGTAGATGGCCGAGCCGGGGTCGGTCATCACCTGCTCGCCGTAGGCAGCCGTGCCCGTCGCCAGCAGCTCGATCGCGCTATTACCGATGATCGACATCCACACCATCATGAAGCCGAGCGGGATGAGCAACGAGCCGAACACGAACTGGCGGATCGTACGCCCGCGCGAGATGCGCGCCAGGAACATGCCCACGAACGGCCCCCACGCGATCCACCAGGCCCAGAAGAACAGCGTCCAGGCGTTGAGCCACTCGGTCGGCGGATCGTAGGGATAGGTCGCCGTCGACAGATCGACGAAGTGGGTCACGTAGTCGCCGACGTTCATCACGAAGGCGTTGAGCAGGAATATCGTGTTGCCCGCGATCAGCACGAACAGCACGAGCAGGGCCGCCAGGATCATATTGATCTCCGACAGCCGGCGGATGCCGCGCTCGACGCCGGACACCGCCGATAGCGCGGAGAAGGCCACGATCACGGCGGCCAGGATCGACTGCAGCCAGACGCCCTGCGGCACGCCGAACATGTAGTTCAGGCCGAAGGTCAGCTGGATGATGCCGATGCCGAGACTGGTGGCGATGCCGATGATCGTGCCGACGATGGCGGCGCCGTCGACCACGTGGCCGATCCAGCCGTTGATGCGATTGCCGATCAGCGGGAACAGGGACGACCGGAATGTCAGCGGCAGCCCGTAGCGGTAGCTGAAGAAGGCCAGCGACATGCCGACCAGGGAGTAGATGCCCCAGCCCGAGATGCCCCAATGGAGAAACGTCAGCTGGATCGACTGACGCCAGGCCTCCTGTGTGCCACCCTCGCCCACGGGCGGCTCGAGGTATTGGCTGACGGGCTCGACCACCACGTAGAACAGCAGGTCGATCCCGATCCCCGCCGCGAACAGCATTGCGGCCCAGGTCACGACGTTGAACTCGGGCTCGGAATGGGCCGGCCCCAGCTTGATGCTGCCGAACCTCGACGCCGCGATCACGACCACGAACACGAGGTAGACCAGCACCGCGAGGAAGTAGAACCAGCCGAAGCTGTTGGAGATGAACGTCAGGGCGGTGTTGATCACCGCCGTCGCCGGCTCGGTGAAGAAAATGATCCACAGCGCGAGCACCACCACGCCGATCACGGATCCATAGAAGACGATCGGATTCAGCCGGTCCCGGCGCTCCGCGTTCGGTTCTGCGCTCATCCTTGGCCTCCTGCCAGGTACCTGCGTCCGGTTCCCTCGGGCGCGTGCCGGGGCGCGCCGCTGGTCTCACGGGTTTCGCGGTCGCGCGTGGCGCGGATTCGTGGGCCACACGCCGGTGGCAGGGATACCGGTCGGCAGGGTGGAGGCAGGGGCGATGGCGGGCGATCACAGCGGGCCGGCCGCGCGCGCCTAGCGGAGTGCCCAAGGCGATCCTGGCCGCCCGCGGTGACCGCTTTCGTGCATTATCCGGCGAGCGTGCTACCCACCCGGAACGAGGGACCGAAGTGCGCGTGCCGGCGCGCGCCGGCGCTCGAGCCACACATCGCAGGAGAGAGCCCATGTCCGAGTACGCCCCGAACGAACGACGCCGCCGCTTTCTTCGTACCGCCGCCGGGGTGGCCACCGTGCCGGTGGTCGGGATCGCGGGGCCGATGACCGCACGCGCGGATATGCCCCGCCTCGATCCCTCGTCCGAGCGCGCACAGGGCTTCAACTACGTGCATGATGCGAACGAGGCCGGCAACGCGCGCCAGGAAGGCGCAATATGCGGCAACTGTCTGCACTGGACCGGCGGCGATGCCCAGTGGGGCGGCTGTAACATCTTTCCCGAGCACCTGGTGAATCGCGACGGCTGGTGCTCGGCCTGGGTGCAGGGCTGAGCCCCTGCCCGCGGGGGGCGACGCCTAGGGCCTGTTACTAACCCTTCCCGCGATCGATAGGTCGTCACGCCTGCGCCAGGTCATGCACGGGGCGCCCGGCGTGGAAGTCCTCGAGCTGGGCCACGAGCTGTTGCCATAGCGCCATCCGGGCCGTGCGGCTGCCCCAGGCGACGTGGGGGGTGACGATCACGTCGGACCGGTGCTTGATCCGGTGGATGGGGCTATCGGTCGGCGGGGGCTCGCCGGCGACACAGTCGATGCCGGCGCCGGCGATGCGGTCGGCCTCGAGGGCATCGCACAGCGCGGTCTCGTCCACGACGCCGCCGCGCGCGCAGTTGATCAGGATCGGATGGCGCGCCATCCGGGCGAATTCGTCCGCCCCGATCAGACCGCGCGTTTGCGGCGTCAGCGGGCAGTGCAGCGAGAGCACATCGGCGCGCGCGAGCACCTCGTCGAACGCAGTGTACCCCGCGCGCACATGGCCGGCGCCCCGGTGCTCGGCGAACAGGCAGTCCATCCCCAGCGCCCCGGCCCGCGTGGCGAGCGCGCGGCCGAGATCGCCCGCCCCCACGATCCCGAGGGTCGCGCCGGCGAGGTCGCGGATGGGTGCGTCGAAGAAGCAGAACTGGCCGGCACGCTCCCAGGCGCCATCGCGCACCTGGTCGCGATAGGACACCAGCCCCCGAGCGAGGGCAAGCATCAGCGCGAGCGCATGCTCGGGCACGCTGCTGCGCGCATAGCCGCGAACGTGGGTCACGGCGACGCCGTGCGCCGCACAGGCCTCCACGTCGACCTGGTCGTAACCGGTCGCGGCGACCGCGACCATGTACAAGTCCGGCAGCTCGGCCAGCGTCGCGCTGGTGATCGGGACCTTGTTCGTGATGGCGTAGCGCGCGCCACGCAGGCGCTCCACGACCTGCTCGGGCGATGTCTGCGGGTGGTTTATGAAGCTGTGCTCGAACGCGGGCGCCGCGAGGTCGAGATCCTCGCCCATGGTCGCGCGGTCGAGAAAGACGATCGTGTCCATGCCTGTCCCCGCGATGGGTCCGCCACCGGCCATATTCTCGCGCACCGAGAATACAGGCCGATGGCGGTGCGTCCCAGGGGCGCGGACGGGCGGCTCCGCGCCTGCTTAGCGGTGGCGCGGGATCCGCGGCAGGGCCGCGCAGTGGCCGGTCGAGACGTCGTCGAGACGCTTCGCCGCGCGCAGCAGCGAGCGGCCGACGCTCGCCCACACCGAATCTTCGTCGTGTACACCGTAGTGGAAGTTGTCCTGCATGACGGCCTCCTTCGTTGAATGCGTGGCCATCATGCCTGCGGACGACAGGTTGAAAAACATGCGTGCAGGAATTGAACTTTCTACGATAAGTTAAATGGATCCCGTCGAATGGCGGCTCAGGTGGCCTGCTCGAGCTGTTTCTCGACCTTCCCCGGTGACACCGAGCGCCGGGTCCCGAGGTGCTGGGCGAAGAGCGACACGCGCAGCTCCTCCACCATCCAGCGCAGTTCCTGCAGTTGCGGATCGGCCCAGGCGATGCGCTCGGGCGGCGGCAGCAACTGCTTGGCGCGATGCCACAGCGGCTCCACTTCCGCCCGGCCGCGGCGGTCGCGCTCGGGTTCACGATCGAGCACGTCGAGGCGGCGCGCGACCGCGTCCAGGTAGCGGGGATATTGCCCCAGCCATTCGGACGGCGTCGCCGTGATGAAGCCGGGAAACACCAGATGATCGAGCTGGTCGGCGACGTCGCGCGCGGCCTCGATCCAGGTTATCGGCAGATTGCCCTCGACGCGCCGGTGCACGGCGCGGTAGCGGCCGCCGAGGGCGTCGACTTCGGCCAGTAGCGCCTCGGCGAGGTCCCACATGCGCTCGCGGCCCGATTCGTACAGTGCTTCGAATGCCTCGGGCGTGCGCGGCGCCTCCGCCGTACCCAGGAAGGCGCGCTCGGTGACGGCGTCGACGAAGTCGGATACGAATGCCTTGCCCCCGATGCGGGCGCCGAATTGCAACGCGGTGCGATCGAGCCCGCTCAGTCGGCGCTCGAGCTCGCGCATGCGGCTGCCCAGGCGCCGACGGATGAGAGCCCGCACGCCGGCGCGATGCGCCGGCGCCGCCTCCTCCGCGGTGGCGAACACGGTCAGGGCGATGCGATGACCCACGGGGACCAAGGCCGGATGGACCCGCATGGCGATGCCATGGCGCTCGATCTCGATCTCGTCCGGCAACGCGCCGAAGTCCCAGCGCTCCACGTCATCGCGCTCGAAGCCGGCCTCGCCGGTCTCCAGCTCGCGCGCGGCGGCGTCGCCATGGCGCTCGGCCAGCGCTTCGAGATCGCGGCCGCTGTCGATCGTCGCGCCATCGTCGTCGATCACGGCGAAACGCATGTGCAGATGCAGCTCGAGCGCCTCGGGCGCCCACGCCTCGGGCGGTGGCGCGTCGCCGGTCATGTGGCGCAGCTCGGCCGCCATCGCCTCGGTCAGGGGCCGGTCGGACGGTTCGAGGCGCTCGGCGAGCGCGCGCGCGAAATCCGGCACCGGGACGAAGCGTCGGCGCCACTGCTTGGGCAACGCGCGCAACAAGGTCTCGATCTTCTCGGCGCGCAGCCCGGGCACGAGCCAATCCACGCGGCCGGGCGGCACCTGGCGAATGGCGGCGCGCGGTACGGTCAAGGTGACGCCGTCGTCATCGGCGCCGGGTGCGAAATGATAAGCCAGCGGCAGCCTGAGGCCGGCGATCTCCAGGTGGTCGGGATAGGCCGCGCCGCTGACCTCGACCGCATCGCGCTGCATCAGATCCTCGCGACTGAGGTGCAGCGCGTCCAGCTCGGCCGGGTCGGCGCGCTTCAACCACGCGGCGAAAGTGGGGCCGTCGTAGACGTCCACGGGGATGCGCGCGTCATAAAACTCGATCAGCACGGACGGGTCCGCCACGATGTCGCGCCGCCGCGCCCGGTCCTCCAGCGCGGCCAGCTCGTCCAGCAGCGCGCGGTTGTGACGCACGAACTCGGCGCCGGTATCGATCTCCCCGGCGGCGAGAGCATCGCGGATGAAAATGGCGCGTGCCTCGGCGGGCGCGATCGGCCCGTAGTTCACCCGCCGCCGCGGGTTGATCACGAGCCCGTAGAGCGTGCTCTGCTCATCGGCCGCCACACGCTGCGCCTTGGCCTGCCAGCGCGGATTACGGTAGCTGCGGGTGAGCAGGTGATCGGCCAGGCGCTCGATCCACTCGCGCTCGACCGACGCGACCGTGCGCGCGAACACACGCGAGGTCTCGCTGATCTCCGCCGCCGCGATCCACTTGGGCGGCTTCTTCGACGCGACACCGGAGCCGGGAAAGATGCGCAGCTTGCGATTGCGCGTGGACTGGAATTCGCCCTCGCCCTCGTGGCGGGCGACGTTGCCCAGCAGCCCGGCAAGCACGGCGCGGTGGGTGTTCTCGTAGGGCGCCGGTTCGGCCTCGGCGGCCTCGCGTGCGGGGCGCACGTTGAAGCCCAGCTCGCGCGCCTGGGCGCGGAACTGGCCGTAGAGATCGACCCACTCGCGCATGCGCACGAACGACAGGAACTGCTCGCGCGCGAGTTGGCGCAGCCGGCCTTGCGAGTGCTGCGCCCGTTGTTCGCGCCAGTACGTCCACAGATTGAGCAGCGACTGAAAGTCCGAGCGCGGGTCGCGCCGCTCGGCGTGCGCCTGGTCGGCGGCCGCGCGCGCCTCCTGCGGCCGCTCGCGCGGATCCTGGATGGCCAGGGCGGACGCCAGAATCAGCGCTTCTTCCAGCGCATTCTCGTCGGCGCCGGCGAGCACGATGCGCGCGAGGCGCGGATCGGCCGGTATCCGGGCGAGCCGGCGCCCGAGCTCGGTCAGCTGCCGCTGGGCGTCGACCGCACCCAGCTCGAACAGGAGGGTATAGCCGTCGTTGATCAGGCGCCGCTCGGGCGGGTCGATGAAGGGGAAATCCTCGACCTTGCCCAGGCCCAGCGAGGCCATTTGCAGCACCACCGAGGCGAGATTGGTGCGCAGGACCTCCGGATCGGTGAAGCGCGGGCGGCGCTCGTAATCGTCCTCGCCGTACAGCCGGATACAGATGCCGGGGCCCTCGCGGCCGCAGCGGCCTTTGCGCTGATCGGCCGAGGCCTGGGCGATGCGTTCGATGGGCAGGCGCTGCATCTTGCTGCGCACCGAGTAGCGCGAGATGCGCGCCTCCCCGGAATCGACCACGAAACGGATGCCGGGCACGGTCAGCGAGGTCTCGGCGACGTTGGTGGCGAGCACCACGCGCCGGGCAGCGCCGCCGCCCCGGGCGAAGACCTTGTTCTGGTCACCGGCCGCGAGCCGCCCGAACAGCGGTAGCAGACGCAGGTCGCGGAATCCGGCCTTGGACAAGGCCTGCTCGGTGTCGCGGATGGCGCGTTCGGACGGCAGGAACACCAGGATATCGCCCGGGCCCGCGCGGATGCATTCGCCCACCGCGTCGATCACCGCCTGCTCGCGGTCGCGCTCGTGGTTGTCGCTGTCGGCTTCCGCCAACGGACGATAGCGCACCTCGACCGGGTGGGTGCGGCCCTCGACGTCGAGCACCGGGGCGTCACCGAAATGCCGGCTGAAGCGCTCGGGGTCGATCGTGGCCGAGGTGATGACGAGCTTGAGATCGGGCCGCTTCGGCAGCAGACGCTTGAGGTAGCCCAGTAGGAAATCGATGTTCAGGCTGCGCTCGTGCGCCTCGTCGATCAGGATCGTGTCGTAGGCAGTGAGCTCCGGGTCGGAGCGAATCTCGTTCAGCAGCACGCCGTCGGTCATCAGCTTGATGGCCGTACCGTCGGCGACCTCATCGGTGAAGCGCACGCGATAGCCCACCAGCCCGCCGACCTCGCCGCCGAGTTCCGCGGCAATGCGCGTGGAGACCGTGCGCGCCGCGATGCGCCGCGGCTGGGTGTGGCCGATCACGCCCTCGATGCCGCGGCCGAGCTCGAGGCACATCTTGGGCAGCTGGGTGGTCTTGCCCGAGCCGGTGTCGCCGCAGACGACGACCACCTGATGGGCTTCGATGGCGGCGAGCAGCCGTTCGCGCGCAGCCGATACCGGCAACTCGGGTGGGTATTCGGGGGCGCCCGCGGGGCGCTGCTCGCCGCGCGCGCGGCGGCGTTGGGCGGAGCGCTCGATATCGCGACGCAGCCGCTCCAGGCCGCGCTCATGGGGCTGGGCTTTGCGCGCGCGGCGCTCCAGGCCCTTGAGGCGCCGCCGGAGCACCGGGCGCTCGGGCGCCGCGGCCGTATCGATAGCCGCGCGCAGGCTCACGGTCTCGCGGTCGGGGGCGCTTGGGGTCTGGCTCATGGGGCGACCCTTGGACGGCTCGCCGGGGGGCGTCAGCCGGAGGCCTTCTCGCGCATCATCAGGTAGTCGATCTCGTTGGCGCGCAGGCGCTCCTGGGCGGACTGCAGCGCGTCGTGCCGGCTGAACGGCCCGACGCGCACGCGGTGCCAGCGCTGGCCGTTGACCTCGACGTCCTGGATGGCGACATCCAGTCCGAGCAGCGCGATCTCGGCCTTGAGCCGGTCCGCCTGCTCGGCCTGCTGGAACGAGCCGGCCTGCAGGAAGTAACGCCGGTTCTCGCCGTCGATCGTGCCTTCGTCGGTGGCCGGAGCCGGCTCCTGCTCCGGCGCGGGCGCGGATTCGTCGTCGGGCGGCGTGCCCTGGCCGAACTCGGGCACGACGACCTCGAGCTCGGGAAGGATGGAATAGAACTCGAAGCGCGGCCCTTGATCCCCCGGCCCGTCGTCGCCTTCGGCGCCCGTCGGGGCCGGCGACGGCTCGCTGGACTCGGGGGCCCGCGCGGTGGCGTTGGGCGGCTGATCGAGCTCGTCGAGATAGACCAGAAATGCGACGAACAGCCCGATGATCAGGCCGATGGTGAGCATGGCCCAGCCGGGCAGGCCCTTGGCCGCGCCGCGCTGGCGTTTGTTGCGCTTGGCCTGGCCCATCTACATCGACTCCGGGGCGCTCACGCCGACGAGCGCGAGTCCGTTGCGGATCACCTGCCCGGTCGCTTGCACGAGCGCCAGCCGTGCGTTGCGCAAGGCGTCGTCGTCGACGATGAACTGCTCGGCGTTGTACCAGGTGTGGAAGGCGTTGGCGACGTCCTCGAGCAGGAAGTAGCAGATCCGGTGCGGCTCGCGGTTGGCCGCGGCCTGGGCGACGATCTCGGGATAGCGCTCCAGCGCCTCAAGCAGCTCGGACTCGTGCGCCGTGCCCAATCGGTCCAGGCTCGCCAGGGCCTGGGCGCAATCCCAGGCGAGACCCTTCGCCTCGAGCTGGCGCATGACGCTGGCGATGCGCGCATGGGCGTACTGGACGTAGTAGACCGGATTGTCCTGGGTTTGCGCCTTGGCCAGATCCAGGTCGAAATCGAGGTGCTGATCGCAGCGGCGCAGCACGTAGAAGAAGCGCGCGGCGTCCGTGCCGACCTCCTCGCGCAGCTCGCGCAGCGTGACGAACTGCCCGGCGCGAGTGGACATGGGCACCTTCTCGCCGGCGCGGTAGAGCGCGGCGAACTGCACCAGCAGGGTCTCGAAATGGGCCGCGTCCACGCCAAGCGCGGCGAGTGCGCCGCGCATGCGCGCGATGTAGCCGTGATGATCGGCGCCGAACACGTCGATCATGCGCGCGAAGCCGCGCTCGGCCTTGTTCCAGTGGTAGGCGACGTCGGCGCCGAAATAGGTCTTGTCGCCGTTGTCGCGCACCACCACGCGGTCTTTCTCGTCGCCAAAGGCGCTGGCGCGGAACCAGCGGGCGCCATCGGCCTCATAGGTCTGGCCGCGCTCGGCCAGCTCGGCGAGCGCGCGGTCGACGGCGCCGGAGTCGAACAGGCCGCGCTCGGAGAACCACTCGTCGTACTCGACCCCGAACTCGGCCAGATCGGCGCGGATCTCGGCCACGAGCTCGGCCACCCCGTGCTCGAACACGGCCGACCAGTCGCGGCCGAGCAGGCTGCGGGCGCGCTCGACCAGCGCATCGATGTAGCGTTCCTTGTCACCGCCGTCGGGTTCGTCGGGCGGCAGGTCGCGCATGATCTCGGCGGCCGGGTGGACCAGCGCGGCGCCGTGCAGGTCGGCCAGCGAGGCGGCGAGGCGGCGGATGTAGTCGCCGCGATAGCCGTTGGCCGGGAACGCCAGCTCGACGCTCTGGGCCTCCAGGTAGCGCAGCCACACGCTGAGCGCGAGGATGTCCATCTGGCGACCGCCGTCGTTGACGTAATACTCGCGATGGACGGCGTGACCGGTGGCCTCGAGCAGATTGGCGACACTCGCGCCGTAGGCGGCGCCGCGGCCGTGGCCGACGTGGAGCGGCCCGGTCGGGTTGGCCGAGACGAATTCGATGTGCACGCGCTCGCCGGCGCCCGCGTCGCTACGGCCGTACTCCGCCCCGTCCTCGAGCGCCCGGCGCACCACCTCGCTGCGGCTGCCGGCGGCGAGGAAGAAATTGATGAACCCCGGTCCGGCGATCTCGACCTTATCGATGCGCGCGTCGGACGGCAGGGCCGCGACGATGGCCTCCGCCAGATCGCGCGGCTTGCGCTTGGCCGGCTTGGCCATCACCAGGGCGATGTTGGACGCGAGATCGCCATGGCCGCGGTCGCGCGCGCGTTCGACCTGGACCTGCGGCACCGCGTCGACGGCGAGCTGGTCCTGCGCGATGAGATCGTCGAGCGCACGGTGGATGAGTTGGGCGGCGACTTCTTTCAAACGACGGGTCCGGTCGGACTGTGTGGGCGCATGCGCCGGCCCAAACGGCCGGACGCAGTGAAACAGCGCATTCTACCGCTCGCTCCGGACCTGGAGAAGGTTAGCGCTCGGCTTTCCAGGCAAGGTCCGACTCGGGTTGGGGGGCGGTCGGGCTAGCCCGAGGAGGAATAAGCGCCCTATTGCGTCACGCACCGTGCGCGCGCTGCTATAGGGAGGCGGGATGAGAGACGGAGGCAGAGCGATGGTCACCTCGGGCGATCTCGACGACGCCGCCAGCGACGAGCTGGCTGAGGCGATGCAGCAAGTGCTCGATGGGGAGGACGTCGAGGAACCGGCGACGCTCGCCGAGGTGCGCGGCGCACTGCAGCAGTCGCAGCAGGCGCGCTCCGCCCCGCTGCGACGGCTCGATCCCGAGGATCGCGAGGCCCTGGTGGTCGAAATCGGCAACTTGATCGACGTCTACGGCGAGGACGCCGCAGCCGAGCGCTTCCTACAGCCCTTCGGCGGCTCCGATATCGCCCGGGTGCTGGAGCACGCGATCGAGCGCGGTGACGAGCCCACGCTGGGCCATGTCCAGGGCATGATCGAGGAAGGGCTGCTGGCCGAGCTGATCGGGGAAGGCGAGTTGGCCGAGGAAGACGAGCAAGGCCTACGCGCCAGCCTCGAGGCGCTAATCGCGCGCCACGGCGCCAATGCGTTTGCCGAGGACTTCCTCGGCAGGCCCTAGTGTCCTGTCTCGCACAACGTTTGATTTCTCGCGCGTCTTGCGGCGCCTGGCGGCGTTGCGCCTCCTCACCATAGAGCGCGCTATGGCTCGTCGGCGCGCCTTGCCAGGCGCCGCAATCCCTCGACGAGAACAATTCAAAGAACTTACGAGACAGGACACTAGTGGGCCATGCGGTAGGGCTTGCACGCCCCCTCGTCGACCTTCGCGCGAGCAACGGGTTGGCGGCGATTCCGCGGTCAGCTCGTGTCGACGGGATCGACGTCGATCGACCAGCGAACCCGGCGGGCGGGCTGGGCCGACTCCAGCCACGGGCGCAGCCGGCGCAGCGCGTCGTGCAGCGGGCCGCGGGTCTGGGCCTGCAACGCGAGCTGGGCGCGGTAGCGCCCGGCAACGCGTTCCAGCGGTGCCGGCGCGGGACCGAACAGTTCGACACCCACGATCCCGCCTTGCTCGAGTTCGACACGCGCGGCTTGGAGGCATCGCTCGGGCGCATCGGCATGCGGTGACTCGGCGCGGATCAGGGCCATGTGCGCCGCCGGCGGAAATCCCGCCTCTTCACGTTCCTGCAACAGGGTCGTGGCCAGCTCGTCGTAGCCGCGGGTTACCAGCGTCTGCAGCAACGGGTGCTCGGGGTTGCGCGTTTGAATCAGCACGCGGCCGGCGCGCGCGCCGCGGCCGGCTCGGCCCGCCACCTGGAGGACCGTTTGGACCAGGTGCTCGGCGGCGCGAAAGTCGGCGCCGAACAGGCCCCGGTCGGCATCGAGCACGCCGACCAGCGTCACGCCGGGGAAGTCGTGGCCCTTCGCCAGCATCTGCGTGCCCAGCAGGATCGTCGCCTCGCCCGAGCGCACGCGCTCGAGCTTGGCGTCCAGGGCGCCTCTCCGGCGGGTGCTGTCACGGTCGATGCGCACGGCCTCTGCGTCGGGGAAGGACTCGCCCAGCGCCTGCTCCACGCGTTCGGTTCCCTGCCCCAGATGGACCAAGGCCTCGCTGCCGCAGTCGGCGCAGGCCGTGGGCTCGGGGGTATCGGCGCCGCAGTGGTGGCAGCGCAGCCGCCCGTGGCGGCGGTGCACGGTCATGCGTGCGTCGCAGCGGCGGCATTCGGCGGTCCAGCCGCAGTCGTCGCAGATCAGCGTTGGCGCCCAACCGCGGCGGTTGAGGAACAGCAGCACCTGGCCGCCGACCGCCAGCTCGGCCTGCATCGCCTCGATCAGCGGCAGCGACAATCCCTCTCGGGCACGACGCCGGCGCAGATCGACCAGCTCGAGCTTGGGCGGGAGCGCACCGCCGGCGCGCTCACGCAGCTCCAGCGTGCGATACGCCCCGCGCCGGGCGTTGGCGAGGGTCTCCAGGGCCGGGGTCGCCGAGCCGAGCACGACCGGCACGTCGGCGCGCTGGGCGCGCACGACGGCCAGATCGCGCCCGTGATACCGGAACCCCTCCTGCTGCTTGAGCGACGGGTCGTGCTCCTCGTCCACGATGATCAGGCCCAGGGCCTGCAGTGGCGCGAACACGGCCGAGCGTGTCCCCAACACGACGCCGGCCTCGCCCGAGGCGGCCCGGCGCCAGGCGGCCAGGCGCTCGCGATCGGTCAGCCCGGAGTGCAGCAGCGCGATGGGCCTGCCGAGGCGCTCGCCGAACCGCGCCAGCAGCTGGGGCGTGAGGCCGATCTCGGGCACGAGCACGAGCGCCTGACGGCCCTGGCCGAGCACGCGCGCGATCAGGCTCAGGTAGACCTCGGTCTTGCCCGAGCCGGTCACGCCGTGGAGCAAGAAGGGGGCGAAGCCATCCAGCTGCGCGGTCACCGCCTCGACGGCGCGGTCCTGGGCCTCGCTGAGCGCGGGGCCGGCTGCCGCCGCCGGCGTGACGGCCGACGCGCGCGGCGCGGGCTCGACCAGGCCCTTGTGGCGCAAGGCGCGCAGGGGCGCCTGGTAACGCTCGCTCAAGGTCTTGAGCGCGGATTGCTCGACGCCTTCCGGATGCGCGGCGATGAACGCCAGTAGCTGCTGCTGCAGCGGCGCACCGGAGAGGCCGGCGGTGCCGGCCCGGTGCCCGGCGGAGGTAGCGCGCCAGCGCGGGGGCGGCTCGGTATCGGGGTTCTCGGCGCGTCGCAGGGCGGCGGGGAACATCGCCGCCAGCACCTCGCCGACCGGGTGATGGTAGTAGCGCCCGGCCCATTGCCCGAGCGCCAGCAGGTCGGCCGGCAGCGCGGGCTCGGCATCGAGCGCGGCCTCGATCCGGCGCAGCCGGCCGGGCGCCACATCGGTGTCCGCGCCCCATGCGGTGACCACGCCGACGCGGCGCGCGCGCCCGAACGGCACCAGCACACGGGCGCCCGGCGGCGGCGCGGTGCCTCCGGCTCCGCCGGCGGCGGGCAGATAGTCGAACAGGCGCGCCAGCGGCCCCGGGACGGCGACGCGCAGGACCGGCTCGCTCACGGCGAGCGTAGGGGCGCGTGCGGCCGCGGTCGGCAATCGACGGCGGCCGCGCCACTGGAGGTCGGCGAAGTCATGGACATCGAGCGAAGTGTGCCGCCTAAGCGCCCGTATGTGCTAGTAAAAGCACCTTGTCCACAAAACTTGTGGATAACTTTGTGGAGCGTCTGGGTGAAGACGGCACTCAGCGGCGCCAGCGCGGGCACGCGCTCAAACTGGTCAATGATTGACCACCGCGAAAACCATCGGCCAAACAGTGACTTACCGGATCGGCCTGATGTCACGCTGACGACATCGCCCGCGGGCCGGAGCGACGGCAACCGACCTCGACGCCTTGTGCATAACCATGTTACGTGCGACGCCGTTGGCCGCCGCTGTCAATCGTGATCGTCGTCGTCCTCGTCTCGGCCGCTGCGCGCACTGTGGCCCAGCATGAACCCTTGGACGCCATCGACATGCTCGGCCATTTCCGGCGAAACCGGCACGCCCATCGGATCGAGCACCACGTCGATGCCCTCGCGACGCGCCAGCTTGGCCAGCGGCGTCACCTCGGCGTCCCCGGTCACCAGCACCAGACGCTGCACCTGGCCTTTGAGGGCGAGCGCCGACAGATCCATGGCCAAGCGCAGCTCGACCCCGCGGCGCCGCGCGTCGAGTGCGACGTCGTCCTCCTCGATCGCGTCCACGCTTCGGTGACCCTCGATCAAGTCCCGGGTGGCCTGCGGACGCATGATCCATTGCGGCTGGGTAGGGGCGAGGCTGCCGAGCCGGAGGGCGACCTTGCGTTTGCGCTTGAGCTCGTCGTGCAAGGCGGCACGAAAGCGCGCCACCTCGGTGTCGGCGAAGTCGATGGTGCGGCCGCTGACGGGGTTGTCCATGCGGCCGGTGAGGGGCCGGGCATCGTAGCAGTAGACCCGGAACAGCTCGTGCCGGGTCTCGTTGTTGCGGCCGTTGGGCCGGCTGTTGCCCTGAGTGCGGAGCGCCCCCTGGTGGAGCGCGGTGGCGAGCGATGCGGGGTCGCTGGCGCGACCGGTGCCGCGATACTGGTGGATGAAGAATGCGAGATCGATGAGCACCGCCACGCGTGGCTGCATGGAACCTCCCCCATATCCGTTATTATTGCTCTGACAATAAGGTCCGCGGCATCGCGCCGCGGACCCATACCATCATAGGAGGAAAGCGCTCCGCGACCGGCGTCCGCGCCGGCCGCGGTCAGGGCGCATGCGGCGAGCCCTACAGCTCCTTGACCGCGCTCACCAGCTCGGCCGCAACCTTCTGGCCGTCACCATAAAGCATGCTGGTGTTGTCCGCGAAGAACAGCTCGTTCTCGATGCCGGCGAAGCCTGCGCCGCGGCCACGCTTGACCACGATGGCCTGGTGCGCCTTGTCGACGTCGAGGATGGGCATGCCGTAGATCGGGCTGTCCTTGTTGGTGCGCGCCGCCGGGTTCACGACGTCGTTGGCACCGATCACGACGGCCACGTCCGTGGTCGGGAAGTCGGCGTTGATGTCCTCCAGATCGACGATCTTGTCGTACGGGACGCCCGCTTCCGCCAGCAGCACGTTCATGTGGCCCGGCATGCGCCCGGCGACCGGATGGATCGCAAAGCGCACGTTCACGCCGCGCTGATTCAGCAGCTCGGTCAGCTCCCAGATCTTGTGCTGCGCCTGCGCCACCGCCATGCCGTAGCCCGGCACGATGATCACGTTCTTGGCATAGGCGAGCATGATGCCGGCGTCGGTGCTGTCGACCTCCTTCATCAGGCGGTCACCGCTGTCCGGCGCCTCGGCGCCCTCGTCCGAGCCAAAGCCGGCGAACAGGACGTTGCCCAGCGAGCGATTCATGGCCTTCGCCATCAGCTGCGTCAGCAGCGTACCGGCGGCGCCGACCACCGTGCCGGCGATCATCATGGCCGGGTTGTTCAGCACGAAGCCCTCGAAGCCGACCGCCAGACCGGTCAGGGCGTTGAGCAGCGAGATCACCACCGGCATGTCCGCGCCGCCGATCGGCAGCGTCACGGTGATGCCGATCACCGCCGCGGCCAGGAAGAACAGCGCGATCATGCCCGCGCCGCCGATCTCGGTGCCGACCACCAGCGCCAGGGCGATCGTCGCGACCGCCAGGGCGATGTTGAAGATCTGCAGCGCGCCCGAGCGCGGCGACTTCTGAATCAGGCCCTGCAGCTTCGCGAACGCGATGATCGAGCCGGTGAACGCCACCGTGCCGATGACTGCGCCGGCGACGGCCAGGGTCATGACCAGGGGCGTGTGCACCGCGTCGGCGAGCAGCTCGTTGGCCGCAATCGCGCCCGCCGAGCCGCCGCCCATGCCGTTGTACACGGCGACCATCTGCGGCATCTCGGTCATCGCCACGCGCTTGGCCGTCACGTACGCGACCGCGCCACCGACCGCCATGGCGACGATCATCAGCACGTAGTTGTGCAAGCCTTCGTGGAAGAAGGTCACGAGCGTGGCCAGGATCATGCCCACGCCGGCCCAGGCCACGCCCGTGCGCGCGGTCTTGGGCGAGCTCATGGCCTTGAGGCCCCAGATGAACAATACGGCGGCGACGAAGTAGGCCGCCTGGATCAGCCACGCCATACTCATGCCTTGTTCTCCTGGTCGCCGCTGGACTTGAACATCTCGAGCATGCGCTCGGTGACGAAGTAGCCGCCGACCGCGTTGCCCGCGGCGAGGAAGACGGCGATGAAGCCGATGATCTGCTGGACCACGCCCTCGGCATGACCCATGGCGACCATGGCGCCGACCAGGACGATGCCGTGCACGAAGTTCGAGCCCGACATCAGCGGCGTGTGCAGGATGACCGGCACCTTCGAGATGACTTCATAGCCGGTGAAGGCCGCCAGCATGAAGATATAGAGTGCGATGAAACCTTCCATCAGTTGCCTCCGTCGATCTGGCGACGTGTCGGCTCGTGCCGGATCTCGCCGCCGTGCGTGAGGGCACAGGCGTCGTAGACCTCGTCCTCGAGATCGACCTGAACGCCTTCTTCGCCGATGATCGGCGTGATCAGCGCGAGCACGTTGCGCGCGTACATCTCGCTGGCGTGGATCGCGGCCTGGCTGGGCACGTTGTCCGGCCCGGCGATCACCGCGTGGCCGTGCTCGACGTTCTCGCCCAGCTTGGTCAGCTCGCAGTTGCCGCCGCCGGCGGCCATCAGGTCGATGATCACCGCGCCCGGCTTCATGTTGTCGACCATGTCCTTGGTGATGATCTTCGGCGCGGGCTTGCCCGGGATGCCGGCCGTGGCGATGACCGCGTCGGCCTTGGACAGGGCTTCGCCCAGCACCTCCGCCTGCTTCTGCTTCTCTTCGTCGGTCAGCTCGCGGGCGTAGCCGCCCTCGCCGGTGGCGTCGACGCCGGTGTCGATCAGCTTGGCGCCGAGCGACTCGACCTGTTCCTTGGCCTCGGCCCGGATGTCATAGGCCTCGACCTGGGCGCCCAGGCGGCGTGCCGTGGCGATCGCCTGGAGGCCGGCGACGCCGGCGCCGATGACGATGACCGTGGCCGGACGGATGGTGCCCGCGGCCGTGGTCAGCATCGGGAACAGCCGGCCGGAAAGCTCGGCCGCGATGATGCTGCCCTTGTAGCCGATGATGGTCGCCTGCGAGGACAGGGCGTCCATCGTCTGGGCGCGCGTGATGCGCGGCACCAGCTCGAACGACAGCGACGTGATCTTGCGATCGCGCATCCGCGCGACGACCTCGGCGTGGTTTTCTTGCTCCGTGAAGCAGGCCACCACGGCGCCCTCGGGGAGGGCGTCGACTTCCTCGACGGTCGGCGGGTGGATCTTGACCAGGATGTCGGCCGAGCCGAGTGCGTCCGCGGCGCTGTCCACGAAACGCACATCGGCGTAGGCCGAATCCGGGTAGCTGGCCGCGGCGCCCGCGCCGCGCTCGGCGACGACGGTGACACCCTGGCGACCGAGCTTCTCGGCCGCACCGGGATCGAGCGCGACACGGCGTTCGCCGGGCACACTCTCCCGGACCAACGCGACAGTGGCGGTCATGTGATGCCTCGTAATTAGCTGGTGGAACTGGCCAAGCCGCAGTCTTGTGCCGGAGCGGGGCGGACGCGGATGGATCGCGGCAGGCGTCCGGCGCCATAGGAGGCGGTGGTCGCCTCCCCGAAGCGCGGCGGCCTTCCCCGTGCGATCGCCCGTAGGCGCCGCCAGTCCGCTTTGGTTCTGGGTACATTGCGGCCCGGAAGCGCGACACCCTACAATGCCTGGCTCGTTTTTTCCACCCATCGGGCCACGTATCACCTCCGTGTCGACGTACTCGCGTTATATCGGCGGGCCCGGCGACGGCACCGAAGCCGCCACCGGCGTGCTGCTCGTCAATCTCGGCAGCCCGGAGGCCCCCACGGCACCCGCATTGCGCCGCTATCTGGCGCAATTTTTGGACGACCCCCGCGTGATCGAGCTGCCGCGCTGGCAGTGGCGCCCCATCCTCTACGGCATGGTGCTGCCGTCGCGCCCCCGGCGGGTCGCCGCGGCCTACGGCCGGATCTGGGGCGAGGACGGCTCGCCGCTGCTGTCGATCAGCCGGCGCCAGGCGGCCGCGCTCGAGGCCCGGCTGACCGAGCGCCGCGGCGAGACCGTCAAGGTCGCGTTGGGCATGAGCTACGGCGAGCCGTCCATCCCCGCCGCATTGGAGGAGCTACGCCACGCCGGCGTACAGCGGCTGCTTCTGCTGCCGCTCTATCCGCAATACTCGGGGTCGACGGTGGCCTCGGTCTTCGACGCGACCGTCAACGCGTTGTCGCGGCTGCGCCGCATACCGGAGCTGCGCACGGTGCATGGCTATGCCGAGGAGCCGGCGTACATCGAGGCCCTCGCCGCGTCCGTGCGCGAATACCGGGATGCCCACGGCAGCGGCGATCTGCTGCTGTTCTCATTCCACGGGGTGCCGCAACGCTACGTCGACAACGGCGATCCCTACTACGACGAATGCGTCCTGACCGCACACCGGGTGGCCGCGCGGCTGGGCCTGACCGACGACCAATGGCGCCTGACGTTCCAGTCGCGCTTCGGGCGCGAGCCCTGGCTGCAGCCGTATACCGACGAGACGCTGGAGGCGCTAGGCCAATCCGGGCTGGGCCGGGTGGACGTGCTGTGTCCGGGGTTCGCGGCCGATTGCCTGGAGACCCTGGACGAGATCGCCTACGAGAACCGGGAGGCCTTCGAGGCGGCCGGCGGCGGCTCGTTGCACTACATCGGCGCCCTCAACGACCGGGCCGACCACATCGAAGCGCTCACCGAGCTAGCCACGCGTCACATGGAGGGCTGGCCCGCCGCCGGCAACACGCCGGCGGCGGGGCGCGGATGATCACGGCGCCGGGCGGACTTCGTCACCGCCGTGTGTTCGCTTTTGTCACCCGGTCTTGCTTCGCGCGGGCCGCGCGCGCGCCCGCGAGCGCGCCGCGCACCGGCGCCCGGGGCGCGACCTCGAGCGCCTTCTCGAGCTGCGCCACCGCTTCGCCGTAACGCCCCTCGCGCATCAGGAAACGGCCGTATTCCGCCCGCGCCTCCCCGCTGCGCGGGAAGCGCTCGAGCATGCGCCGGTGCAGGCGCTCCGTACGCCGGCGATCGTTCGCCGCGGCGGCGACGTCCCGTCGCGCCTGCAGGAGCCAGCGCGCTTGATAGCCGCGCTGGCGCCGATCCGCGGCCCGATCGAGCGCACGGCGCGCCTGCTCGAACTCGCCGGCATCCCGGTTCAGGATGCTGCGGAAGAAGGGCGCGTAGAAGCTGTCCGGATCGAGCGCCTGCGCCCGGTCGAGCCCACGCCGGGCCGCTTCGTGATCGCGGTCCATCAACGCGATGCGGGCGCGAAACGCATGGGCGAAGCTCTGCTCGGGCCCGCGCTCGACCGCCCGCTCGGCAAAGCGGCGGGCCCGATCGACCGCCGCGGGCCGGTAGGAATCCGCGCGGTGGCGGCCGCCCCCGCGGTAGCCGTACACCAGCGTCGTCTTTGCCAGCGCGATGTAGACCCAGGCGTCGTGGGCCTCGCGCTGGCGCGCCTGCTGAATCAAGCCCGCCGCGCGCTCGAAGTTGCCGCTGCCGAGCGGGTCCTCCGCGAGCAGGACGTAAGCGGCCCGTGCCGGCGCGACATAGCCCCGGATGAGCTGACGCACACCGTCGTGACCGGCCAACGCCGCCGTGAGCAGGCCCACGGCGGCGACGATGGGCAATCCCTTGCGCATCGGAACCGCTCCCTGGTCCCTTGGTCCCGCGCTCGCCGGGCGCGGCCCCGCGACAAGTCTAGCAGCGGCACGGCGCGCCGCCCGGACGCCGTCGCTGGACAGCTATGCTGTTGACACTTTATGGTTCGGGAAAACTTGGCCGCGGAAGTCCCTGTAAAATCCAGGCTTAGCGGCAGGCGCTCCGGCTTGCCGGTCGGGCGGGCGGGGACCAGAAAGAATGGGGAGAGAACAACGATGAGCCGCAAGCTGCTCGCGGGCGCTTCCTGCCTGCTACTGACCGCGACACTCGCCGCCTGCAAGGAGAACCCCGCGGACGACACCGGCAGCGAGCCCGGCGCCGGCGCCGCGGCCGGGGACAACGATAACGTCAACCTCATCTCCAACCCGGCGACCGTCCCGAGCGCCGGCGATGCCGTGCAGGTGACCGCCACTGTCAAAGACGATAACAACGTGCTAGTCGCAGACACGCCGGTCGAGTTCGTGAATCCCGACGGCGACTCGAATTTACAGGTCACCCAAGCGACGACGGATGACAGCGGCGTGGCGACCGCCGTGCTGCGTACCGAGTCCGCCCAGGAACGCAGCATCACGGTCAGCGCCACTGCCACCGAACTCGGCGAGACCGGAAGCCTGACCCTGCCGGTCACGGGCACCGCGCTGGAGGTGACCGGCCCGTCGACGGTGTCCTTCGACGACGCGTCCGTGACGTTCACGGCCACCCTGACCAATTCAGACGGGGCCGGGGTCCCCAATCAGGCGGTCACCGCCACGGCCGAGCACGGCACCGTCACAGGGGTCACTGACACCGACACCGAGGGCCGTGCGAGTATCACCTATGACCCGCCCGAGACGACGAACATCGATGCCGACGACCTGTCCGTGAGCGCCCTGGGCGAGCAAGGCACGCTCGGGATCGACATCGCCCAGGCCATCTTCCGCTTCACCGAGCCGGGCGCCAACGTCGAGATCCCCGTGAACGTTCAGGAACCTGTAGAAGTCCGGTACGAAACCACCGGCGGCGGCGGGCCAGGCGCGGAAGTTGAGTTTACCGTCACGCGCGGCGAAGTCACAGGCACTACGGCAGCGCGAACGATTGAAAGTGATGGCTTGACGGGAGGGCCCATCACCGTCGAGTCCACCGAAGCCGGCCCCGCGACCCTGACCGCATCGACCCCCGGTTTAGATGGGCCACTGGAGACGACCCGCCGGGTCTACTTCGTCGGCACGACCCCCGACACCATCAGCGTCAAGAGCGCGGCGCAGGCGATCGGCACCGACGAGCAGACCACGATCACGGCAACGGTCGTGGATGGCAACCTCAATCCGGTCGCCAACACGCGTGTCGACTTTTCGGTGGCAGGCCTGGGCGGGGGCGACGTGACCCAAGGCACCGCTGTCACGAACCGGGATGGCGAGGCGCAGACCGTATTCGAGGCCGAAAACGAAAGCGGCGGCGACGCGATGACAATCACGGCAGAGGTGCATGATGATGACTCGGTCCCCCCCGCGAAGACCGAGATCAGCGTCGTGCAGAACGCGCTCGGGGTCACGCTCGGCACGGGCAACGAGATCACGCCCCTGCCGGAAGGGACGGACTATGCCAAGAGCTTCAGCGTCATCGTCACCGATGCCGTCGGCAGCCCAGCGGCCGACCGTACGGTCGAGATAACCATAACGCCACTGACGTATCGCAAGGGCGCATGGGTCCTGACTACTGACGAGACCTGGGTGCCCCGCGGGGAGCCCCTCGACCCGAACAATCCGAACACGACCCTGCCCGAGCCGTACGAGTGTGATGCCGAGGACCTCAACGGCAATCTGAACCTCGACGGCGAACGAGACTCAAATGGAAACGGAATCCTCGACCCCGACGAAGATACCAATGGAAACGGCGTCGTCGATGGCGAAGACGCCAATCTAAGCGGCGAACTCGAACCCAACATCCCCAGCCTGTCGCCGGGCGAGGTGGTCACCAACGACCAGGGCATAGCCAACTTCGAGCTTATTTATCCCGAAACCGAGGCGGCATGGGCGCGATTCGAGATCGAGGCCGCCGTGTGGGACAGCGACAATTCCGCGTTCACCGACACGATGAACTTCCTGCTGAGCGCCGCCGCTGAGGACATCGAGAACGACACGGCGCCACCCGGCGGAAACATCATAGGCCGTTACGGTTCCGGACCTTGCCCTTAGCGGGAGGCTTGCACGAGGGATCGCGGAACGACGGGCGGCGGAGCCGACGCCGCCCCGGAAGTCAGTAGCCGGGGCGGTCACCCGCCGCCCCGGCGCTCAAGCCATCAACGCAAGGGCTCATCCCGCCGCGCGCCGAGCGGGCAGGGCCGGAGGCTCGCGCACCGTGTACGGTCAGGCGACTACGCGCACACGGAGGCCGCTCGACTCTACCTCGGACGACGTGAACGGTGCGACTTTGGCGCCCCATGCGGAGCGCCCTTTTCTTGATTTGTCGGAACGGGGGGTGCGAAGCTGTGCCCGCGCTCGGGGCGAGCCGCTCGTCGGCGAGCAGAAGCCGAAGAAGAAACGCTTGGGAGATTCGATGGTCACGCGCTGGTTGCTCGCGGGGGTGCTGCTGATCGTGCCGCCGGTCGGATTCGCTGAGACGCCCGCGAAGTATTTGGGCGTGTCGATAGGCGGTCACGAACTCGGCGTCGAGGATCATGAGCAAGTCCCCGATCACACCGCCGACCTGACCAATTTCGAGTTGCGCTTCGGCTATTTCTTCGGCGATTTCCTCGGAGTGGAGCTACGCGGCGGCAGGGGCGACGACGGCGACACCAGCCCATTGGAGTCGCCCACCCTGACGCATGCCGACGCATACGTCCGCCTCAACCTGCCGTTCGAGGACATCAATATCTTCTTCCTCGGGGGTGCCTCCGCGATCAGCTACGACCACGCGGCCGGAGACGTCTCCGAGAGCGGCCCTTCCGCCGGTCTCGGTATCGAACTCTATGGCACCGATCGGACAGCGCTCACCCTCAGCTACATGACTCGGGCGGATGACGCATACGAAGGCTTCAACATCGGGCTGATGCACCACTTCGAGTTTCCCTCTTTCCGCTAGGAGGCTGTTCGCACTTCCCGCGATCGCCGAGATAGACCGCTGCGGCACGCGCGCAACACGCCGGATTTCGCCGCCAGGCTCCTACGCCGCGACGGTCTCCCCCACCAGCTGCTCGAGCGCGCGGATGGCGACCACGGCGGTGGGGAAGTCGAGCCGCGTCAGGCGCTGCATCTCCGTCATCATGCTCGAGACCCGGCGGGCATCGTCGGCGTGCTCCGCCAGCCAGCCCTCGACGGCCTCTTCCGGGTCCTGTTTCGGGCGGGCGCGCATCACCCGCAGCGCTAGAGCGCGATGCTGCTCGTAGAGCTCGTCGCGCAGCGAGCCGCGCGCGTTGGCGTGCCACATGCCATCGACTGGCAACGCGTCGATCTGGTCGCGCAGCCAGCGCAGTCCGAAATGCTCGCCCAGGCGCGCGTACACCGCGCCGACCGGCTCGACCTTGGCGCGCACCTCGTTGGCGATCGCCACGATGTCGGGCGCGGGATAGAGCACGTCCAGCGCCGCCACGCGCCGCGCCAGCGCTTCGGGGACGCCGCGCGCCGCCAGCGCGTCGGCCACGCGCTCGTGCTCTTCGTGCCATCCGGGAACGGCCATTCGATCGAGCTGGTCGCGCAGCGCCTGGACCCCCGGGCGGAAGGCCTCGACGTCGGCGGCGATGTCGAAGCGGTGGCCCGGTCGGTTCAGCAGCCAGCGCGTGATGTGGCGCAGCAGCTCCCAGATCCGTCGCAGCAGGTCCACCTGCACACCGCTTGCCAGCGTGCCGTCGAGGGCCTCGATCTCGGCCCACAGCGTGGGCGCATCGAAGATCGCCCGGGCGGCGGCAAAAGCGCGGGCCACTTCGGCCGGGCCCGCGCTGGTCTCCTCCTGCATGCGCAGCACGAAGCTCGCGCCCATGCGGTTGATCACCGCGTTGGTGACCTGGGTCGCAATGATCTCGCGCCACAGGCGGTGCTCGCGCATATAGGACTCGTATCGGGCGCGCAGCGGCTCGGGGAAGTAGTCGATCAGCTCGCGCGCGAGGTAAGGGTCCTCGGGCACGTCGGAGGCGAGTAGCTGGGGATAGAGCGCGATCTTCGCGTAGGACAGCAGCACCGCGAGTTCGGGCCGCGTCAATCCGGTCTCGTTGCTGCGCCGCTCGGCGATCTCCTCCTCGTCCGGCAGACGCTCGAGGCGGCGGTCCAGGATGCCGCGGCTCTCCAGCCAGGCGATGAAATGCGCCTTGGTCCCGAGACGCTCGACACTAAAGCTGGCCATCATCGAGATCGCCTGGCTCTGCAGGTAGTTGTTGCGCAGCACCAGCGCGCTGACCTCGTCGCCCATCTTCGCCAGCCGGTTGTTGCGCTGACGTGCGGTCAGCTCGCCGGCTTCGACGACCGCGTTGAGCAGGATCTTGATGTTGACCTCGTGGTCGGAGCAGTCGACCCCACCCGAGTTGTCGATGAAGTCGGTGTTGATGCGGCCGCCGGCGAGGGCGTACTCGACGCGTCCGGCCTGGGTGAAGCCGAGGTTGCCGCCCTCGCCCACGACCCGGCAGCGCAGCTCGCCGCCGCAGACGCGCACCATGCGGTTGGCGCGGTCGCCGATCTCGTCGTCGCGCTCGTCGGCGCCCTTCACGTAGGTACCGATGCCGCCGTTCCAGAGCAGGTCCACCGGCGCGGCGAGGATGGCGCGGATGAGATCGTTGGGCGCGAGTTCCTCGGCCTCGATGGCGAGCGCCTTGCGCGCCGCCCGCGACAGCCTGATGCGCTTGGCCGTCCGCGACCAGATGCCACCGCCGCGCGAGATCACCGCCTTGTCGTATTGTTCCCAACCGCCACCGGCGTCGAACAAGCGCCGGCGTTCCGCGTAGCTGGCCTCGGGATCGGGATCGGGATCGATGAGGATGTGCAGGTGATTGAACGCGGCGACCAGCCGGGTGACCGGCGACAGCAGCATGCCGTTGCCGAATACGTCGCCGGCCATGTCGCCGATGCCGACCGCGGTGAACGGCTCGCGCTGGCAATCGACGCCGAGCTCGCGGAAGTGGCGCTTGACCGACTCCCAGGCGCCCTTGGCGGTAATTGCCATCGCCTTGTGGTCATAGCCGGTGGAGCCGCCGGAGGCGAAGGCGTCGTCGAGCCAGAAGCGGTGCTCGCGCGCGACCTCGTTGGCGATGTCGGAGAACGTCGCCGTGCCCTTGTCGGGCGCGACGACCAGATATGGATCGGGCTCGTCGTAGCGCACGAGCTCGGGCGGATGGGCGATCTCGCCGGCAACGTAGTTGTCGGTCACGTCGAGCAGGCCGTGGATGAAGCGCCGATAGCAGGCGATGCCCTCCTGCGCGATCGCGTCGCGGTCGCCGGCCGGCGGGCACTTGCTCACGAAGCCGCCCTTGGCGCCGACGGGGACGATCATGGTGTTTTTGACCGTCTGCGCCTTCATCAGCCCGAGTACCTCGGTGCGGTAATCCTCGCGCCGGTCGGACCAGCGCAGGCCGCCGCGCGCGACCTTGCCGCCGCGCAGATGGATGCCCTCGACCCGCGGCGAGTAGACGAAGATCTCGTACAACGGGCGCGGACGCGGCAGATCGGGCAGACGCTGCGAGTCCAGCTTGAAGGCCATGTAATCGCGTGCGCGGCCTTCGCTGTCGCGCTGGAAGAAATTGCTGCGCAGCGTGGCGTCGATCACGCCGGCGAAGGCGCGCAGGATGCGGTCCTCGTCCAGGCTGGCGACGGCATCGAGCAGCGTCTCGATGCCTTCGCGGCAGGCGCCCTGCTGCGATTCGCGCACCTTGCGCCGGCCCGCGGTCACCGACTCGATCGCCGCTTCGGCGGCCTCCGACGGCTCGGCCCCGAGCACGGCGCGCAAGCCTGCCTCCAGGGCGCCCGCCGCGGTAGCGCGCCGGCTGCGCGATTCGTCGAGGCGCGCTGGATCCAGCCTTGCCTCGAATGATTCCACGAGCAGCCGCACGATCACCGGGTGGCGCGCCAGCGTGTCCTCCATATAGGCCTGCGAGAAGGGCACGCCCGTCTGCAGCAGGTACTTGCAGTAGGCGCGCAGGAGGGCCGCCTGGCGCCAGCCGAGCTGCGCCCGCAGGATGAGGCGGTTGAAGCCGTCGCTCTCGGCGTCGCCGCGCCAGACGCGTTCGAAGGCATCCTGGAACGGCTCGCGCACCCGGTCGAGGTCGAGCTCCTCGGTGAACGCCGCGACCAGGTCGAAGTCCTGGATCCAGATCTGCTCGCCCTCGGGCAGGCGCACCTCGTAGGGGCGCTCGGTCACCGCACGCAGGCCCATACGCTCGAGCATGGGCAGCGCCTCCGACAACGGGATCGTGTGGTCGTGCTTGAAGACCTTGAAGCGCACCACCCCGGGGCGGTGCTCGCGCGGCCGGTAGAGGCTCATCGCGATGGCGTCGGGCGCGGTCAGCGCATCGATGCGCTCGACGTCGAACGCGGCCACCTCGGGCGCGACCTCGTCCACGTACGCGGCCGGCAGCGCGCGCTCGAAGCGCTTGGCCAGGCGCAATCCTTCGCGATCGCCGTGCCGCTCGATCAGCACGTTGCGCAGGCGGTCATGCCAGGAGCGCACCGCGTCGACGATGCGCTGCTCGATCTCGTCGACGTCGTAGTTGTCGATGCACTCGCCCTCGGGCCGGATGATGAAGTGCACCCGCACCATGTCGGCCTCGCCGAGCTGCAAGGTGAAGTCCTCGCGCACGCCGCCGAGCGCCTCGCGCAGGATCCGCTGCACGCGTAGCCGCACCGTCGTGTCGAAGCGCTCGCGCGGGATGAATACCAGGCAGGAGAAGAACTGGGCGACGTGGTCGCGCCGCACGAACAGCCGCGTGCGCTTGCGTTCCTCGAGCTCGAGGATGCCCAGCGCCACGCGGTAGAGCTCGCCCGTGGTGCTTTGGAACAGCTCGTCGCGCGGCAGCGTCTCGAGGATGTTCACCAGCGCCTTGCCGTCGTGGCTATCCGACGACAGGCCGGACCGGGCCATTACGGCGTCGGCCTTGCGCCGCACGAACGGGATCTCCCAGGTCGAGCGATGGTAGGTCGCGGAGGTATAGAGGCCGACGAAACGGGCTTCGCCGACGATGTGGCCGTCGTCGTCGTGGCGTAGGACGCCGACGTAGTCCATGTGGCCGCGCCGATGCACGGTCGAGCGGGCATCGGTCTTGGTGAAGATCAGCGGCACGAGACCGTCGGAGAACTCGCGCAGCCGCGATTGCAGGTCGGCGATGCTGCGCATGCGACCGCGCTTGCGCGATTCGCGCAGGATGCCGAGGCCGGTCTCGGGCTGCAGCTTGAGCACGCGGTCGCCGTCCAGCGGCACGGCCTCGTACTCGCGGTAGCCCAGGAACGTGAAGTGATTGCGCGCCATCCAGCGCAGGAATTCCTGCGCCTCGGCGCACTCGTCCGCCGGCAGGATGTGCTTCTGATCGTCCAGCGCCGTGACCAGCGCTTCGGTACGCCGCTTCATGGCGTCCCAGTCGACGACCGTGGCCTCGACATCGCCCAGCGCCGTCTCGACCCGTTCGGTGATGCCACGGGTGACCGCCTCGGTCAGCGGCCGGTCGACCCAGAACATCATCAGCGACTCGTGTAGCGCGTCCTCGTCGTCGTGCGGCCGGTCCAGCAGCGCCTGCAGGCGCCCGCGCTCGTCGCGCTGGACGTGGAAGTGCGGGTGGTACACGGCCTGGACCGTCACCTCGCATTCGGCGAGCGCGATGCCGACCGAGTCGACCAGGAAGGGGCGATCGTCCGTCGCGACCAGCACCACGGCGTAAGGTAGCTCCCAGCCCTCGCGTTCGACCGCGGGCTCGAGCACGCGGATCTTGGGCTCGCCGGCGGCCCGTTCGAGATAGAAGTCGTGCAGCCAGCGCGCCATGGCGGCGACGTGCGTCGCCGGCTGGCGCGCAAGCTCGTCGGGCAATGCACGCCCGAATAGCCGGCGCACGAGCTGTTCCAGCATGCCGGTGTCGCGCCCGGACGGACGGCGCTGCAAGGACCGCACGAGAGCTTCGAGCGCGTCGGCGGGATCGGTTGAACGCTGGTCGTCGATGGCCCTGGCTCCCATGATCGCGCGCGCCTCACGTCCCGGCACCATAGCCCGCGACCGGCGACCTTGCCACCTCCGAGCGCGGCGTAAGCCGGTGAGCTAGTGGGCCATGCGGCGCTACACTATATGCGCCGCATGAGGCGCGGCCGCCGCGGCGCGAAGGGCGGCGAACGAAGACGGAGGGCGTATGAGCGAAACGGTATCGGTTGCCTGCGTGCAGAACTGCGCGGGCCCCGACATGGACGCCAACATCGAGCGCGCCGCCGGGCTGGTCCGTCGTGCCCGCGCCGAAGGCGCGCAGCTGATCGCCACACCGGAGCACTTCAGCTGCCTGGAGATCACCGGCGGCGGCGTCGACACCGGCGCGCGCGAGCAGTCCGAGCATCCGGCACTGCCGGCGTTCGCCGAGGTCGCACGCGAGACGGGGGCCTGGATTTTGCTCGGCTCGCTGTCGATCCGGGACGGCGAGCGCAATCGCAATCGCTCGTTCCTGCTCGATGCCAGCGGCGCGATCGTCGCCCACTACGACAAGATCCACATGTTCGACATCGACCTGGGCAAGGGCGAGGTCTACCGCGAGTCGAACAAGGTGCGACCCGGCGAGCGGGCGGTGCTGGCCCAGAGCCCCTGGGGGATGCTGGGTCTGACGGTGTGCTACGACCTGCGCTTCGCCTATCTATACCGGGCGCTCGCGCAGGCCGGCGCCGGCCTGCTGACCTGCCCGGCCGCATTCACCCGCACGACCGGGCGCGCGCACTGGCACACGCTCGTGCGGGCGCGGGCCATCGAGACCGGCTCGTATCTGGTCGCGCCCGGCCAGAGCGGCAAGCACGGCGAGCGCTACACCTACGGTCATTCACTGATCGTCGACCCCTGGGGCGAGATCCTGGCCGAGGGCGACGACGAGGCCGAGGACGTGATCCATGCCGAGATCGATTTCGAGCGCGTCGACCAGGTGCGCGCGCGACTGCCCGCGCTCACGCACGACCGGCCGTTCGGCGGCCCCTGACCCCACAAGCTCGCCCGGCGGCGCGCACTACACCGCCGCATCCAGCGCGGTGCGTAGCCTGGATGGAGCGAAGCAGAACCCAGGGTCCCGAAAGGGGCGAGGTGGCGTGCCCGGATCCCGCGTCGAGACTGCAGAAGTTTTCGCGCCGTCACCGTAGGCGCACGCGCTCTTTCGCGGTCTTCACTCCATCGGACGCCGCCGGCGCTATAGCACGGCCTCGAGTTGCTCCAGCAGCCAGTCGATCTCGTCGGACTCGATCACTAGCGCCGGCGCGAGACGCAGCACGTGCTCGCGCGTCTCCTTCGTGAGCACGCCGCGCGCCAGCAAGGCCTCGCAGTAGTCGCGCGCCGGCCCGGCCGCCTCGTCCAGCTCGATGCCGACCAGTAGGCCGCGGCCGCGTAGCTCGCGCACCCGTGGGCTGGCGATGCGCTCGATTCCGTCCATCAGACGCTGGCCCAGCTCGCGTGCGCGCCCAGGCAGATCTTCCTCCACGGTCACCTCCAGTGCGGCCTCGCCGACGGCGCAAGCGAGCGGATTGCCGCCGAAGGTGCTGCCGTGATCGCCCGGCTCGAACACGCCCATGACCTCGCGCGAGGCCAACGCGGCCGAGACCGGATAGACGCCGCCGCCGAGGGCCTTGCCCACGGTGAGCACATCGGGGCGCGCGCCGGGCGTCTGCTCATGGCAGAACAGGGTGCCGGTCCGCCCGAGGCCGGTCTGGATCTCGTCGGCGATCATCAGCGCCCCGTGGGCGTCGCATACCTCGCGCACGCGCTCGAGATAATCCGCTGGCGGCACCTGGACGCCGCCTTCGCCCTGAATCGGCTCGACCAGCACGGCCACGGTGCGGTCGGTCATCGCGTTCGCGAGCGCCTCGGCGTCGCCGAAGGGCACGTGCGCGAAGCCCGGTGTCACGGGCCCGAAATCATGATGGTAATGCGCCTCCGAGGACAGGCTGACGGCGGCGAGGGTGCGGCCGTGGAAGTTGCGGTCGCAGGCCACGATCTCGGCCGTGCCGCGCGCCACACCCTTGCGCGTGTAGCCCCACTTGCGCGCCAGCTTGACCGCCGTCTCCACCGCCTCGGCGCCGGTGTTCATCGGCAGGGCCATCTCCATCCCGCTCGTCTGGCAGAGGCGCTCGAGAAAGGGGCCGAGCCGGTCGCTGTGAAAGGCGCGCGAGGTGAGCGTCAGGCGCCCCGCCTGCTCGGCCACGGCGCGCATGATCGCCGGATGGCGATGGCCGGCATTGACCGCCGAATACGCCGCCAGGCAGTCGAGATAGCGGCGGCCCGCCACATCCTCGACCCAGCAGCCATGCCCCGCGGCTAGCACCACCGGCAACGGCGCGTAGTTGTGGGCGCCCCAGCGCTCGACCTGGGCGATGAATTCGTCGGTCGTCGAGTTCGCGTCATGCATCAAGTCGTCCTCGCCAGAATCCGTTCGCCAAACGCGCTCTGCACCAGTTCGACCGCCAGCTCGGCCGTCCGGTTGCGATCGTCGCGCGCGGGATTGGTCTCGACCACGTCGAGCGAGCCGAGCAGGCCGCTGTCGTGGATCATCTCCATGCAGAGCTGGGCCTCGCGGTAGGTGGGACCGCCGGGCACGGGCGTGCCTACACCCGGTGCAATGCCGGGATCGGCGAAATCGAGATCGAACGACACATGCAGGTGGGCGCCGCTGCGCGCCACGCGCTCGAGCACGGCCCCCAGCGCGGCGCGCATGCCGTCCTCGTCGATGCGGCGCATGTCGTGCACATCCAGCCCGGCCGCGACCACCCTGCGCTTTTCCATGGCGTCGATCGAGCGCACGCCGGCCAGGGCGATCTGGTCCGGCGTCAGCACGGGGCTGCGCTCGCCCAGCGCGAGCAGGCGCTCGTGCCCCGTCCCGCAGAGCACCGTCAGCGGCATGCCGTGGAGATTGCCGGACGGACTGCTTTCGGGCGTATTGAAATCGGTGTGGGCGTCGAGCCAGAGCACGGCCAACGGCCGGCCGCCCCGGTCGCAATGCCGGCGCACGGCGGCGATCGAGCCCATCGCCAGCGAATGATCGCCCCCGAGCAGCACCGGCACCAGGCCCTCGGCCAATGCCGCCGCCACGGCGTCGCGCACGCGCGCGCACCAGTCGGCCACCTCGTGCAGGTGGCGGTAGCCCGCCGCCGGCCGCGCCTGCGAATTGGCCGGCCCCGAGAGATTGCCGCGGTCCTCCACGCGATAGCCGAGCTCGACCAGCGCGGCATCGATGCCGGCCACGCGCAAGGCCTCGGGCCCCAGACTCGACCCGCGCACCGCGGCACCGACGTCCGTGGGTGCGCCGATCAGCGCGACGCCGATGCGATCACTACCCTGAGCTGCGTTCACGCCCATCGCGCCTCCCGGGCGCCGCGACGAATGGTGCTGGATGGGGTCTCGTGCCGGCGCGCGCACGGGCACCCGCAACGTTGCTACAGTGCTAATGGGCCACGCGTGATTTGGAGACGACCTTGGACAGCGCCTGGCTGATCGTGATCGCGTTGCTGCTGCTGGCGGCGGGGCTACTGACGGCCTATTTCGTGCGCCTGTTCCGCCGCAGCCGCGAGATCGAGCGCACGCTCGACTATTCCAAGATGAAGGAATGGAAGGACGACGACTGGTGACGCCGCGCTGCTCGCGGCGCCCGGCGCGGCGCGCGTCCGTGCCGACCGCGGCAGACCGCCGCGGGTTTCTCCCGACCGCCCATCGGATTATACTTAAGAACGGTTTTCATTCGCGTCTCGCGCATCGGGCGGGCGCTTGGGTTCCAGCGGCATGAATGAGCAGACAGGGGGGCTCGGCCTGGACTGGGCTGCGCTGACGGGATTACTCGAGGCCGGTGGACCGGCGATGTGGGTCATCGCCACGCTGTCGGTCATCGGGCTGGCCATCGTATTGGCCAAGGTCACCGATTTCGCGACGGCCGGCGTCTGGCGCCAGCGCGAGGCCGAGGCGGCGCTGGCCGCGTGGTGCGCGAGCGACCGCGAGTCGGCCCTGGCGCGCGTGTCCGAGGCGCGCGGGCCGGTGGGCGCCGTGCTCGCCACCGCCATGGCCGGCCGACAGGACGCGCGCATGCCCGATGCGACCGCGCGTGAGGAAGTGGCCCGCGTCGGGGCGCAATGGCTCGAGCGGCTGCGCGGCGGTCTGCGCCCGCTGGAACTCATCGGCACGTTGGCGCCCTTGCTCGGCCTGCTGGGCACGGTAATGGGCATGATCGAGGCCTTTCGCGAGCTCGAGAATGCCGGCAGCCGGGTGGACCCCGCAGTACTTTCCGGCGGCATCTGGGTCGCGCTGCTGACCACGGCAGCCGGCCTCAGCGTCGGCATCCCGGCCGTGGCCGCATCGAGCTGGCTCGAGCGCACCCTGGAGCGGCTGCACCACCGCATGCAGGACGCCGCCACGCGCGTGTTCACCGCGGAGCCCGACAGCGCGGTCGGAGTCGACCAACCTACGGGGCACACCCATGTGGCCCAGCTCGCGGGGGCGGCGGCCGGTGCAGATTGAGGTCCCACGGCGGCGTCCGCCGGGGATCCGCCTGACGCCCCTGATCGACGTCGTCTTCATCCTGCTGGTGTTCTTCATGCTGGCGTCGAGCTTTCTCGACTGGCGCGCGTTCGAGCTCGCACTGCCCCCGGCCGACGCCACGCCCGACCCCGAGGCCAGCCCCATCGTGGTGCGGATCGGCCCGCAGGGCGGATACAGCCTCGCGGGCGAGGATGTCGCGCCTTCAGAGCTGGCCCAGCGCGTCGGCGCGCTGCAGGCGGATGAGCCCGGACGGCCGGTGGTCATCCGCGCCAGCGACGCCACGCCGGCGGATGCGACCGTCAGCACGCTCGACCGGTTGCGCAAGGGCGGCGTGGAATCCGTCTCGCTGGCAGCGGGCGCGCCATGATCGTGCCGATCCCTCGCTCGACCGGGGCCTCCGAAGAGAACGTCCTGCCGCTGATCAACATCGTGTTCCTGCTGCTGATCTTTTTCATGATCGCCGGCACGCTTTCGGCCGCGGCGCCGTTCGAGGTCGATCCGCCCGCAGCGGATTCGCCGGCCGAGACGGCCCCGCCGGGGGACGGCGTCGCGATTGCGAGCGACGGACGCATCGCCTTCGCCGGCCGGCCCGTGGACGCCAGCCAAGTCGCCCAACGCGCCCGTGACTGGCGCAGCAGCAACGAGGCCGGTGTGCCGCTCGCCGTGCAAGCGGATGCCGGTGCCCCGACGGAGCGACTCCTGCGCGTGATCGACGCCCTGCGCGCAGCCGGCATCGAGCGCATCCGCCTACTCGCGGTCGGCGGCGATCGGGCGGACTGATGCGGTCCTGGCGGTGGATCGCCGCACTGCTGGTGGCGCTAGCGCTGCATGCGGCGCTCCTACTGCAGCTCCCTCGCGCCGAGCGGGGGGGTGCCCGTGCCGAGGGCGCGGGCGGCATGGCGATCGAGTTGGCGCCCGCCGGCGGCCGGCCGGGCGACGCCACCGAAGCCGAGCCGTCGCAAACGACCGACGAGCCGGAGCCGGAACCGGAGCCCAAACCGGAGTCCGAACCCGAACCCGAGCCCGAACCTGAACCCGAACCTGAACCCGAACCCGAACCCGAACCCGAACCCGAACCCGAACCCGAACCTGAACCTGAACCTGAACCTGAACCTGAACCTGAACCTGAACCTGAACCCGAACCTGAACCCGAGCCGGAGCCGGAGCCGGAGCCGGAGCCGGAGCCTGACGAGCGTGTCGTCGAGCGGCAGCAGGAACAGGACACAGGCGCGAGCCAAGCGGAGCGCACCCAGGCGGAGTCCCAAGCTACGGCGCCGCAGCAGCAGCGCGAGCCGAGCGAGAATGCGGCGGACCAGGGCGCGAACGCCCGCGCCGGCAGCGGGGGCGGCAAGGCGGCGGGCCGCAGTGACGGCCGCGACGGCGGCGGCAATCCCGGGGCACGCCGGGACTATCTGACCCGGCTCCAGGCGCATCTGCAGCGCAACAAGGAGTATCCGCGACGGGCGCAGCGTCGACGCATTCAGGGCACCGTGCAAGTACGTTTCACGGTGCACGCTAACGGCCGCGTGACGGGCGCCGAGCTGGTCGAGCCCTCCGGCGCGCGGGTGCTCGATCGGGCCGCGATGGAGATGCTGCGCCGGGCCGAGCCCTTGCCGGCGTTCCCCGACGATCTGGGGCGCGAGCGCATGACGCTGAGCGTGCCGGTCGCGTTCCGTTTGCGCTAGGGCCTGTTAACCCTTCCCGCGGTCGCCGCGGCGGGGCTACAGGGGACGGCGGTCGTGTTCGGGTAGCTCGTCGCGGGCAGCGGCCGCATCCGCCTGTTCACGGACAACAGCATGGTGGCGCAGGTGCTGCAGCGGCTGGGCCTGCGCAACGGCTGGGATGCACCCGCCGGCGAATACGGCTATCGCGCAGGCGAGATCGCTGCCCTGCAGTCCCCGTCCGGCGACGTCCGCCTGGTCCTCTCCGCGGCGCCCGACAGCGAATCCTACCGCGCGCTCACGAGCAACCCCGCTTGGGCCCGCCTGGCCCCGGTGCGCGCTGGCCACGCCCATCGCGTGCCACGCGAGCCGTGGCCGTTTGGCGGACTCATTTCGGCGATGCGCGTGGCTGACCGACTGGTCCAGACCCTGACCGGCGCGGCCCATCCGGCGTGATCTGCGGCCCCACCCGGCGGCGTCGGCAGGGCTCGCGACGGCCTCGGCGACACGGCCGTGCCGCGGAACGCACAGCGGCCGGCCGGATTCCGGGTGCGCCAGGATGTGGGCGTCGAGCCCGAACACACGCTGCACCGTGGCCGCGGTCACCACCTCCGCCGGGCGTCCAGCGGCCGCGACGCGGCCGCCGGCGAGCAGAACCCATCGTTCGCTCCAGGCGGCGGCCTCGTTGAGGTCGTGTAGCACCCAGACCACCGTCAGCCCACGCTCGCGCGCGAGGTCATGCACCAACCGCAGGATCTCCACCTGGTACTGGGGATCGAGAAAGGCCGTCGGTTCGTAGCTCGGTGCCCTGGGCGAGCGTGGCGGCGATCCACACGCGCTGATGCTCGCCGCCGGAGAGGCTCTCGAGCAGCCGGTCGGCCATGGCCGCGAGCCCGGTCTGCTCCAGGGCGTCGCGCACGGCGCGGCGGTCCTCGGCGCGAACGCGCCCGAGTAGACCCTGATGCGGAAAGCGCGCCAAGGTCACGACCTCGGCGACGGTCAGGCCCTCGGGGACGGCGGGCGCCTGGCGGCAGCAGCGCCAGCCGGCGCCCGAGGGCGCGCCGGTCGTATTGCGCCAGCGCTGCGCCATGCAGTTCGACCGAGCCGCGCGCGGGCGCGAGCAGGCCCGAGCCGAGCCGCAGCAGCGTGCTCTTGCCCGAGCCGTTGGGACCGCAAAGTGCGGTGATGCTGCCGCGGGCGAGCGCGAGATCGATGCCTTCGAGCGTGGCGCTCGTCCCGTACCCGAAGCCGGCGCCCCGGAGCGCGAGTGCGGGCGGATGCAGGCGCTCTCCCGATCGGGGACGACTCAGGAACGTTGGGTCCCGAGGGGTTGGGCGGTTGCCGGCACGGCGGCGTCGGCGACGCCGCCCCCGGACGGTCGGGACTGCGCCGTCTACCGGGTATCCGATTCCATCGGCCGGCGGCGTAATTCACCGGACAGGGAGGAACTCGAGCGCCCCAGGCCCGAGTTCCGCAGCGGACCGAGGCCCGGATCGCCGCCGGGCGGGCTCCTCAGAACCGGAAGCGAGCGCCGAGGCGCACGAGGTTCTCCGGGTCACTGTCGGAACCGGCCACTTCGGCGTCGCCGTTGAGATAGGATCCCGTGACCGCCCAGTCGTCATTGAGGTCGTAGGCGACCCGCGCCTCGTAGAGATCCAGGTTGACGTCGTCGGTATCCATGCGCGTGGCTTGGAGCCGGCCCTCGAACTGCCGGGCCACGTCCATGGCGACGCCCACATTGACGCTCACGCCACTCTCAACGAAGCCCGTGGCGACACGCTGGTAGTTGAGCGCGCCGTAGAGATGGACCTCGTTGGGCCCGCTCGTGAGCGGCACGCGCGCACCGGGACCGATCGAGAAAAGGTCCAGGGTACGGTCGTTGCCGCCCTCCTCGACTGCGTAGAAATCGCCCGATGCGCGGGCGAAGAGCCAGTCGTGATCGAAGCTATTCGAGGCCTCGAAGCCGGGACCGGTCACGTCACCGACGTCCACGACGTCACCGGCGACCGTATAGCGGGCTTCGAAGTAATCGTAGTCGATCGCCTGCGCGGGCGCGGCGATGACGACGGCGGATGCGGCGGCAGTGGAAACAAGCAGATGCCTCATGGATCGACCTCCGTGTCGGGGTGGGCGCCGTCCCCTATGGCGCTGGACGCACGATAACACCGCGGTCGCGCTCATGGACCGCGTTAGCAGGCAGTTCGAAAACACCCTGCTCGCGGGACAGGGATGTCCCGCCGCGAATCAAGCACTGTAAGGGCCTGATTCGCGTGGCCGACTCCGGACATGCGCCGGACCCGGCGCGTTGATAATGGGCAGGATTGCCCATTATCAACACCCTCCTAGGGCTCGCCCTTTCGGAGAATCCCGGGGGCATGTGGCCGAAGGAAAACGCAGGCGCCCGCGACAAGCTTGCAACGCGGGAACCTCCGATCGCTCGGACGCCCCGCGGCGCCTGGATGCGCCGGCAAGATCATGGCCGTTTTCGATCGGCATCGCCCACTAGAAGCCGAAGCGCAATCCCAGGCTTACCACCTCGTTGAGATCGACATCCTCCTGCGGGGTCTCGAGCGTTCCTTCCTGGTAACTCAAGACCACGTGCGTCGTGTCCCCGACCGGCAGACGACCGTCGACGCCGTAGAGCTCGTATTCGATGTCCCCGGCATCGGCGAAGTCCGGCTCGCCGCGACGCGCCGTAACGCCGAGCTGGGGGCCATCGGCCCGGCCGAGGGTGGCGCCGATCTCGGCCCCCGCTCCGGTACCCACGGCGCCCCCGAAGTTGAGCCGTTCGTAGCTCACCTGGCCCCAGAGATAAAACCAGCCCAGCGGCACGCCCACGCCCGGACCCACGGAAAGGAAATCGACCCCGGCTTCGCCTTCACCGGGACCGGGTAAGGCATCGAAATCGAAGGTGTCGACCGTGCCACGGACGAACACCACATCGTTGGCGCTCTTCGCGGCCTCGAGGCTGATGCCTTCCTCCACGTCGACGCCGTCGAGATCACCCGATCCGGTGCCCCTCAACTCGAAATAATCGAACCGGTCCTCCAGCGCGAACGCGGACGGAGCCACCATCCCCAGCGCGAGCGCTGCTCCGCCGGCCGTAATCCACCTTCTCATTGCGGACCTCCAAGTCCCGGAAACGGCTTCCGTAGGTCGCATCGACACGCCGTCGAATGCACCTATAGAGATTGAGACGGTTTGGTCAAAGACAAGCGCGGCGGGGGGCGGAGAGCGCTGGGACAATCCCTATTGCGCGCGCGGCCAGAACGACTCCGACGATGGGCGCAGATCGACCTCCTGCGTCCAGGCGCTACGCGGCCGGCGGTGCGATCGCCGCGATCGAACGCGGCGTTGCCGCAGCGCGCGAGCTCGTCGGCGGTGGTTGCGAGCAGCCTGCGGGGGACGCATGCGCCGGCGCCGCACCCCACGAGCCGCGGTGGACGAGCGCTTCATGCGCCTGCCCGACGGTCCGCTCACGGATTCGGCGCCCGGGCCTCGCGTGCAATGCCCGGCAACCGCGGCACCAGACCCCGGCCCGACGCCGAAGACCCATGCGGCTTCGCTCTGCGCGGCGGTCATGGGCGCGGACGTCCGGTGAATCGGCTGGGGCGGATCAGCGGCCCCGGCCCGCGTTCAAGCCTGCCGGCGCCAGCACGGGCGCGAACCGGGGAGGAAGGGCTGCGCAAGACGAACGCTCGCAGCCCCTTGCGACCGAGGCCCTGATGGCCTGCCGATTAGACCGGCCTCAGTACTGCTCGGCCTCCTCTTCGACCTCTTCACCGGCTTCCTGCGTATCTTCGCCCATGCCTTCCATGGTGTTGCAGCCGGCCAACAGCATCGAACCCACGAACAGCAATGCGGTCGCTTTCATCCATTTCACGGTTGCGTCCTCCTTGATCCTCCGTCATGGCCGATGCGGCGCCCGCTCCGGCGCGCCGCGTCTCCTCCTGGGAACGTGCCCATGTCCGGACGTTCCCGCGGCACGCGGAAGTGCCGATATGTCCAGCGAGTATCACCCGTTGAACGTAAAGGAATCCGACAGTCGTTGCCGGATTCCGTGCATGATCGAGGCCACCGGGTGGCCTCGACCCAAGATTCCCCAGTGAAGCTAGCAGACACCGTTACCGCGCACGAGTGCCGGTGCCCCGCGCTAGTGGGCCATGGGGGTTTCGCGTACAACCTGCTAATGCACCTGCACTCGATCGAGCACCAGCCCGCTACGCGGCACCGCGGGCATGCGGGCGAGATCGACCCGCAGATGCTGGGGCGGTACGCGATAGTCCATGCCCGTCGTCAACTGCTCGAGCACGCGCTTCATCAGCGCGATGGTGATCCACTCGCCGGGGCAGCGATGGCCCAGCAGATGGTCGCCGCCACCCTGCGGGACAAAGTCGAACGCGCTGCCGCCCCAGGCGCGAAAACGCTGGGGCGAGAACTGCTCGGGCTGCGTCCATGTCCGCGCATCATGGTTGGTGCCGTAGAGGTCGAGCAGCACGCGCTCGCCGCGCTCAAACGGATAGCCGTACCATTCGAAGTCATTACGGACCCGAGCCACCGCGAACGGAAAGAAGGGGTAATAGCGGCGCACCTCCTGGACGAAGCGCTCGCGCTCCGCGTCGCCCCCCTCGCGCACGGCCGCGGCGGATGCCGGTTGCTCGTGCAAGGCGTGGGCGAGGAACACCAGGTAGCGGCTGACGGCCACGGTCGGCCGCAGGACGTTGAGCAGCTCGACCGCGGCCAGGCGCTCATCGAGCAGTGCGCCGTCGCGGTCGCGGTCGCGGTGCCAAGCGATGGTGTGCGCGGCGCTGCCCGGTGGGGGCGCGCCGTCGACGCTGGCGCGGACCGCGCGCATGATGCCGGCCGCCCAGCGTTCGGCGCGCTGACGCGCGCGCCGTCCGGCCCAGTGCGCCGGCCCGATCGCACCCGGGGCCTCGACCAGCGCGCTCAATTCGCGCGTGCGACGCTCAAGCTCGGACGCCGTCAGCGCTATCCCGGCCCACTCGCAGGCCGCGCGGCATAGCAACGCCTGCGCCTCGTCGAGGAGCACGATCTGGCCGCGCGTTTCCCAGGCGCTTGCCGCATCGCGCCAGTGGCGCTCGACCGTGTCGACGAACTCGGTGACCGCGTCGTGCGTCGTCAGGGTCAGAAAGAGCTGCTTGCGACGTTGGTGCGCCGCGCCGTCGAGGCCCTGCACGCCGCCCTCGCCGAATAGCGTCCGGCGTATGCGCCGCGGCGCCGCACCCTGGCGTACGAAGCGGTCGCTGTCGTAGTACAGCCGTGCCGCCGCAGGCCCCCGCATGCAGACGGTAGGTTGCAGCAACAACCGGGTGCGAAAGGCGTCGCTGCCGTAGCGCCGGCAGCGTCGGCCGATGAAACGATAGCCCTCGCGCAACAGGAACGGCGCTGCTTCCGGCACACGATCGCGGGGCATGCGGGCCATGGCATCCACCTCGGCCGCGCGGCTACGGGTAAGCGGTATTGCGTCGCCGAAGGGATGTCCGCACGGACAACCCTCCGGCAACGGCCGGCGCGTCCGGGGGGTTAGCCGGCGGCGGACTCGGGCTGCAGCACCACCTTGATGCAGCCTTCGCGCTTGTCGCGGAACATCGCGTACGCCTCCGGGGCATCCTCCAGCGGCAGCCGGTGGGTGATGACGAAACTCGGATCGAGATCGCCCTGCTCGACGCGCTCGAGCAGGGGCCGCAGGTAGCGATGGACGTGCGTTTGCCCGGTCTTGAGGGTGAGCGCCTTGTTCATCATTGCACCCAGGGGGAGCTTGTCGGCATAGCCGCCGTAAACGCCCGGGATCGAGACCGTGCCCGCCTTGCGGCAAGCCATGAGCGCCTGGCGCAAAGCCACCGGACGCTCGGTCTCCATGCGGGCCGTCTGCTTGACCGTGTCGTACCAGCCCTCGAGACCGAGTCCGTGGGCCTCCATGCCGACCGCATCGATGCAGGCGTCCGGCCCGCGGCCGCCGGTCATGTCGCGCAAGGCCTCAACCATGCTCAGGGTATTGCCCGTCTCACTGGGCCGCAGCGGCTCGGCCTCGTGCGTGCGCACCGCCATGTCGAGGCGTTCGGGGACGTCGTCGATCGCGATGACACGCTCGGCGCCGAACATGCGCGCGCTGGCGATGGTGAATTGCCCCACCGGTCCGCAGCCCCAGACCGCCACCGTATCCCCGGGCTCGATATTGCAGGCCTCCGCCGCCTGGTAGCCGGTGGGGAAGATATCGGTGAGGAACAGTACCCGCTCGTCGTCGAGCGACGCCGGGACACGCAGCGGACCGACGTCCGCATAGGGCACACGGACGTACTCCGCCTGACCGCCGGCGTAACCGCCGAGGACGTGCGAGTAGCCGAATAGACCGCTGGGCGAATGCCCCCACATCTTCTCGGCCACGCCCGAATTGGGATTGGAGTTGTCGCACAGGGACCACAGGTCGCGCTCGCAGAAATAGCACTGGCCACAACCGATCGTGAACGGCACCACCACTCGGTCTCCGCGCTGCAGATTCTGCACGCCGTGGCCCATATCGACGACCTCGCCCATGAATTCGTGGCCGAGCACGTCGCCTTCGCGCAACCCCGGCACCGCGCCGCCATAGAGATGCAGATCGGACCCGCAGATTGCCGTCGACGTGACTTTGATCACCGCGTCACGCGGGTTGATCACCTGGGGATCGGAGACCGTGTCGACGCGGACATCGCCACTGCCGTGCCAGCATACGGCCTTCATCACGCACCTCCCTGCGCCATCGCCTGCGTGGTCGCGTTGGTCGGGATCTCGCCCGATTCCATCAGCTGCTTGAAGCGTCGCAGATCCTCGCGGGCGGCCTGTTTGCTGAGTGCGCTCATGAATCGACCCAAGGCGGCCTTACCGGGCCGCCCGGCGGGCGGCGCATAGCTCATGTCGAGTTCCACTTCGGTGCCACGTGAGGTGGGCCGGAAGCGGAGTTCGCCGCGCTGGTCGACATCCGAGCCCTGGACGCTGCGCCAGGCGATGCGCTCGTTGGGCACGTCCTCGGTGACCTCCGCCTCCCATTCGAGGCGGCCGCCGTAGCGCGACCACGGCCCTTCGGCCACCCAATGGGTGCGATTGCCCCCCGTGGGCCGGACCTCGGTGATGAACCGCATGAACTGCGGCAGGCGGGTGAAATCGCGCCAGTAACGGTAGAGCTCATCGGGCCGGCGCGCGATCGTGACCCGGGTGGTGAACCGTTGGGGCTGGCCCCGGAACAGCCCGCGGTCGCCCTCCCGGGCCGTATTGCGGCCGACCATCTGGCTCGCATAGCAATGCCCGGTCAGGCCGCGCTGGCCGAGCAGGCCGCCGGTCACGCCCATGGCCCAGCCGACCGCGCCGCCTCGGCGGAGCCCATACGCCAACGAGGCCGCACCGACGGCCAGCGAGAGCTTCCGCTCCGTGTCGCTGATGTTGTAGTAGGCCTGGCGGCGCTGCTGCTGCACCGGTTCCAGTTGCATCCTCGCTTCCATTGTCGCCTCCTTGCTGGCGCGTTCGTCCAAGCTGTCCGGCCCCCTTTGACTGCGGCGGCGTCCGTTGATTCCGCTCACTGCCCTCCGCGGTCGGCGGCGGAACCATTGTCCCGGGCGCGCGATCTCAAGCGAATGAGGCCGGGCCCTCACGCAGCGGGCCGCGGTCGCACGCCAGGGAATGGCCCATGAGTTTCGCTCCACTGCACCGCGCCGGTTGCATCCGGACGCGTGTCACCCGGGTCGGGCATGGCTAGCGCGCTGCGGGCCGTGGGCGCTGGCCTGCTTGGGCTGCTCGCGACGCTGCTCGGGATAGCGAGCCTGGGCCTAGTGCTCCTGCTCGTCGGGCTGGTCACGGCCGATGGCAATGCCCTCAAGCCCTACCTGGCGCATCAGCTGAGCGCGGCCATCGGACGGGAGGTCGTGCTCGCCGGTGACCTTCAGGTCGATCCGGGCCTGGAGCCGCGCGTGGTGATCCACGGATTCAAGCTCGCCGACGCCCCCTGGGCCGACCGGCCCTACATGGTGGAGATCCCCCGGCTCGCGGTGCGCTTCGATCTACCGCGCGTGCTCGGCGGCGAGATCGCGCTGCTCGATGTGACCCTCGAGGCGCCCGCGGTCACGCTGGAGCGGAGCGCCGACGGGCGGGCCAACTGGCAATTCAAGCGCGGGACCGAGGGCGACCCCGGGAGCGCACTCCCCGTGATCGAGTCGCTGCGCATGGACGGCGGCGTGCTGACCTATATCGAGCGCGCGCGCGGTGTCCGCAGTCAGATCGAATTCGCCGGTGCACGCGGCGCACTGACGGGGCCCCAACGCACGCTTCAGTTTCAGGCGTCGGGCGAGATCAACGAGGCCGCGCCCTTGCACCTGCGCGCCCGGGCCGAGGCGCTCGCCCCAACGGGCGACGGGCCGTGGCCGCTGCAGGCCGAGCTGCAGGTCGGGCAAGCCCGGGTCACCGTCGACGGGCGCGTCGCGGGACGCGACGGCGCGCCCGGCCGGATCGAGCTCGACCTGCACGCCCAGACGCCTGAAACGGCCCGATTGCAGCCGCTGCTGCCCTGGGAATTACCCGACTGGCCCGGGCTGTCGGTGGAGGCCCAGCTCGTGCGCGCGGGCACGAGGCTGGCGGCAGAGGACCTGTCGATACGCCTGGGCGAGAGCGACCTCAGCGGCCGCATCGCGCTCGACACCGGCGGACCGCGACCCCACGTGTCCGCCGCGCTCGAGGCGCGCACGCTCGATCTGGTCCAGCTCCTGGGACGGCCGAGCCAGCAGCCCGGACCGCTCATTCCGGAGACCCCGCTCCCGTTCGCGCAGCTGCGGACGTTCGACGCCGAGCTGCGCCTGGACGCGCGCACGCTCTATGTGCCGCAACTCTCGCTCGAGCATGTCGGCATCGGCCTCGTGCTGGACGACGGCATGGTGCGCGTCGATCCCCTGGAACTGGCGCTCGGCGATGGCCGCGTCCGCGGCCAGCGCGTGCGCGTGGATGCGCGGTCGCAACCGCCCCGCGTTGCGATCGATCTCGCGCTCGAGCGGATCGGTCTCAATGCCCTGCTGCAGGAATACGACGTCCGGGCGAACGCGTTCGGCCGATTGGGGGGCGGCATCGAGCTCCGGGGTCAGGGGGATTCGCTGGCGGCGATCCTGGGAACGGCTGCCGGCAGCGTCGAGTTCGTCATGCGGGGCGGCCAGGTCGACGCCCTGCTGGCGTCTTTGGCTGGCCAGGACATCACCCGGATCCTCAACGCGCTCGGGCTCGAAGAGGGCGCGCGCACGCCGTTGCGTTGCTTCATCGCGGATTTCGCGGCCGCCGACGGCGTCCTGGACGCGCGCACGCTGATCTTGGATACGCCGGATGTCCTCGTCGTCGGCGCGGGCGACGTCGACCTGGACGCGCAACGCGTCAACCTGGCTCTGCTGCCCCAGCACAAGGATGCCTCGCTGTTCGCGGCACAGGCGCCCGTGCACATCGCGGGACCGCTCGAGGAGATCGAGCTCGCCGTCGACACCGGGGCCGCGGTCGCGTCGCTGCTGACCCCGATCGAGCTGCCCGACGCGGACGACCCGAATTGCGACGCGCTGGCCGAGGCCGCACGGCGCAGCTGACCGCCCCCATGCAGCGGCCCGGCGCGGTCGCTATGATGGGGCGCCATGAGCGCCCCCGCCGTCCCGGCCATTCCCCCTGCGCGCCCCGATGCCGCGTTTCTGCCCGACTTCTGCGAGCAGGGCAACCTGCTGCGGACGATGCTCGTGGCCGAGTTGCTGGCGTTCGTCATCGTGGCGGCCCAGTCCGGCCCCTGGCTGGAGCGGCTGCAGATCCTGGCCCTGGTCTCGCTGTTCGTGCAGTGGGTCGCATTGGTGGATATCGCGCTGTTGTGCATGCTGCAGCGCCAGCTCGCGCGCCTGGACGATCGGCTCGCCGCGGCGCTGGCGTTCGCGCTGCTGCAGGCGGTAACGGTGGGATTCACCCTGATCGCTCACGCCCTGGCCGCGCGCATGGGCCTGCCCACCGGCGCGCGCTCGCTCACCAGCATGCTGGCCGAGCACGGCATCATCAGCGCCATCGTGAGCGCCATCGCGCTGCGCTACTTCTACGTCACCGCGCAGTGGCGGCGCAACGTCGAGGCGGAGGCGCAATCGCGGGTGCAGGCCTTGCAAGCCCGCATCCGGCCGCATTTCCTATTCAACAGCATGAACACCATCGCCAGTCTCACGCGCTCGGCGCCGATCCAGGCCGAGGAGGCAGTCGAGGATCTGGCCGAGCTGTTTCGCGCCAGCCTGGCCGAGCGCGGCACACTCACCCTCGACGAGGAGCTGGGGCTGGTCGCGAGCTATCTGCGCATCGAGGGCCAGCGCCTGGCCGGGCGCCTGAGCGTCGATTGGGCGCACGACCCGGCCACGGGCACGGCCGAGCTGCCGGCCCTGACGCTGCAGCCCCTGGTAGAGAACGCGGTTTATCATGGGGCGGAGCAGAGCGCCGGCGGCGCACGCATCGCGATTCGAACCCGGCGCGAGCACGATGCGATCGAGATCGAGATCGACAACCCGCGCCCGCGAGCCGCGTCGCCGCGCGAGGGCCACCGGATGGCGCAGGACAACGTGCGCCAGCGGCTGGCGCTCGCGTTCGGCGAGGACGCATCGCTGAGCGTGCGCGACGACGGTGAGCGCTACCGTGTCACGGTGCGCATCCCCGCGGGGACGGAGGCGCAGACATGAAGATACTGGTGGTCGACGACGAGGCGCCCGCGCGCGACCGGCTGGCCCGGCTGGTGGGCGACATGGAGGGCTGCGAGCTGGCCGGCGCGGCCAGCGAAGGCGCCGATGCCGTGCGCCAGGCGCAAGCAACGGGGGCCGATGTCGTGCTGCTCGACGTGCGCATGCCGGGCATGGACGGCGTCGAGGCGGCACGACACCTGGCCGGGGCCGAGCCGCCGCCGGCGGTCATCTTCACGACCGCCTACGACGATCACGCCCTGGAGGCGTTCGAGGCACATGCGGTCGATTACCTGCTCAAGCCGGTGCGGGCGGACCGCCTGGCGGCGGCGTTGTCGGCGGCGCGTCGCCGCACACGCGCGCAGCTGGCCCCGTCCGCTACCGCGGGCGCGCCGCGCACCCAGATCTGTGCCCGGCTCGGCGGCGGCCTGGAACTGGTCGAGCTCGAGGATGTCATCTACTTCTTGGCCGAACAGAAATATGTCACCGTGCGCCATCGGCGCGGCGAGGTCCTGATTGAGGAATCGCTCAAGGCGCTGGAGCAGGAATTCGCCGACCGCTTCGTGCGCATTCACCGCAGCGCGCTGGTGGCTGCGGCCCGGGTCGGCGGCTTGCGCCGCCAGCCGGACGGCCACTACCGCGTCTGGTTCCACGATATCGACGACAGCCTGGCCGTCAGCCGGCGTCATCTGCCGACCGTGCGCCAGCGCCTGAGCGCCGGCCGCGCGGTGACCGGCTGACTGGCGGCACCCGCACCGGAGATCGCGCGCTTGAGCGCTACGCGCATACGTATCGCCACCCGCAAGAGCCCGCTGGCCTGGCGCCAAGCCGAATCGGTGGCGCAATCGCTGCAGGCGCTGCACCCGGACGTGCAAACGGAGCTGGTGGGCATCCGCAGCGAAGGCGATCGGGTGCTCGACCGGCCGCTGGCGGCCGTGGGCGGCAAGGGCCTGTTCGTCAAAGCGCTGGAGGATGCGCTGCTCGACGGGCGTGCCGACATCGCGGTGCATTCGATGAAGGACGTGCCAGCGGACACCGATGCGCCGGAGGGGCTGCATCTGCCCGTGATTCTGGCGCGCGAGAGCCCGTACGACGCCTTCATCTCGCTCGCGTACGACGCGCCCCAATCCCTGCCCGCCGGTGCGGTGATCGGCACCTCCAGTCCGCGCCGGGTCAGCCAGCTACTGCACCATCTGCCCGGCCGCAGCGTGCGCGACCTGCGCGGCAACGTGAACACCCGGCTGTCGCGGCTGGAGGCGGGCGACTATGACGCCATCGTGCTGGCGATTGCCGGGCTCGAGCGACTCGGACTGGGCGAGCGCGTCACCGCGCCCCTCGATACCGCGCTATGCCTGCCAGCCATCGGCCAGGGGGCGCTGGGGATCGAATGCCGCACCGGCGACGCGACCATCGAGCCGCTGATTGCGCCGCTCGCCGACCGCGCCACCGGTGACTGCGTCCGCGCGGAACGCGCCGTGAGCCGTGCACTGGGCGGCAGCTGCCTGTCGCCCATCGCCGCGCATGCTCAGCTCAACGGGCAAGCCGGATTGCACCTGGCCGCGCGCGTGGGCGCGCCCGACGGCACGCGTCTGATCGCGGCCGAGTTCGACGGCGAGCGCGACCGTCCCGAGGCGCTCGGCGGGGAGCTGGCCCGGCGCCTGCAAGCCGACGGCGCCGACGCGCTGCTGCGGGCGGCGGCCTCGTGAGCGAGGCAGGCGGGCTCGCCGGGCGCCGCGTCCTGGTGACCCGGCCGGCCGAGCGCGCGGGCGGACTGATCGAGGCGATCGAGGCCGCCGGCGCAACGGCGGTGTTGCTGCCCACACTCGCCATCGTGGCCGTCGCACCCCCTGCCGAGGCCCTCGCCGCCGCGCGCGCCGCCGATGCCATTCTGTTCACCAGTCCCGCGGCGGTGAGCCACGGCATCGGGCCGCTCGGGCTCGATGCCGGCGCGACCGCGCACATCGGCGCGGTCGGACCCGCTACGGCAGACGCGTTGCGGGCGCACGGCCTCGCGCCGGGGATCGAGCCCGTCGGGGCGGCAGATTCGGAAGGCCTGCTGCGTTCGCCCCTGCTGGCGGCCGAGCGCATCGGCGGACGCCGGGTTGTCATCGTGCGCGGCGGTCCGGGTCGCGAGACGTTGCCACGCGGTCTAATGGCACGCGGGGCCGAGGTCCATTATGCTGACGTCTATCGACGCGAGCGGCCCCGAGCACCAGCGGCGGGCGTCGCCGGCGCCTGCGAAATCCTGACCGCCACCAGCAACGAGGGCCTTGCCAACCTGCTCGCGATGCTCGATTCGCGCGAGCGAGCGGCCGTGCGCGAGCGCGCGCTGGCGGTGACCAGCGCGCGCACCGCGGAGCTGGCACGCGCGCAGGGATTCCGCCATGCGCCCGAGGTAGCGGACCAGCCCGGCGATGCGGGCCTGCTCGCGGCCGTCCACCGCTGCGCCGCCCGCTTGCCTCCGGAGCGGCGGCCCGACGCGCCTGAATCCGGGCACCATCCCGGACCAGAACCCGGACCCGAGAACAAATGAGCCGACACCGCCGCACCGATCCGCCCACGCAAGATCCGCAGGACGAAACCGACGGCACGCCCGAGAGGGCGGATGCGTCCGCTTCGAGTGCGTCTTCGCCGGACGCTGCGGCCCATGCCGCCGCGGGCGGGTCCGGCGAGGGCCCGCAAGCGCGCCCGGCGGGCCTCGAGGCGGAGCCGCGGCTGCCCGACGCCGCCGAGGCGCCGGCGGCGTCCGAATCCAAGCGCAGTGCACGCAAACGTCGCAAGCGGGCCCAGGCCGGCGCCGAATCGTCCTCGGCATCGACCGGCGCGCGGGGCCAGGCGGCAAGCGATGACGCGCCGACCGGGCGAAGGTCAGCGGCAAGCAGCTCTAGCGGGGGCGCGCCCGGCGACAAGAGCCCGGCAAGCGACGACTCGGGCTCGGCGCCACCGCCGCGCAAGGGCGGTCGCGCCGTCGCCGTGTTGGCCCTGCTGCTGGCATTGGCCGCGGGCGCGGCGGCGGGCTACCTGGGCTGGCGCCTGATCGAGCTGGAGCAGCGCGTCGCGCGCATCCCCGAGCAGCGCCAGGCGGCCCTCGAGTCCGTGGCGACTCAGGATGCCGTCGCGGCGGTCGAGCGCCAGCTCGTGCAGCGCACCAGCGCGCTCGAGGGAAGCATAGATGAAGGCGTCACCGCACTGCGAGAGCGCCTCGCACGCGCCCAGGAGGAGCGCAGCGAAGCGATCGGCCGGCTGCGTCAGCGCGTGGACACGGCCGAGACGGCGGTGCAGTCGCTACGGGATCAGCGCCAGCGCGATGGCGCCGACTGGCGCATGGCCGAGGTGCGTTACCTGGTGAGCATGGGCGTGCGGCAGCTGCAGATCACGGGCAATGTCGCCGCCGCCATCGCGGCCCTCGAGGCGGCCGATCAGGCGCTGGGGCAGATGGGCGATCCGCGGGTGCTCGAACTGCGCCAGCAGATCGTCGACGACATCGGGCGCCTACGCGAGGTCGAGCCCGCCGACGTGGAGGGAATCGCCCTGCGCGTGCAGAATCTCGCCCCGCGCATCCCTGAGCTGGTCCATCCGGCGCCCGCAGGGGCGGACGCATCCGCGCAGGCACGGGCTGGGGATCCGCCGCCCGAGGACGGCGGCGACGGCTGGTGGGCGGCGCTTCAGGAGCGGCTGAGCTCACTGGTGACGGTCCGCCGCGAACCGCAACCGGAGCTACCCGAGCCGGGCGGCTCCGGTGCGACGTCCCCCGCACCGTCGGCGGAACTGCCGCCGGCCGAACGCCTGTTAGCCGCACTGCGCGACGCCAGCAGGGCAGCGCTCAAGCACGAACCGCAGGCCTACCAGGCCGCGCTCGGCCGGGCCCTCGAGGTCGTCTCGTCGGCGTACGCGCAGGGGGAGCCGGCGAACGAGCGCTTCCGCGAGGCGCTCGACGCGCTGCGGCAGCGCCGGGTGACCACGGAGCTGCCCGACCTGAGCTCGACGCTCGAGCGCGCGCAGACGCTTGCCGACCGGCTTCAGGGCGACGCCGGAGGGGATCGCTGACATGCGCTGGCTATTGAGTGCGCTGCTGCTGTTCGCGGTCGCCGTCGGTGTCGCACTAATGCTGCAGCGCGATCCCGGCATGGTCTACATGCACATCGGCCAGTGGACCATCGAGACCTCGCTGGCCGTGACCCTGGGATTCTTGGTGCTGCTGTTCGTGGTGCTGTACGCGCTCCTGCGCGTGACCGGCGTGCTGCTGCGCACGCCGCGTAACTGGCGCCGCAACCGTCGCGGGCGCCACAGCGAGAAGTCGCGCCGCGGACTCACGCGCGGGCTGATCGAGATGGCCGAGGGCCGCTGGGAGCAAGCGGAGAAATACCTCACGCACCACGCCGCCGAGTCGCATACGTCGCTGCTCAACTACCTTTCGGCGGCACGGGCGGCGCAACAGGCCGGCGCCTACGAGCGTCGCGATCGCTACCTGCGGGCGGCAATCGAGGAGAACCCCGAGGCCGACGTGGCGGTGTCGCTGACGCAGGCCGAGTTGCAGTTGGCGCATCATCAGACCGAGCACGCCCTGGCGACGCTGACGCGCCTGCGCGGCTTGGCGCCGCAACACACCTACGTCATGAAGCTGCTGGCACGCCTCTATGTCGAACTCGAGGATTGGGAGCGGCTCTCGGAGCTACTGCCGGAGCTGCGCCGGCGCAAGGTGTTCGATGGCGAGCGGCTGGAGCGCCTGGAGCGGGCGACCGCGCTCGGACGCATCGACCGGGCCGGCGCCGATGTCGACGCGCTGGCGGTCGTCTGGGACTCACTCTCGCGCTCGACCCGCGCCGACGGCACCGTGCTGCATGCCCACATACAGCAACTGCTGCGCGCCGGCGCCCACGAGCTGGCGGAGCGGCGCCTGCGACAGCACCTGTCGCGGCAGTGGGACGAGACCCTGGCGCGCGATTACGGGCTGGTTCAGCTCGAGGATCCGAGCCGGCAACTCGATCAGGGCGAGACTTGGCTGCGCGATCACGGCCGCAGTCCCATGCTGTTGCTGACCCTGGGCCGGCTGTGCGTGCGCAACCAGCTCTGGGGCAAGGCGCGTATCTATTTCGAGTCCAGCATCGGCTCGCAGCCCCATGCCGAAGCCTATTTCGAGCTGGCCGCCCTGCTCGATCAGCTCGGCGAGTCCGATGCGGCGCGCGCGCAGTACCAGGCCGGTCTGGCGCTGGCGCTGGAGGACCACAGCGAAGCCCGCGCCGGCGCGGGCAATGGGGTGGCACGGCTGGAAGCACACGACGCCGTCGCCCGTCCCGGCCAGCCCACGCCGCTGAACGCGCGCCCCGCGACCTAATCAGTCGCCGCGTAGGAACCTATCCGTCGAGCGGGGTCTCGGAGAATATCTGCCCCGCGCGAAAGCGCAGGCGCTCGGCGGCGGGCGGGTCCAACCACCGCCGCACGAGGTCCTGGCCCAACCGCTCGCGTTCGGCCAGGGTGCGGACGGCGAACAGGTCGCCGTGTTCGATCTTGCTGATTTCGACACTCGGACGGAGACGCGCAACGCGGATTGCGCGGCCAACGAGCCCGGGTGGGTCTCGGGGCCGGGACCGCTCAGGCGGGTCGGCTGCGCTTGCTGTTGAGCCAGCGCACGATCGGCTGCCATTGCTCGCGGTCGGTGGCGCTGGCGTAGGGCGGCAGCTCGTGGATACCGATGCCCCGCTCGGCGGCGCGGATATAGTTCATGTTGTCGCGGAGCTGGGTGAGCACCGGCACCTTCTGCCGCCGCAGGAACTGCTCGAGTTCGTGGGCGATGTTGGTGTAGCCGCGCACGCGATTGGCGATCACGCCGTAGCGCGCCTGCTTGCTCTGGATGCGCTTGTTTTGGCGCATCTCCGCAATGAAGTCGGCCGCGGCGCGCATATCCACCGGGGACGGCAGCACCGGGACGAGGAAGGTGTCGGCCCGCCGCATGAGCTGACCGAGCGCGCTGCCGTGGGCGGCGGCGGGGGCATCGAGAATGGCGATATCGGCGCTGCGCGGCAGGCGCGCGCCCTTGCCCGTGGCGTCCACTCCGCGGATTGGTGCGCGCCCGCCCGGTCGCGTCTCGAGCCATGCGAGGGCTGAGGACTGCGGATCGAGATCGGCGAGCACGACTTCGTAGCCCTGGTGGGCATAATAGCTGGCGAGGTTGGTCGCGATGGTGGATTTGCCGGACCCGCCCTTCGCGTTGAGGACCATGATCTGACGCATGGATTCTCTCCCACGGCCGGTAGCGCGCTCATAGTGGCCCAATTCGGGGCGCCTGCCAAGCCGCCGGTGTGGTGCGCCGGCAACACCCCGCAGCTAATCGGCGCTCCCGTCGATGCCCAGCTCGTCCCAGATGGCGTCGACACGCGCTTTCACGGCCGGATCCATAATGATCGGACGGCCCCATTCGCGCTCGGTCTCGCCGGGCCATTTGCTGGTGGCATCGAGACCCATTTTCGAGCCGAGGCCGGCCACGGGCGAGGCGAAGTCGAGGTAATCGATCGGCGAATGATCGATGAAGGTCGCGTCGCGGCGCGGATCGACGCGCGTGGTGAGCGCCCAGATGACATCGCTCCAGTTGCGCGCATCGATATCGTCATCGACCACGATGACGAATTTGGTGTACATGAACTGGCGCAGGAACGACCAGATCCCGAGCATCACGCGCTTGGCGTGGCCGGGGTACTGCTTGCGCAGCGCGATCACAGCCAAGCGGTACGAGCAGCCCTCGGCCGGCAGATAGAAGTCGGTGATCTCCGGGAACTGCTTTTGCAGCAGCGGCACGAACACCTCGTTGAGCGCGAGGCCGAGCACGGACGGCTCGTCGGGCGGGCGCCCGGTGTAGGTCGAGTGGTAGATCGGGTCGCGCCGGCGGGTAATACGATCGATGGTGAAGACCGGGAATTCCTCCACCTCGTTGTAGTAGCCGGTGTGATCGCCGAACGGCCCCTCCGGAGCGGTGTCGTTCGGGTGGATATGGCCTTCGAGCACGATCTCGGCGCTGGCCGGCACGCGCAGCTGGGAGCCCAGGCAGGATGCGAGCCCTGTGCGTTGGCCGCGCAACAGGCCCGCGAAGGCGTGCTCCGACAAGGTGTCGGGCACCGGCGTGACCGCGGCTAGCGTGGTGGCCGGATCAGCGCCGAGCGCCACGGCGAGGGGGAACGGCTCGCCCGGATGCTGCTGCTGCCAGGCGCGCAAGTCGAGCGCGCCGCCGCGCTGCGCGAGCCAGCGCATGATCACGCGATTGGGCCCGATGACCTGCTGACGGTAGATGCCCATGTTCTCGCGCTCGGACGCCGGCCCCCGGGTGACGACCAGACCCCAGGTGATCAGCGGCCCGGCATCGCCGGGCCAGCAGGTCTGCACCGGCAGGCGCGCCAGATCGACGTCGGCGCCCTCCTGCACGATCTCCTGACAGGCCGGCGAGCGTACCGTCTTCGGTGCCATATCGAGGACTTTCTTGAAGATGGGCAGGCTCTGCCAGGCCTCGCGCATACCCTTGGGCGGATCGGGCTCCTTGAGGAAGGCGAGCAGGCGTCCGATCTCGCGCAGCGATTCGGTGTCCTCGGCGCCCATGCCGCGGGCGACGCGCCGGGCGGTACCGAACAGATTGCCCAGCACCGGCACATCGTGGCCGCGCGGACGCTCGAACACCAGGGCGGGCCCGCCCCGGCGCAGGGTGCGATCGCAGATCTCGGTCATCTCGAGATAGGGATCGATCTCGCGGTCGATGCGTACCAGGTCGCCGTCGGCCTCCAGGCCGGCGAGGAATTCGCGCAGGTCACGGTATTGCATCAGGCGAGGTCGAACTCAGCGATCACGAGCGCATGATCGGACGGGCGATCGTTGCGCCGCGGACCGATATCGATGCTCGCTTCACGGCAGCGCTCGGCAAGTGGCTGCGACGCCAGGATCAGGTCGATGCGCAGCCCCAGGTTCCGGCGAAACGCGTTCATGCGGTAATCCCACCAGGAGAAGCTGCGCTCGGATTGCGCGAACAGCCGGAACGTATCCGTCAGCCCCAGATCGATCAGGCGCTGCAGTGCACGGCGCTCGCGCGTGCTGCAATGGATCTGCTCGGCCAGGGCCTCGGGATCGTGCACGTCGGCATCGGCCGGCGCGATGTTGAAGTCACCCAGGACGACGAGTTGGGGGTGCGCCGTGAACTCGCGTTCGAGGCAGGCGGCCATGCGTTCGAGCCAATCGAGCTTGTGGACGTACTTGTCGCTGTCCACCTCCTTGCCGTTGGGCACGTACAGATCGAACACGCGCACGCCGGCCACGGTGGCGGCCAGAATCCGCCGTTGCTCATCGTCGATCCCAGCCGGGTCGGTGACGACGTCCCCGATCGGGTGGCGGCTCACCAGCGCCACGCCGTTGTAGGTTTTCTGGCCGCTGAACACGACCTGCCAGCCGGCATCGCGAAACGCCTCAGCGGGGAAGTTGTCGTCGGTGAGCTTGGTCTCCTGCAGCGCGAGGACATCCGGCTCGTGCTCGGCGAGCCAGTCCAACACCTGCGGCAGCCGCACCTTCAGCGAATTGACGTTCCAGCTGGCGATTTTCACGGGGAGAGAACCACGGATGAACACCGATGAACACGGATATCGGGAAACGCGGTCCGTGAGGCGTTATGCGGTTGCCCCACAGCTTGTGTTGGCCGTGCACTGGTCGCTTTTGCGACCCCCTCATATCCGTGTTGATCCGCGTTCATCCGTGGTTGTACTCGCCCCATCCCTGGAGCCTCTACGCGGCGAGGCCAGATTGGCGCAGCAGGGCGATGGAGTCGGGCTCGCGGCCGCGGAAGTCGCGGAAGGACTCCAGCGCCGGGCGCGAGCCGCCGCGCTCGAGGAAGGCGTGGAGGAAGCGTTCACCGGTTGAACGGTCGAGCACGCCCGATTCCTCGAATACGCCGAAGGCATCGGCGGACAGGATCTCGGCCCACTTGTAGCTGTAGTACCCGGCGGCGTAGCCCCCGGCGAAGATATGACCGAAACCGTGGGCGAAGCGGTTGAATGCCGGGGGACGCACCACCGCGACCGACTCGCGCACTTCCTCGAGCAGCCCCTGGATGTCCTCCACCGTCGGCGTCTCGTGCTCGCAATGCAGGCGGAAGTCGAACAGCGAGAATTCAACCTGACGCAGCAGTCCGAGCGCGGCGTGGAAATTGCGGCTGGCGCGCAGGCGCTCGAGGAGATCGTCCGGCAGAGACTCCCCGGTTTCCACGTGGCTCGCGATCAGATCCAGTGATTCGCGCTCCCAGCACCAGTTCTCCATCAACTGGCTCGGCAGCTCGACCGCGTCCCACTCGACGCCGCTGATGCCCGCGAGGCTGGGCACGTCCACCCGTGTCATGAGGTGGTGCAGCCCGTGGCCGAACTCATGGAATAGCGTCAACACCTCGTCGTGGGTGAACAAGGCGGGCTGGTCGCCCACGGGCGGAGACAGATTGCAGGTCAGGAACGCGACCGGCTTCTGCAATCCCTCGGTGCGGCGCATGCGGGTGACGCATTCGTCCATCCAGGCGCCGCCCCGCTTGTCCGGCCGGGCATAGAGGTCGAGGTAGAAGCCGCCGCGCTCCTGCTCGTCGGCGTCGATCACGCGATAGTAGCGCACGTCCGGGTGCCAGACTTCGACGTCCGCCACCGGTTCGAAGCGGACGCCGTACAGCGCGCCCACGACGCGGAACAGTCCGTCGATGACCTGCGGTGCGGGAAAGTAGGGCTTGAGGGTCTCGTCGGAGATCGCGAAACGTTCCTGCTTGAGCTTGTCGGCGGCGTAGGCGACGTCCCAGGCCTGCAGCTCCTGAATGCCGAGGCGGTCCGCGGCGAAGCTGCGAACCTCCTCGATCTCGGCTCGGCCCGCCGGCAGGGCGCGTCCCGCCAAGTCGTTCAAGAATCCGAGCACCTCGTCGGGGCGCCGCACCATCTTGGTCGCCAGGGATAGTTCCGCGTAGTGGGCGAAGCCCAACAGGCGCGCCTTTTCCTGGCGCAGCGCGATGATGCGGGTCATGCACTCGCCGTTGTCCCAGCGGCCGGCGTGCGGGCCCTGGTCCGAGGCGCGCGTGGTCCAGGCCTCGTACAGCTCGCGGCGGAGCTCGCGGTCGTCCGCCGTCGTCATGACGGCGTAGTAGATCGGGAAGTCCAGCGTGAGCAGCCAGCCCTCGTGGCCGGCGCGCTCAGCGGCGGCGCGGGCCATGCCACGAATCTCGGCGCCGAGCCCCGAGAGATCGTCCTCGTTGTCGATGCGCTTGCTCCAGGCCTGCGTCGCATCGAGCACGTTCTCCTCGAAACGCGTCTCCAACTCGGCCAGCTCCGCCTCGATCGCGGCGAAGCGCTCGCGTTGCTCGGGGGCCAGATCGACCCCGCCCAGGCGAAAGTCCCGTAGCGCATCGTCGATGGCCTTGCGCTGCGTGGGATCGAGCCGCTCGTACTCCGGGCCTTCGGCGATCTGGCGGTAGGCGGCATGCAATGCCTGGTGCTGGCCCAGCTCGGTGTAGAAGCGGCTGATCTTGGGCAGGCAGTGATTATAGGCCGCGCGCAGGTCCTCAGTGGAAGCGACCGCGTGCAGGTGGCGCACCGGCGCCCAAACGCGGGCGATGCGGTCGAGGGATTCCTCCAGCGGCGCCACCAGATTGTTCCACGTGTAACATTCCGATGCCGCGAGCAGTTCCTCCAGCGCCTCACGCGCCTGCTCCAGCACCCGATCGACCGCGGGCTCGATGTGCTCGGGCGTGATGCGGCCGAACGCCGGCAGCTCGCGCTCTGCGAGCAGCGGATTGTCAGCAGTGGCGGTCGCCAAAGCTACCTCCGGAGATGTTGGCGCCGGCGCCGGCCGGCAGTCAGATATCGAGGTTGGTCGCGCTGAGGGCGTTACGTTCGATGAAGGCGCGGCGCGGCTCCACCTGGTCCCCCATCAACGTGGTGAACATTTCATCGGCCGCCACCGCGTCCTCGATCCGGACCTGCAGCAACCGGCGCGCGTCCGGATCCATGGTCGTGTCCCAGAGCTGATCCGGGTTCATCTCGCCCAAGCCCTTGTAGCGCTGGAAATCCAGGCCCTTGCGGCCTTCGCCCAGCAACCAGGTCATGACCTCCCGGAAGTCATGCACGGGTTGGCGCTGCTTGCCGCGCGCCACGTAGGCGCCCTCATCCAACAGATCATGGACGCGCTCGGCGAAGTCCGCGACGGCCTGGTACTCCGGCGAGGCAAAGAAGCCGGGCGTAAGGCTGTTGCGATGCACATTGCCATGCACCTCATGCTCGACCACGACGCCCACCCCGGCGTCCTGGCGCTCGGTGCGCACCTGGTATTCGCCCTGGCCCTGGGCGTGATGCAGCAATCGTTGGCGCAGCGCGTCGGCCCACTCCTGCATCGCGGCCTCGTCCTGCAGCTGTGGCTCGCGCACGGGGCGCACATGGAGCAGCTCATCGAGGACCGAGCGGTGGAAGCGGCGCGCCAGGCGATCCAAACGCCGTTGCACGGCCGTGAAGTCGCTCGCCAGTTCACTCAGGACCGTGTCCGCGATGGGCGGCGCATCGGGGTGCGGGTACAGCCGCGCGTCATCGAGCGCGATCGACAGGAGGTGACGGTTGAGCTCGTCGTCGTCCTTGACGTAATGCTCCTGCTTGCCGCGCTTGACCTTGTAGAGCGGCGGCTGCGCGATGTAGACATGCCCGCGCGCAATCAGTTCGGGCATCTGCCGATAAAAGAAGGTCAACAGCAGGGTCCGGATATGCGAGCCGTCCACGTCCGCGTCAGTCATGATGACGATACGGTGGTAGCGCAGCTTGTCGATATCGAACTCATCTCGGCCGATGCCGCACCCCAGGGCCGTAATCAACGTGGCGACCTCGCCCGAGGACAGCATGCGATCGAAACGCGCCTTCTCGACGTTCAGGATCTTGCCCTTGAGGGGCAAGATGGCCTGGGTGTGACGGTCGCGGCCCTGCTTGGCCGAGCCACCGGCCGAGTCACCCTCGACCAGGAACAGCTCCGACAATCCGGGATCCTTTTCCTGGCAGTCGGCCAGCTTGCCCGGCAGCCCCGCGACATCCAACGCGCCCTTGCGCCGCGTCATGTCGCGCGCCTTGCGGGCCGCGTCGCGCGCCCGTGCGGCGTCGACAATCTTGGCCGTGATGGCCTTCGCCGCCGCCGGGTTCTCCAGTAGGAACGGACCGAAACGCTCGCCCAGCGCGGACTCGACCGCGCCGCGCACTTCAGAGGACACGAGCTTGTCCTTAGTCTGCGAAGAGAACTTCGGATCCGGGACCTTCACCGATAGCACCGCCGTCAGGCCCTCGCGCGCGTCGTCGCCTGTGGGCGCAATCTTCGCTCGCTTGAGGATGCCCTCGTTCTCCATGTACTGATTGAGCGAACGAGTCAGCGCGGTGCGCAGGCCCGCGAGGTGGGTGCCGCCATCACGCTGCGGGATGTTGTTCGTGAAGCAGAAGATGTTTTCTTGGTAGGAGTCGTTCCACTGCAGGGCGAGCTCGACGCCCACATCGCCGCTCATCTCGGAAAAATGGAACACCGTCGGGTGCAGCGGCGTCTTGGCGCGATTGAGATGCTCCACGAAGGCGCGAATCCCGCCCTGATACTCGAACACGTCCTCCTTGCCCGTGCGCTCGTCCGTGAGCGCGATCCGCACGCCCGAATTCAGGAACGACAGCTCACGCAGCCGCCGCGCTAGCACGTCGTAATGGAACTCGATGTTGCTGAAGACCCCGTCGTCCGGCTTGAAGTGGATCTCGGTGCCGTGGCGATCGGTCTCGCCGATCACGGCGAGCGGGGAGCGCGGCTCGCTATGATCGAAATCCATGCGGTAGACCTGACCGTCGCGATGAATGGTCAGTCGCAGATGCGAGGACAGGGCGTTGACGACGGAGACGCCGACGCCGTGGAGGCCACCCGAGACCTTGTACGAGTTCTGGTCGAACTTGCCGCCCGCATGCAGCACAGTCATGATGACCTCGGCCGCGGAGCGCCCTTCCTCCTCATGGAGATCCACGGGGATACCCCGGCCGTCATCAACGACCGTGATCGACTCATCCGCGTGGATGACGACCTGAATCGCGCTGCAATACCCCCCCAGGGCCTCATCGATCGAGTTATCGACGACCTCGAACACCATGTGATGCAGGCCGGTGCCGTCGTCGGTGTCCCCGATATACATGCCGGGCCGTTTACGGACCGCATCGAGGCCTTTGAGTACCTTGATCTGGGAGGAATCGTAGAGCGGGGCGTCGGTCATCGGCACGTCCTAAAGCGCGAACACCCGATTATATCATTTCACGGACCACACCCTGTTCCACGTGGAACAAACGCGAGTCGACCCCCTGCGGCCGCGGCACGCTTTCCGCTTCCAGCGCGGTCGCGAACACCTGCGCACCAACCCGGCAGGCGGTAGCGGCCAGCCGAGCCCGGCGGTCCGGATCCAGTTCCGCAGCCAGATCGTCCAACAGCAGTACACAACCGCCCGCCTCCGCCCGGCCGAGCTGACAGGCCTGCGCCAGCCGCAGCAAGTACACCAGCAGCTTCTGCTGGCCACGGGAGACCTGCTGCCGCGCCTCGCGCCCATCGAGCCGGATGGTCACATCGGCCCGGTGCGGCCCGACTGTGGTCGTGGGGAGCTCCCGTTCCCCACGCCGCTCCGCCACAAGCGCGTCCTGCAGCCCCCGGCCATCGGACCAGCCGCGGCGATACACGATTTCCACCTGCGAGCCATTCGCGAGCAACTCGTCTTGCAGCTCGGCGACCACCGCTGCCAGATCGTGGACATAGTGGCGGCGCAAGGAGTCGAGGGCCTCACCTGCAGCCGCGAGTTCCCTCTCCCAAGGCGCGAAGTCCTGCTCCCGGTCCGCGCGCAGGAGTGCATTGCGCTGAGCCAACGCCCGCCGGTAGCGGCCCCACAATCGATGGAACTCGGGTTCCACGTGGAACAAACCGAGATCCACCAGCCGACGGCGTTCCTCCGGTCCGCCCGCGACGATCTCGTGGCTTTCCGGGTGAACCGCGATGACCGGAAGCAATCGCGCCAGGTCGGCCACCCGCTCCGCCGCGGCACCGTCGATCCGCATGCGCGGTGCCCCGGTGCGGTGGCGCTCCACGCCCAGCCGGTGCATCCGAGCCCTCCGATCGACCACCCGGCCGACAACGCGCAACGGACCGCCCCCGTGGCGCACCAGCCGGTCCATGCGCGTCGCCGCGAACGACCGGCCGGTGGAAAGCAGGTAAATCGCTTCGAGAAGAGAGGTCTTGCCGGCCGCATTCGCGCCGGTGACGAGATTGAAGCCCGCGACCGGCTCGAGCCCGGCCGAGGCCACGCCCCGAACGTCGCGCACGTCGACCGCGCTCAGATGCATGAGCCTTGGCTACCTGCGAACCGGGCACGCCGTCCCCGGAGATGAATCTGCCGGGTTGGTCGCGCCCGTCGGCGAGTCACGTCTGCGAGGCATCGCGCCGCGCTGCGGCGGCCGCCCCCACACGGCGCTGGACGGCACCGAGGGCGGACGAACGGGGAAATGCCGCGGATTCCTACAACCGCATCGGCATCACGACGTGGCGGGATGCGCCGGACGCGGGGTCCGTGACCAGACAACTGCTGTTGGCGTCGCTGAACTGCACATGGACTTCCTCACCGTCGAGCGTCGCGAGCACGTCGAGGAGGTAGGTGACGTTGAAACCAATCTCCAGTGGCTCGCCCCGATAATCGACCTCGAGTTCTTCCTCGGCTTCTTCCTGATCCGGATTATGGGTCTGGATGCGCAGACCGTCGGGGGACATCGCCAGACGCACGCCCCGATATTTCTCGTTCGACAGAATCGACGCCCGCGCCAGTGCCTGGCGCAGGCCCTCGCGATTCGTGCGCAGCTCCTTGTCACCCCCCTCCGGCACCACGCGGGTGTAATCCGGGAAGCGTCCGTCGATCAGCTTCGAGGTGAAGCGCAGCCCCGGCAACACGACCTGTACGTGACTCGCACCCACCGCGACCGTCACCGATTCCTTCGAGTCTCCGTCCAGCAAGCGGCCGAGCTCATTGACGCCCTTGCGCGGCACGATCACCTGCTGGCCGCTGGTCTCGGGCAGTGCCGCACCCACCTCGCACAGCGACAGGCGGTGACCATCGGTCGCCACCGTCCGCAAGCGGTCCCCCGCCAGCTCCACGAGCAAGCCGTTGAGGTAATAGCGCACATCCTGCTGCGCCATGGCGAAGCCGATGCTCTCGATCGCATGCTTGAGGTCGCATTGCGGGAGGGTGAACTCGACCTGGCCCTGGACGTCCTCGATCAGCGGGAAATCACTCGCCGGTAGCGTCGCCAGCGTGAAGCGGCTGCGACCGGAACGGATGACCACCCGCTCACTGTCACCCTCGACCCCGACCCGCGCTTCCGGTGGAAGCGTACGACAGATCTCCAGTAGCTTGCGCGCCGATACCGTTGTCTCGCCGGCCTGCTCAACCGTCAATGCCGTCGATGCTCGTAGTTCGAGCTCCAGATCCGTTGCCGTGAGCTCCAGTCCCTCCTCGCTTGCCCGAATCAACACATTCGCAAGAGCCGCAATGGTCTGGCGCCGTTCTACCGCTCCCATCACCTGCTGCAACGGTTTCAGCAGCTCTTCACGCGCAATCTCAAGCTTCATGCCGCGGCCCCTTACAATTATTAGGTAAGTATATCTGTCTTGTTGTTACTGTTGGATCAGCGCCGAATCCCGCCCCAGCATCAATCAACCTGGGCACAGTCAATCGCTTACGCGCAGGAAATCCTGTGCGTAAGCGGGACGGACTGCGCTGAAGACCTTGTGGATCGTTTGTGTGCGGATTGACCCCCTCGCAACCGTCCGCAAGCTGCCAATGGGTTATCCACAGGCTTGCCCACAGCTTGTCCGCACGGTTGCGCCGCGTTCACGCAACGCTGCTCCGCACGCCATGTCTTGCAGCTCACGCACCCCGCAGAACGTCAACAGGCCGCGCTACGCTCGTTCGGCCCGCCTTGTGCTGAAGCGTCATGTCCGCTCAGCGCGTTACCGAAATCCCCGCATGGCCACTAGCTCGTCAGGATCCGGATCATGTTGGCGTAGTCCTCATCCACGCGTACATCGCCCTCGCGCAATTCGGCGATCTTGCGGCAGGCATGGAGCACGGTCGTGTGATCCCGTCCGCCGAACGCGTCCCCGATCTCCGGCAGGCTGTGATTCGTCAGCTCTTTGGCCAGGACCATCGCGAGCTGCCGAGGGCGCGCGATCGATCGGCTGCGCCGCTTCGACAGCAGGTCCGACACCCGGATTTTGTAGTATTCGGCCACGGTCTTCTGGATATTCTCCACGGTGACCAGCTTGTCCTGCAGGGCGATCAGATCGCGCAGCGCCTCACGCGCGAACTCGAGCGTGATCGGCTGGCCTGTGAAGTGGGAGTTCGCGACCACACGCCGCAAGGCGCCTTCGAGTTCGCGTACGTTCGACCGGATGCGCTTGGCGATGAAGAACGCGACCTCGTTGGGCAGGTCGACACCGGCCTGGACCGCTTTGCGGTGAAGGATCGCCACCCGGGTCTCGAGTTCCGGGGGCTCGATTGCGACGGTGAGGCCCCAGCCGAAGCGCGATTTGAGCCGTTCCTCGAGCCCCTCCACCTCCTTGGGGTAGCGATCGCAGGTGACGATCACCTGCTGCTCGCCCTCGAGCAGGGCGTTGAAGGTGTGGAAGAACTCCTCTTGCGAGCGCTCCTTGCGGGCGAAGAATTGGATATCGTCGATCAGCAGGGCATCGAGCGAGCGATAGAAGCGTTTGAACTCGTTGATCGCGTTGCGCTGCAGCGCCTTGACCATGTCGGCCACGAAGCGCTCGGAGTGCAGGTACATCACCCGGGCGTTGCTGTCCCGCGTGAACATGGTATTGCCCACGGCGTGCATCAGGTGCGTCTTGCCCAGGCCCACGCCCCCGTATACGAACAGCGGGTTGTAGGCCCGCCCGGGGTTCTCCGCGACTTGCATCGCGGCCGCGCGGCACAGCTGGTTGGATTTGCCTTCCACAAAGGACTGGAAGGTGAATTCCTGGTTGAGGTTGTGCTCGCCGCCGCGGCTGGGCACATCGGCCGACGGCTCGGCGGCGTTCGCGGGCTGTTGAGCGGATACGCTGCCATTGGCCGCGGCCGGACGCGACCCGGCGTGGCTACCGACCTCGAGCGCGACGCGGTCGATTGCATCGTCGTCTTGTCCCAGGACGATCTGCTCGATGCGGCCGGAGAAATGCTCGCGCACCCAGTCGAGCACGAAGCGGTTGGGCGCGTAGAGCCGCAGGACACCTTCGTCGAACTGCGGCTGGAGCGGTCGAATCCAGGTGTTGAGCTGCTGCTCGGAGAGCTCCCGCTCGAGCTGAGTGAGGCAGCGGTTCCAAACGGCACTCACGATTCGCCCCCCGACGGGATCACACGAACAACACGCCGCCGGTGCCAGCGGGAACGCTGAGGACCTGAGACGAGAAACCGGGTATGCCGCCGAGTGTCCCGGAAGCGGCGCGAGCCGCCGCTGGAGAGGGCACTTCCCCGGGGACCGCTGTACATGGCCAGCGGACCGCTCTGATACGTTCCGGGTCTTCAGGTGCGGCCGGCCGTTCTCATGCGGGCTTCGGCACCGGTATGGCCGGCAGTGTACGCCCGATCCGCGGGGCGATCCACAGCGCTCGTGCGTTGACCGCAAGCGGCCCAATCGCTAGGATTACCGGCTTGTTTGCGCCCCGCGACCATTGGGGCAGCCAAGCCGAGGATTGCGACATGAAACGTACCTTTCAGCCCAGCGTGCTGCGGCGCAAGCGCACACATGGATTCCGTGCCCGCATGGCCACTCGTGCTGGCCGCGCCGTCATCCGCGCGCGCCGCGCCAAGGGCCGGCACCGCCTGAGCGCCTGAGTTCGGACCCGGCCGCGTTCCGTCCCCGAATGGCGCGGTTTACGCGGCGCCAGCGCCTGACCGAACCGGGCCAGTTCGGATTCGTCTTCGCCGACCCGATTCGCGTGGGCGACCGTCTCGTAACGGTCCTAGCGCGAAGCAGCGATCAGCCGCAGGCCCGCCTGGGTCTGGCCGTCGGACGGCGCAAGATCGCACGCGCCGTGCAGCGCAACCGCTTCAAACGGGTGGTGCGCACCAGCTTCCGCGAGCACCAGGATGTGCTCGTGGGCCTCGATATCGTAGTCCTGCCAAAAACGGCCGCGGCCGCGGCCGACCGGACGGCGCTTCGCAGCAGCATCGATCGCCAATGGGACATCCTGTGCCGCCGCGCGAGCGGCCGCTCCCCCGCTGGCGCCTGACCCGGAGCCTCAAGAGCCCATGCAAAACCTGCGGCTGATTCTCTACGGAATGCTCGCCGCACTGCTGTTCCTCGCCTGGCAGCAGTGGCAGCTCGACTATGGAGAACCCGCCCCGGGCGGCTCCGAGCCAACCGCGGAGTCGACCGACGGACCGCCGGAGCAAGACGACACGCCCGAGGCGCCGGTGACGGCAGAGCAGCCGTCCGCCGAGGAAACGGAGGGCGCCACGGCCGATGGCCGCGGCACGCCGACGCCGCGCGATCAGGGGCTGCCGCAGGGCCAGGACGTAACGGTCGTCACCGACCTGTTGCGCGTGACACTCGATAGCCATGGCGGCGACGTGCGTGAGGCGCTGCTGCGTGAGCATCGCGCTGACAACGACGCCGGCCAGCCGGTGGCGCTATTGAGCGAGGACTCATCCCGGCTCGCGGTGGCGCAATCCGGGCTGCAGGCCGGCGAGCGTCCCGCGCCGACGCATCATGACGTGTACCAGACCGAGCGCGGCCGCTATCAGCTCCAGCAGGGCCAGGACACGCTCACCGTGCCGCTCATCTGGGAAGGCGACGGCGTGCGCGTGGTCAAGGAATACACCTTCCACCGTAACAGCTATCTGGTCGACGTCGACTTTCGGGTCGAGAACACCGGTGGCCAGCCCTGGGTGGGTCGCCAGTATCGCCAGTTGCAGCGTGCCCCTGTGCCGGACGCGCGCCGGCCGACGTTGCTGCCCGGGTTCTTCGGTGCGGCTTATTACACTGAGGCCACGAAATACTCCGAGATCAGTCACCAGGACATCGGGGACACCTCGCTGCCGCAGAACGCGCAGGGCGGCTGGGCGGCCCTGGTCGACCACTACTTCCTGTCGGCCTGGATCCCGGGCGCCGAGGAGACCAACAGCTTCTACGCCAGGCGCCTCCAAGGACCCTCGCAGCGCTACCTGATCGGGCTGTACTCGCCCGGGCGCGAGCTCGCCCCCGGCGAGCAGACCGAGTTCTCGACCCAGCTCTACATCGGACCCAAGGAGCGCGATTACCTGTCCGGGATCGCAACCGGGCTGACCAACACGATCGATTACGGCTACATGTCGTTCCTGGCCCGGCCGCTGTTCTGGGTGCTCGACCACATCCACACGTTCGTCGGCAACTGGGGCTGGTCGATCATCATCCTGACGTTCCTGATCAAGCTCGTGTTCTACAAGCTCTCCGAGACGAGCTACAAATCAATGGCGCGGATGAAAAAGCTGCAGCCGAAGATCGAGCAGCTCAAGGAACGCTACGGCGACGACCGCGAGAAAATGGGTCGTGCCATGATGGATCTGTACAAGACCGAGAAGATCAACCCGATCGGCGGTTGCCTGCCCATCCTCGTGCAGATCCCGGTGTTCATCGCGCTGTATTGGATGCTGCTCGGGAGCGTGGAGCTGCGCCATGCGGACTTCATGCTGTGGATCAACGACCTATCCGCGCGCGACCCCTGGTTCGTGCTGCCGCTGCTGATGGGCGCGTCGATGTGGGCCCAGCAGAAGCTGAACCCCGCGCCTGTCGATCCGGTGCAGCAGAAGATCTTCATGGCGCTGCCGTTCATCTTCACCGTGTTCTTTGCGTTCTTCCCGGCGGGGCTCGTGGTCTACTGGCTAACGAACAACATCCTGTCGATCGCGCAGCAGTATTACATTACCCGGCACGTGGTCGACACGAACACGCCCGCCAAGCAGAGCGGGAGCTGACCCGCAGCCGCGGTGAGCGACACCTTTGCCGACACCATCGCCGCCGTCGCGACCCCACCGGGTCACGGCGGCGTCGGTGTGATCCGCGTCAGCGGTGCGGCCGCAGCCGCCATCGGCCAGGCCGTGACCGGGCCTTTGCCGGCGCCGCGCCAGGTCGCCCTCCGCAGCTTTCGCGACGGCGAAGGGCGCGCGCTCGACTGCGGGCTCGTGCTCTGGCTCCCGGCCCCCGGCTCCTACACCGGTGAGGACTCGCTCGAGCTGCACGGCCACGGCGGTCCGGCCGTGCTCGATGCCGTGCTCGCGCGTGTACTCGCCCTCGGCGCCCGCGCCGCGCGTGCGGGCGAGTTCACCGAACGCGCGTTCCTCAACGGCCGCCTGGACCTGGCCCAGGCCGAGGCGGTGGCGGACCTGATCGA
>CAZVBX010000001.1:0-93351 GCA_964625925.1 uncultured Ectothiorhodospiraceae bacterium | reverse complement strand
GTCCGGACATGCGCCGGACCCGGCGCGTTGAGAATGGGCAGGATTGCCCATTTTCAACACCCTGTTCGGGGCCGGAAGCCGCCGCTTGGATTACGCGCGCGAGACGCCGCTCCGTCTCGGACGGGATTCGTAACCGCGCGGGCGCAGGGAGGCGTTCATGGCAAAGGACTACGATCTGGTGGTGATCGGCTCGGGCTCGGCCGCGCGCACGGTCGCGACCACCTGTGCCGAGTCCGGCTGGCGCACGTCCGTCTGCGATGACCGCCCGCTCGGCGGTACCTGCGTACTGCGCGGCTGCGATCCGAAGAAGGCCCTCATCAGCGGGATCGAACCGGTCGAGGCGGCGCGCCGCATGCACGGCGCCGGCGTGGCCGGCGAGCTGCGGGTCGATTGGCCGGCATTGATGCGTTTCAAGCGCAGCTTCACCAACGGCGTGCCGGAACGACAGGAGCAGCGCTACGCCGACCTCGGCATCGATGTCTTCCCCGAGACGGCCGCGTTCACCGGCGAGCGCAGCCTGCACGCGGGCGCAACCGAGCTGGCGGCGAGGCACGTCGTCATTGCGTCCGGCGCCGAGCCGGTACCCTTGCCGATCCCCGGTGCCGAATACCTGCTCGACAGCAGCGGCTTCCTGGAACTGGAACGCCTGCCGCGCAGCCTCGCCCTCGTCGGCGGCGGCTATATCGCAGCCGAATTCGCCCACATCGCCGCCCGCGCGGGGGCCGAGGTGTCGATTCTCCAACGCGACACACGCCTGCTGACGGGATTCGATCCCGACCTCGTCGCGACCCTGCAGCGCGATTTCGCGCAGCTCGGCGTGCGCGTGCATACCGACGCCGCGGTCACCGCAATCGAGCGCGAAGGCGGCGCATACCGCATCCATACGGACGGCGGGCCGCCAAGCCTGGCGGCCGAGGCCGTCGTCCATGCAGCGGGGCGCGCTCCGCCACTCGAGACGCTGGCACCGGAACGCGCAGGCATCGACCTCACCAGCGGGATGCTGGCGCTCAACGAGTTCCTCCAGAGCACCAGCAATCCGGCCGTCTACGCCGCCGGCGATGCCGCCGGGGCCGGGCCGCCGTTGACGCCCGTGGCCAGTCACGATGGGCGCGTCGTCGCGGCGAATCTGACCGGCGGCAATCACGCCCGGCCCGACTACCGCGGCGTGCCCAGCGTGGTGTTCACCCTTCCGCCGCTGGCGCGGGCGGGACTGGGCGAAGCCGAGGCCGAGGCGCGCGGCTACCGTTTCCGGGTCAATGCCGGCGACAGCGCCGAGTGGTACAGCAGCCGCCGCCTGCGCGAGCCGGTCTCGGGCTTCAAGCTGCTGATCGAGGACGGGAGCGAGGCGATCCTGGGCGCGCACCTGCTCGGCCCCCACGCGGCCGAACTCATCAACGTGTTCGCCCTGGCCATTCGCCACGGGCTGACGGCGCCGCAGCTGCGCGACACCCTCTACGCCTATCCGACGGGGGCGTCGGACATCGCCGCCATGCTCTGAATGGGCGGCGTGCGCCGATTCCATGAAAAAGCCCGCCCCGACGAGAGCCGAGGCGGGCTGGGCGCGGTGCGCGCGGCCGTCACTGACCGGGCGCGAATACCCGCTCGGTGACGATCTCGCCGTCGCGGATCACCCAGTGGGCGAAGGTACCGCCCACGTCGCCGTTGTCGTCGAAGTCGACCGAGCCGGAGGCGCCTTGATAGTTGATCTCCTGGCCGTCGGCGATCAACTGGCGGGCCTTTTCCCACTCGCCGGGCAGCACGACCTCGCCGGGCGGGTTGGCGACGGCGCGCAGCTGGTCGCGCACCGCCGCGCCACCGGTGCCCTCGGCCTGTTCGGCTGCGAGCGCCAGCAGGTAGGTCGCGTCGTAGGCCGTATCGATATACGGCTTGGGCGGGACCTCGCCGTAGGCGTCCTGGTAGGCCGTACGGAAGTTGGTGGCCGCCTCGGTGTCGGTTTGGGCCTGCGCCGCCGTGCCGGCCGAGCCGTTGAGGTAGTCGGCGCCAATGGCGTCGATGATCTCGGGCGCCTTCATGCCGTCGGTAAAGACGAACTCCTGGAAATGACCGCCCTCGAGCGCCTGGCGCAGGATGGTGATGCCGTTCTCCGGATACCCGATCAGCACCAGCGCCTCGGCGCCCCCGCTGGCCGCACGCGACAATTCGCCCCGATAGGAGGCGTTGCCCGGCTCATAGGCCAGCGACTCGGCCACGGTGCCGCCGGTCTCCTCGAACGCCGCGCGGAAGCTTTGGGCCAAGCCCTCGCCGTAGTCGTTGTTGATGTACAACGCCGAGACCGTGTCGAAACCCTTGCCGTCCACGACTTCGGCCAGAGCCCGGCCCTGGAACGCGTCCGAGGGCACGCTGCGGAACATGAAGTCGTTGTCCTCCACGCCGGTAATGACCGGCGAGGTCGAGGCCGGCGAGATCTGCGGGATGCCCTCCTCACTGGTCACGCTTTGCGCCACCGGGATGGTCACGCCGGAGGATAGCGCGCCCACGACGCCCTCGACCCCCTCGATCGAGATCAGCCGCTGGGCCGCGTCGGTGCCGGCCTGCGGACGCGTCTGCGTATCGCCCACCCGGATCGCCATGTCCTGGCCGCGCACGCCGCCGGCCGCGTTGATCTCGTCGGCCGCCAGCTCGACGCCGGTCGACGAGGACTCGCCATAGGCCTGCAGGTCGCCGGTCATCGGCATCAGGGCGCCGAGCTCGAGGGCATCCTGCGCATGGACGGGACCAGCCCCCAGCGCGACGAGCACGGCCACGGCCAGCGTGTGCCGGCGCCGGGCGCCGAATCGGCTCGCATCAGTCATCGTAATTCCTCCGGTGCATGAATCCACGGCGCACTATTCTTTTCGGCCGGGTTACAGGCTGTCAACGTAAATAGCCGGCCGGCCACTCCCTATGCGGCGCCCGGGGGCTTCCATCGGCCGGGAAAGAGTACTAAACTTGTCCGCAATTAGACGGAGTCTAATACATGCTGCGCGTCAGCAAGTTGACCGATTACGCGACGGTCGTCCTGGCCCAAATGGCCAAGGCGCCGGCCGAGGTCCATACCGCGCCGGAATTGGCGCAGCGCACCCATTTGGCGCGCCCGACGGTGAGCAAGCTGCTCAAGCAGCTCGCGCGCGGTGGACTGCTGAACTCCTACCGCGGTGCGCACGGCGGGTATTTGCTCGCGTGGCCGCCGGACCAAATCACCGCGGCCCGCATCATCGACACGGTCGAGGGCCCCGTGGCGATGACCGAATGCGGCCTCGACGGGCATCAGTGTGAACTCGAGCACGTGTGTCAGGTCGGCCCCCAGTGGCAACAGATCAACCGAGCCGTGCGCGCCGCGCTGGAGGGCGTGAGCCTGGCCGATCTCGCCTCCTCGGAGGCGATCCCGTTGCGGCCCATGGACCTCCAGCGGGCGGTCACCGGCGAACAGGTAAACGGATAGAGCGGAGTCGAAAACGTTATGGCAGCAAACGTCGAGGAATTCGTTACCCAGCGCTACAAGGAGGGATTCGTCACCGATATCGAATCCGACACCGTCCCTCCGGGCCTGGACGAAGACGTCATCCGCCTGATCTCGCACAAGAAGGGCGAGCCCGACTGGATGCTCGAATGGCGCCTGCAGGCCTACCGGCACTGGCTGACCATGACCGAGCCGAGCTGGGCGCATGTGCATTATCCGCCGATCGACTTCCAGGCGATCTCGTACTACTCCGCGCCCAAGTCGAGGGAGCAGCAGGAGGCCGAGGCACCCAAGAGCCTGGACGAGGTCGACCCGAAGCTGCTGGAGACCTACGAAAAGCTGGGCATCCCGCTGCACGAGCAGGAGAAGCTCGCGGGCGTCGCCGTCGATGCCGTGTTCGACAGCGTCTCGGTGACGACCACGTTCAAGGACAAGCTGGCCGAGGCCGGCGTGATCTTCTGCTCCATGTCCGAGGCGCTGCAGGAGTATCCCGAGCTGGTGAAGAAGTACATCGGCTCGGTCGTGCCGCAGTCGGACAACTTCTACGCCTGCCTCAACTCGGCGGTGTTCACCGACGGCTCGTTCGTGTACGTGCCCAAGGGCGTGACCTGCCCGATGGAGCTGTCGACCTACTTCCGCATCAACGAGGCCAAGACGGGCCAGTTCGAGCGCACCCTGATCATCGCCGAGGAAGGCGCGCACGTCAGCTATCTGGAAGGCTGCACCGCGCCGCAGCGCGACGAGAACCAGCTGCACGCGGCGGTGGTCGAGCTGATCGCGCACGAGGACGCGACGATCAAGTACTCGACGGTGCAGAACTGGTATCCCGGTGACGAGGAAGGCAGGGGCGGCATCTACAACTTCGTCACCAAGCGCGGCGACGCGCGCGGCGACCGCTCGAAGATCACCTGGACCCAGGTGGAGACGGGCTCGGCGATCACGATGAAGTACCCGAGCTGCGTGCTCACCGGCAACGACTCGGTCGGCGAGTTCTACTCGGTCGCCGTGACCAGCAACTACCAGCAGGCCGACACGGGCACGAAGATGACCCACATCGGCAGGAACACGCGCAGCACGATCGTCGCCAAGGGCATCTCCGCGATGCACGGCAACCAGTCGTACCGCGGCCTGGTCAAGGTGCTGCCGAGTGCCGAGGGCGCGCGCAACTACACCCAGTGCGACTCGATGCTGATCGGCGACCGCTGCGGCGCGCACACGTTCCCTTATATCGAGTGCAAGCACCCGGGCGCCGTGGTCGAGCACGAGGCGTCCACCTCGAAAGTGTCCGACGAGCAGTTGTTCTACTGCCGTCAGCGCGGCATCTCCGAGGAGGACGCCGTGAACATGATCGTCAACGGCTTCTGTAAGGACGTGTTCCGCGAGCTGCCGATGGAGTTCGCGGTCGAGGCGCAGGCGCTGCTCGGCGTAACGCTCGAGGGCGCCGTGGGCTGATGACGCGCCGCTCCCGGCGCGGGGCCTCCGCGCCGGTGGCAGCCGCCTAGACGAACAACCCGATTGGAATGACGCGAATGGTAATGCTGAAGATCGAGAATCTGCACGCGCGGGCCGAGGAGAGCGACATCCTCCACGGCCTGGACCTCGAGGTGAACGCCGGCGAGGTCCACGCCATCATGGGCCCGAACGGGTCCGGCAAGTCGACGCTGGCCAACATCCTGGCCGGGCGCGGCGACTACGAGGTCACCGAAGGCTCGGTCACGTACAAGGGCCAGGAGCTCCTTGAGCTCGAGCCCGAGGAGCGGGCCCACGAGGGTCTGTTCCTGGCGTTCCAGTACCCGGTGGAGATCCCGGGCGTGAACAACGTCTACCTGCTCAAGTCGGCGCTCAACGCCAAGCGCAAGCATCAGGGGCAGGACGAGGTCGACGCCGTCGATTTCCTGACCGACGTCAAGCAGAAGATGAAGCTCATGGGCATGGACGAGAGCTTCCTGAACCGCTCCGTCAATGAGGGCTTCTCCGGCGGCGAGAAGAAGCGCAACGAGATCTTTCAGATGATGGTGCTCGAGCCCGAGCTGGCCATCCTGGACGAGACCGACTCGGGCCTCGACATCGACGCGCTCAAGGTCGTCGCCAACGGCGTCAACCAGATGCGCAGTCCCGACCGCGCGATCATCCTGGTGACCCACTACCAGCGCCTGCTCAACTACATCGAGCCGGACAAGGTCCACGTGCTCGCCAACGGCCGGGTGCTCAAGTCGGGCAACAAGGACCTGGCGCTCGAGCTCGAGGACCGAGGCTACGAATGGGTGCGCGAGGAGGAGGCTTCGAACGCATGAGTACCGCCGTCGACGATACTGCCCAGCGCTTCCTCGACCGCTTCGCGGGCGATCGCCCGGGCGATGCGGTCGATTGGATCGCCGGCCTGCGCCGGGACGCGGCGGAATCCTTCGCCCGTACCGGGCTGCCGCATCAGCGCCTCGAGGACTGGAAGTACACCAGCCTCAAGCCGATCGTGCGGCGCGATTTCGCACGCCCCGATGCCCGCCAGGCCACCGCCGATCCGGCGACGATCGAGGCCCAGCGCGTGCCGGGCCTGGATACCTGCCGGCTGGTGTTCATCAACGGGCATTTCGCCTCGGCGCTGTCCGATCGCACGGAGCCGGGCGCGAACATCCGCGTGCGCAGTCTGGCCGGCGTGCTGGCGGAGGACCCCGAGGCGCTGCGCGGCCGCTTCACCGGCTGCGCGCCGACGGACTTCAGCGGCTTCACCGCGCTGAACACCGCCTTCGCCGAGGACGGCGCCGTCATCGAGATTCCCGCGGACGCCCGCGCCGAGCGGCCCATCGAGCTGCTGTTCGTGTCCATGCCGCAGGAGGACTCGGTCGCCTGCCATCCGCGCGTCGTCCTCAGCGCCGGCCACCACGCCGAGGCGACGGTCATCGAGCATTACGTGGGGCTCGACGACGCGGCGAATCTCACCAATGTGGTCACCGAAGCGGTACTCGACGCGGGTGCCCGCATCGCGCATTACCGCATCCAGCGCGACAGCCGCAAGGGCTTCCACATCGGCAGCGTGCATACCCAGCAGGCCGGCGACAGCCGCTTCGAGTCACACAACGTGCAGATCGGCGGTCAGCTCGTGCGCAGCGACATCAACACCTCGCTCAACGACGAAGGCGCCGAGACGCTGTTCAACGGCCTGTATCTGGCCAATGGGCGCCAGCACGTGGATACGCACACGCGCATCCACCACAACGTTCCGAATACGAAGAGCGAGGAGGCCTATCGCGGCATCCTCGACGATAACGCCCGCGGCGTGTTCAACGGCCGGGTCTATGTCGCGCCGCATGCGCAGCAGACCGCGGCGTACCAGTCGAACGACAACCTGTTGTTGTCGGGCAAGGCGGAGATCGACACCAAGCCCGAGCTGGAGATCTACGCCGACGACGTGGTCTGCTCGCACGGCGCGACGGTCGGCCAACTCGACCAACACGCGATGTTCTATCTACGCTCGCGCGGCGTCGATGAAGAGGCCGCCCGCGGTCTGCTGCTATACGCCTTCGCCGAGGAGACCCTCGAGCGCATGCAGCTATCCGCAGTGCGCGAGTGGCTGCAGGGCTTCGTCATCGAGCAGCTGCCGCATAGCGAGCGGGTCCGGGAATTCGTATGAGCGCAACCTCCCAGGCGGCACCGCCGGTGCCGCCGTTGGACGTCGAGGCGATCCGGGCCGACTTTCCGATCCTGCGCAAGGCGATCGGGGGGCGGCCCCTCGTCTACCTCGATAACGCCGCGACGTCGCAGAAGCCGGCCGCGGTCATCGAGGCGATCGACACGTACTATCGCGAGACGAACGCGAACATCCATCGGGGCGTGCATACGCTCGCCGAGCGCGCCACCGCGCAATACGAGCAGGCGCGCGAGCGCGTCGCCGGCTTCATCAACGCGGCCGAAGCGCGCGAGATCGTCTTCACGCGCGGCACGACCGAGGCGGTCAATCTCGTCGCCCAGAGCTATCTGCGGCCCAAGCTGGCCGCCGGCGACGAGATCATCGTCTCCGAGATGGAGCACCACTCCAACATCGTGCCGTGGCAACTGGTCGCTGAAGCGACCGGGGCCCACATTCGGCGCTTGCCCATCACCGATGAAGGTGAGCTCAAGCTCGACGAGTACGAGGGGCTCTTCAGCGAGCGCACGCGCCTCGTCGCCGTGGGCCATGTGTCCAACGCGCTCGGCACGATCAATCCAGTGGCCGATCTGATCGCGACCGCGCACGCGCACGATGTGCCCGTGCTCGTCGACGGCGCACAGTCGGTACCGCACATGCCGGTGGACGTGCGGGCACTGGGCGCCGACTTCTTCTGCTTTTCCGGGCACAAGATGTTCGGCCCCACCGGCATCGGGGCGCTCTACGCCCGCGCCGATATCCTCGAGGCGATGCCCCCTTACCAGGGCGGCGGCGAGATGATCACGAAGGTGACCTTCGAGGGCTCCGAGTACAGCGTCATCCCGCACCGCTTCGAGGCCGGCACGCCCGACATCGCGGGCGCCATCGGCCTGGCGGCGGCCATCGACTATCTCGAGGGTATCGGCCTGGAGCGCATCGCGACGCACGAGGCCGATGTGCTGGCCTATGCCCACGAGCGCGCCCGCGAGATCGACTCGCTACGGGTGATCGGTACGGCCCGGCACAAGGCGGGCGTGCTCGCGTTTACCATGGACGATGTCCATCCCAACGATCTGGGCATGTTGATCGACCAGGAAGGGGTGGCGATCCGAACGGGCCATCATTGCGCGATGCCCGTCATGACGCATTTCGGTATTGCCGGCACGGCGCGCGCATCATTCGCGTTCTACAACACGCGCGAGGACGTCGACCGTCTGGTCGACGGCATCGCCGCCGTGCGCAAGCTTCTGGCGTAGGTACATTCACGATGCATGGCTATGAACCGGTTTCCCTGTCGCGCGGCGTCCAGGCCATTCGAGTGCCCTCCGGCGACCGCATCATCCTGCCCAAGGGCATGCAGGTGATCATCACCCAGGCTCTCGGGGGTAGCTTCACGGTCAATATCGGGGGCAATCTCGCGCGGATCGCCAACGAGGACGCCGACGCCATCGGGCGCGACCCCATGGAAGGCCCGCAGGTCCCGGAGAACCCGAGCGACGAGGACGTCAAGGCGGCAGTCTGGCGCCAGCTCGAGACCTGCTACGATCCCGAGATCCCGATCAACATCGTCGAGCTCGGGCTGGTCTACGACTGCGATATCCGGCGCACCGATGGGGGCGACTGGGCGGTCGAGATCCGCATGACCTTGACGGCCCCGGGCTGCGGCATGGGCGACGTCATCGCCGACGACGTGCGCTATAGCGTCGAGAGCATCCCGGGCGTCGAGCGCTGCGACGTCCACCTGGTCTTCGACCCACCCTGGGGCCCCGAGATGATGTCCGAGGCCGCCCGCCTGCAGACGGGCATGCTCTGATCAGAACCACGGATGAACACGGATAAACACGGATGTGATGGCGGCACGTCGCTGACGTTCTCTGCCGTACCACATCGACGACCCGCCGTAACGAACAACCGTTCACGCTGGTCAGTCAATCCGTGTTTATCCGTGTTCATCCGTGGTTCTCTTATTAAGTGCGAGGGGAATCCGCATGTCGGATTGGGTCGATGTAGCGCAGGCGAATGAAATCGGGCACGGCGAGTACCGCGTGGTCGACGTCGAGGACGTCGACGTCGTGGTGTTCAATCTCGACGGCGAGTTCTACGCCCTCGAGGATGTCTGCACGCACGACGGCGCCGAGCTCTCCGGCGGATCGATCGAGGACGACTGCATCGTCTGTCCGCGCCACGGCGCGCGCTTCTGTATCAAGACCGGCGAGGCGCTGACCCCGCCGGCCTATGAGCCCACCGAGACCTTTCCCGTCCGCGTTACCGACCACGGGACCGTGCAGGTGCGCGATCCCCACGGGGACGACTAGCCGGCCTCTTCACAGACGTTCTGCCCTAGCGCCGCACCCCGTAAGCCAGGACGTAGTCGCGCGGCACGCAGATCCCGAGCGGCGTGCGGAATTGTTCGTGGAACTCGACGAATTCACGGCGGAACGCCTCCCGGTCCCCCTCCTCGAGCTTCGACGCAAGGGTCGCGACCGGGCCGTAGCCCGTGGAGAATGTCTGCCAGGCGGTTTCGCCGTCGGGCTCGCGGTAGTACGACGTGCCATATTCGAACGTCAGGTCCAACGCATTTCCCAGCAGCTCGGTCACCCGTTCGGGACGACCCCACTCGAACGGCGACGGCGGCGCCTGGGACGGGTCGCTCGGCGCCGGCATGTAGCGCTTGATCACGCTGAACATGCCGAAGACCTGACCGTCGGGCGTCCAAGTGGTCAGCGCAACGCGCCCTCCCGGGCGGCAGACACGCGCGAGCTCGGCCGCAGCGGCCTCCGGCCGGCTCGCGAACATGACGCCGCAGGTCGAGGTCACGGCATCGAACGAGGCGTCCGCGAAGGGCAGGGCCTCGGCGTCGGCCGGCCGGAAATCGATGTCCAGGCCCATGCGGCGGGCGATGCCGCTGGCCGCTGCCAGCTCCGCGCTGCTGATGTCGATCCCCGTGACCTGCGCGCCGTGCTCGGCCAGCCGCCGCGCGGTCCAGCCGGTGCCAGTCGCTACGTCGAGGATGTGCTCATGCTCTCGCGGTCGGACGCGGTTCACGCAGTGCTCGATCGAATCGAGAATCCCTCGGCTGATCTCATCGTACGCACCGCCGCCGGCATCCCAGGACTGGGCGACGGGCACGTTATGGGGCTGCGGTGCGGCCGGCTCACGGCCGGCGCGGGTGGATGTCTCGCTCATGGCTTGGCTCCCCGTCTCGGTCGATCACCTCATCGGGCGTCGGTGGCACGATGCCACCTTGCGAGACGAGCCTGGGCATCCAAGGGCCGCGCCGATAGTACAACTTCTGGAGTCTGCTCAAGGACGCGCTGAGGCGGGTGCGTGAGCGAAGAGACTCAGTCCCAGCCAGCGGTCGAGCGACCGCGTGAGCGTGCGCGATCCATTGACCTCGATATGACCGTCGCGGATTGCGCGGCCTAGCGAGCGCCTGCCCATCCACACATCGGTCATCACCTGCAGGGCCGCAACGAGCCGCAGGTCGGGTTCGAACCCGGGATCCTCCATGCACAGATCGACCTCGCCCTGCGCGACGAGCAACCACCATTCGCGCATGGACCGAGGGGCATCGGGGTAGTGGAATGCGAGCACGGCGCTGGACAGCGGCAACCGATCGACTTTCAAGCGCCGCCGCATGTCCCACATGAGCACCCCGGCGTCCAGATCCTGCTGGTCGAGCCGGTGTGCAAGGTATTGCTGCCCCCAGAAGCCGGCCAGTTCCACGAGCGGGCGCAGCTCCCGTCCCGCCTCGGTCAGCCGGTAGGCCCAGCCCCGGCCCCCGGGCGCATGCTCACGGTAGATCACCCCCGCTTCTTCGAGCCCCCGCAAACGCTCCGCCAGAAGCGTCGGGGAGATGAGCGGGATCCCCCTGCGGATCTCGTTGAATCGCTCGGAGCCGCAAACCAGCTCGCGCACGACGAGCAACGTCCAACGCTCACCGAGGATCTCCGCGGCCTTGGCCACAGGACAGAATTGGCCGTAACGCTTGGCCATCGCTGCATCATCCGGTGGATAATGACGAGCCGCCAGTCCAGATTGTGGAGTCTGGTCCTTGCCGAAGCCAGAAGGCTCGGGGCGGCCCTACTCCACGATACCGTGTAGTTGATCCTTCTGCGTACCCGTCAGCGCGACCGATCGCAAGGGGAGCGGACGATGTGAGTGACGTGGCGATGGCCTTGCACTCGCGGTCGTGGAAGATGCCATGGCCCAGATGGAAGGAGCTGCCGCCGACGCGTCGTAAAGCCGTGCCGATCTCCACCGTGCCGGGGTAATACAGCTCCGCAAGGTAGTCGGCGGCCACATGCGCGAGCACGAAGGCGGGACCGTGCTCGCGGTCGCGCGGCGCTCGGCCTCCGGCTCGGGTCCCAACATCGGTATTTGATCCTCTGGTAGTGTCCTTTAACGTACAACGTCGAGATTTTCGGCGCGGCATCGTGGTGGCTGGCAAGGCGCGCCGACGAGTCATAGCGCACCCTATGGCGAGGAGGCGCAACGCCGCCAGCCGCCGCGAGGGCCGGCGAAAAGCCGACGTTGTGCGTTAAAGGGCACTCGGCTTGCTCGCCCGGAAACGATAGCACGGCGCAAAGGAGCGGAACCGGTGGAGCTTTACGCACGCGTCCAGGGTGAGGGTCCCGCCGTCATCCTGCTACACGGCCTGTTCGGGTCGAACGACAATCTCGGCGGGCTCGCCCGCGCACTGGCCGACATGCACACGGTCTACGCGCTCGACTTGCGCAACCACGGGCGCTCGCCGCATGCGGCGGCGATGGATCTACCTGCGCTCGCGGCGGACGTGCACGACACGATGGCCGCCCATGGCCTCGATTCGGCGGTCCTCACCGGCCACTCGCTCGGCGGCAAGGTCGCGATGGAACTCGCGCTGACGCAGCCGGACCTCGTCGAGGCCCTGGTCGTGCTCGACATCGCGCCGGTCCGCTACACCAGCGGCAACGAGGCCGAACTCGCGGCCATGCAAGCACTCGATCTCACCGCGGTCGGCTCGCGACGGGGCGCCGACGCCGCGCTGTCCGAGCACCTCGAGAGCAGCGGCGTGCGTCAGTTCTTGCTCAAGAACTTGGTGCGCAGCGATAGCGGCTTTGCCTGGCGGATCCCGTTGGACACGATCGCGGCCCAATACCCGAACCTCGCCGCCGCGCCATCAGCGCCCGGCCGGTATGATCGCCCCGCCCTATTCATACGCGGGGCGCGCTCGACGCGTGTCGCCAGCGAGACGGAACCCGCGATCCGGCAGCGTTTTCCGCACGCCCACATCGAGACGATCGACGACGCCGGTCACTGGGTTCACGTCGAAGCGCCCGACACGACTGCACGTCTTATCGGGCGGTTCCTCGCTGCGGAGAGCGAATAGGAATGGGCTGCTGGGCAATCCTGCCCGTTTGCAACACGCCGGGTCCGGCGCATGTCCGGACCCGGCTACACGAATCAGGCAGTGACCGTGCCTGATTCGCGGCGAGGGATTGCCGCGCGAGGCGTGGGCGGCTCGCCCGGCGATCAGGCGTATTGATGCTCGTGCAGATAACGATTGGCAGCGAAGATCAGCCCGATCGCGCAGGTGGCGACGGCCGCGAGCGTGACCATGCCGCGCATCATGGGCTCGGTCACGGCCCCGGTGAAGTGGTCCATCTCCATCGGTTGCGGCGTCAGGCGCATGGCCGCCATCCCCGTGTAGTGCATGCCGCAGACCGCCACGCCCATGACCAGGGCGCTGGCGTTGCGCAACGCCCCGGTCGTATTGACGGCGATCCAGAGCGCGGCGGTCGCCGCGACGATCGCGATCACGATCGACAGCGCGAACAGGGCATGGTCGTGCGTCATGACCGCCTCGATCCGGACAGCCGCCATGCCCATGTAGTGCATCGCGGCGACCCCGAGCCCCAGGACGGTGCCGGCCAGCAGCCAGGCCCGCGTGTTGCCGTGCCAGCGATAGACCACGTACAGCCCGGCGCCGGTCAGCACGATGGGCGCGATGAACGAGATGACGGTCAGCTCGATGTCGAAGGTAAGGGCGGCGCCCGGCGAGTAGGCCAGCATGCCGATGAAGTGCATCGCCCAGACGGCGCAGCCGCCCAGCGTGACGGCCGAGGTCAGCAACCAGCCGCCGTGGATGCTGCCGTCCGTATCGCGGATGTACTGCGCCGTCGTCAGAGCGGTGAACGAGCCAATCACCGAGACGAGATAGGAAAGGGCAACCATCCACAGGTTGTAATCAGCGATTGTATTGCTCATCGGTCGATCCCTCGCGGCTCTCCGCGATAGTTAGGGTCCCGGGCGGGCCTCACGTGGTCATTTCTGGTCACATTTTGACCCGCTCCCTCAGTGGCTACAATATTGATGTGCGGTGACATTCCGTCTCTAGTATGGATACAATACCGCACGGGACTCCTGTGCCGTCTGCATCCCTGCGTTGCGCCGGGTTGTGATCCTTCGCCCTCGATGGAGTCATCGGCTACCGGCCACTCGACGGCGCGGACAGGGCAAGCACTAAGCCGAGCTGCGGCTCGCTAGCGGAACCGATCGAGAATGGACAAGTTCGAAAGCATGCGCGCGTTCACCCAGGTCATCGACGCCGGCGGCTTCGCCGCCGCCGCGCGCGCGATGGGCCTGTCGCGCTCCGTGGTCAACAAGGCGGTGATCAACCTCGAGCAGGAACTCGGCGCCCAGTTACTGCGCCGCAGTACGCGGCAGGTCACACCGACGGACACGGGGATCGCGTTCTACGACCGCTGCCTGAACATCCTGGGGGAGCTCGACGGCGCCATCTCGGCAGTGACCGAGCTGCAGGAGCAGCCCACCGGGAACCTGCGCATCAATGCGCCGATGTCGTTCGGGACGCTGCACCTGTCCGGCGTGATCGCCGAGTACATGGCGCTGTACCCGGACATGCGGGTCGAACTCGTGCTCAACGACCGCTTCGTCGATCCGATCGAGGAAGGCTTCGACGTCACGCTGCGCATCGGCGAATCGCGGACCGCGACGAGCCTCATCACGCAGGAGATCGTGCACGCCCAACGCGTCCTGTGCGCCTCACCGGACTACCTGGAGTGGATGGGAACGCCGCAGCGCCCGACGGACCTGAAAGCCCACCGCTGCCTGCACTACGGCTATCTCGACTCCGGCAGCAAGTGGCGGCTATCGGGGCCGGAAGGCGACAACTCGTACGATATCCGGTCGGTGATGTGGTCCAACAATGCCGAGGTCCTCAGGGACGCGGCGATCAACCACCAGGGCATCGCCATGCTGCCGACCTTCATCGCGGGGGAGGCGCTCAAGGCCGGGCAGTTGCGGACGGTGCTCTGCGAGCATACCCCGCCCGAGATCGAGCTTTGCGCCCTTTACCCCCGCCACCGGCATCTGTCGACCAAGGTGCGTTATCTGGTCGATCTCCTATTGGAGCGTTTCGGTGACCGCCCGTATTGGGACCCCGTGTAACGAGCCGAGCGTGCGCAGCAAACCATGCCATGGTTTCTAAGTTTTCAACAGCCTGCCGGCGCGGATCGGGCACTGGATCGCCGCGCGGCCGTCACTGCAGCAGGTCCGCCATCTCTGCGGCCGGCAGCGGCTTGCCGAAGAGATAGCCCTGGAACACGTCGCAGCCCATGCCCATCAGCAAGTCGCGTTGTGCCGGTCGCTCGACCCGCTCAGCGACGACCTCCAGCTCCACGCCATGGGCCAGGGCAATAATCCCTTCGGACAGCCGGGCGTCGAGCTCGTGCTCCTCGATGCGCTCGATAAAGCTGCCGTCGAGCTTCAAGGCATGCACGGGCAACCGCTTCATATAGTCGACCGACGCGAAGCCGGTGCCGAAATCATCGACGGCGAGGCGCACCCCCATCTCGTGCAGCCGCATCAACGTCGCGACGACGCGGTCCGGGTTGGCCATCATCACCGACTCGGTGATCTCGATTTCCAGTCCGAGCCGAGGGACAGAGCACTGCGTCAGCAGCTTGCCGACGCGGTCCGGCAGCGTAGGGCTGAGCAATTGGCTGGCGGAGCAATTCACCGCCACGGGGATCCAGGCCCCGCTCGCCTGCGCCCAGGACGCCGCCTGTCGGCATGCCTCCTCCAACGCGCGGTCGCCGATGCGCGTCATCAACCCGATTTGCTCGGCCAGCGGGATGAACTCCGCCGGCAACATGAGCCCGTGCCCGGGCCGATGCCAGCGGATCAGGGCCTCGATCCCAACGAGCGTGCCATCGCGCGAGTATTTCGGCTGGTAGTACAGCTCGAACTGGTCCTCCACGACAGCCGTGCGCAGGTCGTTCTCCAATTTGAGCCGGCGGGCCACCTGGTCGCCGAGCTCGTGCGAATAAGCGCGATACTGGTCGCGCCCCAGCTCCTTGGCATCGTATATCGCCGCCTCGGCATTGCCGATCAGTTCCGAAGCCTTCCCGCCATGCTCCGGATAGAGGCTCGCACCGATGCTGGCGGTCACGTGCAGCCGGCGCCCGGACAGCTCGTACGGGCGCGCCAAGTCCCGGCGTATCTGCTCGGCGCATTCGGCGACATGCTCGCCCGTGGGGGCATGCGTGAGCATGCCCGCGAATTTATCGCTGGTCAGCCGGGCGACTCCCGACAGACCGTGGGCCTCGGCGCAGGCGCGCAGGCGCTCGGCGATCTCCCCGAGAAGCCGGTCGCCCACCTCTTTGCCCAGACCGCCGTTGATGTACTTGAACCGATCCAGGTCCAGCGCCAGGACCGCCAATGGCCTCCCCTCGGCGGAGGCGAGCGCCGCGTCGAGCCGTTCCTCGAACTCGATACCGTTGAGCAGCCGGGTCAACGGGTCGACCCGGATTCGCTGCTTCAGACGATTGCGCAGTTGCACCAGCTCCGTGATCTCGGACGAAAAGCCGATCACGCGCGGCGGGTGACCGGGCGCTTCCAGCGCCAGCTTCACTGACCAGAAATGTCGCTCGCGCCCGTGGGCGTCGACCAGCGCCTCCTCCTGTACACGGCGAGTACGCCCGCTCAGCACCTGCTGATCCGTCTGCACCAGGCGCGAAGCCACCGCCGGCGCGTGTATCTCATGGTCATCCCGGCCGATGATCTCGGAGGGTGGCCGCCCGTACAGGTCGATCACCTGCTGATTGACGTAGAGATAACGACCTTCATGATCTTTGACGTAGACATACGCCTCGATGTTGGACAGTAGCGTATCGAGCAGCAGAGCACGCTCATGCATGTCCTCGGAGGCATGCTGGCTGGAAGTTGCGTCGCCGTAGATGCCGCACAGGCCGACCACCCGCTGCTCCGCGTCGCGGACCGGCACCTTGATGCTCCAGAACACCCGGGCATCGCCCCCACGGAGCACCACCTCCTCGCCGCCCGCGATCTCGGCGCCCTCATGCAGCACGCGCAGCTCGTTCGCGCGCAGCGAACGGCAGCTGGCAACGTCGAAGAAGCGCTCGTCAGTCTGCCCGAGCACTTCGTCCTTGCTAGAACCGAGCAGCTGGCACAGTGCCTCGTTCGCAAACGTATAGCACCCGTCACGGTCCTTGAAGTACATCCCGATGTCATCCAACAGTGCGCTGACGGCCGCCAGCGACATCGGATTGTGTTCGCCCCGCTGGGGTTCCTCTCCGGTCGGGGTCTGGTTGTTTGGATCCACGACAACTCCCCCTTACGGCCACTGGCCGATCCCTTGCTACAGCCGTTCTACCAGCCGGCCGCACGGCGCTAGAACCCTGTCCGGAAACGCTGCTGCCATGCCCATGCGACCAGATCGCGGTGATCGTCTTCGGTTATCGGTCGACGGACTCCTGGTGAAGGATGCCATTGGCGGACGCGGACAACTATCCCTGGGACATCGGAATGGCAATCACCATGCCGGTATCTTGGCCCGAGGTCGATCCCATCGCGCTCGACCGCCGCTAGCCGGCTGTAGGCTGCTCATGCGGGACAGGGATGTCCCGCCGCGATTCAGGCGCGGCCAGTGCCTATTCGCGTACCGGGATCCGGCCATGCGCCCCGGAGCGGGCAGCACAGCGAGGCGGGAATACAACGACCACGGGCGCCCGCAGGCGCCCGTTGGATTGCGCGACCGGCGTGGGGATCAGCCGGTCGCGGCTTCGGCGACGACCCTGCCCCGGTCGAAGGATAGCCCGGCTTCCCCCGCATCGACCCGGATGGTGTCTCCCGGCCCGAAACGGCCGGCCAGGATCTCCTGCGCCAGCGGGTTCTCCAGCTGGTGCTGGATGGCCCGCTTGAGCGGGCGGGCGCCGTAAACCGGATCGAAGCCGGCCTCTCCCAGGCGGTCGAGCGCGGCCGTGGCGAACTCGATGACCATGTCGCGCTCCGCCAGGCGCTCACGCAAGTGACCGACCTGGATCTCGGTGATTCGCCGGATCTGCTCGCGGCCCAGCGGCCGGAACACTACGACGTCGTCGACACGGTTGATGAACTCGGGCCGGAACGCCTGGCCGACGATCTCCATCACCGAGGTCTTGACCGCGTCGTAGTCGCCGCGGCCGGCCTGCTCCTGGATGACATCGCTGCCCAGGTTCGAGGTCATGATGATCACGGTATTGCGGAAATCGACCGTGCGGCCGTGGCCATCGGTCAAGCGCCCGTCATCGAGGACCTGCAGCAGGATGTTGAACACGTCCCGGTGCGCCTTCTCGATCTCGTCCATCAGGATGACCGAGTACGGCTTGCGCCGGACCAGCTCGGTCAGGTAGCCGCCCTCCTCGTAACCGACGTAGCCAGGGGGCGCGCCGATCAGCCGGGCCACGGAATGCTGCTCCATGAACTCCGACATGTCGATGCGCACCATCGACTCCTCGGTGTCGAATAGGAACTGCGCCAGCGTCTTCGACAACTCGGTCTTGCCGACGCCGGTCGGGCCCAGGAACAGGAACGAGCCGTTGGGCCTGTTCGGATCGGCCAGGCCCGCCCGCGAGCGCCGGATCGCCGAGGCGACGGCGGTGACCGCCTCGTCCTGCCCCACGACCCGCTCGGCCAGGACCTCTTCCAGCCGGTTGAGCTTGTCGCGCTCGCCCTCGAGCATTTTCGACACCGGGATGCCGGTCCAGCGCGAGACCACCTCGGCGACCTCTTCCTCGGTCACCTTGTTGCGCAGCAGATGCTGCTCCTCGTGCGAGTCGTCGGCCGCCTGCGCCTCGGCCAGCTGCTTCTCCAGCTCCGGGATACGGCCGTACTGCAGCTCGGACATGCGCCCGAGATTGCCCGCGCGGCGCGCCGTCTCGAGTTCCTGGCGGGCGCGCTCGAGTTCCTCCTTGAGATGGGTCTCGTCCTGCACCGCCGCCTTCTCGGCCTTCCAGGTCTCTTCGAGGTCGGCGTATTCCTTCTCCAGACGCGCCACTTCGTTCTCGAGGTCCTGACGGCGCCGCTTCGAGGCCTCGTCCGACTCCTTCTTCATGGCCTCGAGCTCGATCTTATACTGGATCAGGCGCCGCTCCAGGCGGTCCATCTCCTCCGGCTTGGAGTCGATCTCCATGCGAATACGGCTGGCCGCCTCATCGACCAGGTCGATGGCCTTGTCCGGCATCTGCCGGTCGGTGATGTAGCGGTGCGACAGCTGGGCGGAGGCGATGATCGCCGGGTCGGTGATCTGCACGCCGTGATGCACCTCGTAGCGCTCCTTGAGGCCACGCAGGATGGCGATCGTGTCCTCCACCGTGGGCTCGTCCACCAGCACCTTCTGGAAGCGGCGCTCGAGCGCGGCGTCCTTCTCGATCGTCTTGCGGTACTCGTCCAGCGTCGTCGCGCCGATGCAGTGCAGCTCGCCGCGCGCCAGCGCCGGCTTGAGCATGTTGCCGGCGTCCATGGCGCCCTCGGCCTTGCCGGCACCGACGACCATGTGGATCTCATCGATGAACAGGATGATGCGCCCTTCCTGCTTGCCGATGTCGGCCAGCACGGCCTTGAGGCGCTCCTCGAACTCACCGCGGTACTTGGCGCCGGCGAGCAGCGCGCCCAGATCGAGATTGAGCAGGCGCTTGTCCTTGAGTCCCTCGGGCACCTCGCCGTTGACGATGCGCTGGGCCAGGCCCTCGACGATCGCCGTCTTGCCCACGCCGGGCTCGCCGATGAGCACGGGATTGTTCTTGGTGCGCCGCTGCAGCACCTGCACCGCGCGCCGGATCTCCTCGTCACGGCCGATCACCGGGTCGAGCTTGCCTTGCTCGGCGCGCTCGGTCAGGTCGGTGGTGTATTTCTCCAGCGCCTGACGCTGCTCCTCGGCGTTGGGGTCCTCCACGTTCTGGCCGCCGCGGATGCTCTCGATCGTCTTCTCGATCGCGCCCTTGACCGCGCCGGCGTGCTTCATCAGTTCGCCCAGCCGGCCCTTGTCATCCACGGCCGCGAGCACGAACAGCTCGCTCGAGATGTACTGATCGCCGCGCTGCTGCGCCAGCTTGTCGCACTGGTTCAGCAACTTGGAGAGGTCATTGGAGACATGGACCTCGCCCTCGGTCCCGGCGACCTGCGGCATCCGGTCCATCTCGGCGCCCAGCGCCGAGCGCAGACCGTTGATGTCGACCCCCGCCTGCGACAGCAGCGGCCGCACGCCGCCGCCGTCCTGATCGAGCATGGCCGCCATCAGGTGGGCCGGTTCGATGAATTGATGATCCCGGCCGATGGCCAGCGACTGCGCATCGGCCAGTGCCATCTGGAATTTGCCGGTGAGTTTGTCCATCCGCATGCGTGTTCTTCCCCGCGTGATCGTCAGTTACCTGATAACTGCGGGCCATCCGGGCGTTTTCAAGTGCGAATTGACGGCGGAGGGGATTACGACGGGAGCCAGATGAGCGTGGCCATGCGCCCGGTGGCGGCGCCGTCGCGCCGGTGCGAGAAGAATCGCGCCGGGTCGCTGTAGGTACACTGGCCGCCGCCATCGACCCGCGCCACACCGGCCCGGCGCAGCCGGCGGCGGGCGAGCGCGAAGAGATCGGCACGCCAACGGTCGTCTTCGCCGCGGCGAAAGGCGCTCGTCGCGCCGGGATCGGCCGCGAGCAGTTGCTCACGCACTTCCGGCCCGATCTCGAACGCGCGCGGGCCGATCGCGGGTCCGAGCCAAGCCCGGCAACGCGCCGCGGCCACGGGCATGGCGGCCACAGTCGCCTCGAGCACCCCGGCGGCGAGGCCGCGCCACCCCGCATGGGCAGCGGCCACGGCCGCGCCCTGCTCGTCGGCGAGCACGACAGGCAGGCAGTCGGCCGTCAGGACCGCGCAGGCGAGCCCGGGCCGGTCGGACCAGGCGGCATCGGCTTCCGGGGGCGCATCCGAACCCCTGTCGGTGAGCTGCACGACGCGCGCGCCATGGACCTGGCTCAGCCAACCCGGTTCGGCCGGTAGCCCGAGCGCACTGCGCAGGCGCCGGCGGTTGGCGGCCACCGTCTCGGGCGCATCGCCGCTGGCCATACCCAGATTGAGCGTGGCGTAGGGCGGACCGCTGAGCCCGCCGGCCCGGGTAGTGGTAACGGCGCGCACAGGTGAGTCCGCCCGCGTGCCCCAGTGCGGCCCCAACCAGCGGCCGCGCTCAGACACAGGCATCCAGATCGGCTTCGAGCCCCGCCAGCAGCCCCTGGAAATCGGCCGGCAGGGGCGCATCCCAGCTCATCCATTCGTTGCTCTCGGGGTGCGACAACGCCAGGTGACCGGCATGGAGCGCCTGTCGGCGCATTTGCATCAGCGCCTGCTCCAACTGTGGATGGGGGCCCTTCGGACGCTTGGGGCGACCGCCGTACATGGGGTCACCGACCAGCGGCAATCCCGCGTGGGCCATGTGCACGCGGATCTGGTGCGTGCGGCCGGTCTCGAGCCGGACGCGCAAATGCGCGTGGGCGCGGAACTTGCGCTCGACGCGGTAGTGGGTCACCGCCGGCTTGCCGCCGGTCTTGACCACCGCTTGGCGCTGGCGGTCGCGCGGATGGCGCCCGATGGGCGCGTCGATGACATCGCCCGCCACGGGCACGCCCGCGACCACGGTGTGGTACTCGCGAACGACGGCGCGCTCGTGCAATTGCACGACCAGTCGATTGTGCGCGGCCAGCGTGCGGGCCACGACCATCAGTCCGGTGGTATCCTTGTCGAGGCGATGCACGATGCCCGCACGCGGGACGGCCGCGAGCTTCGGGTCATAGTGCAACAGCCCATTCTGCAGGGTGCCGCGCCTGTGTCCCGCGGCCGGGTGGACCACCAGGCCCGCCGGCTTGTCCACGATCAGGATATGCGCGTCCTCGTGGACGATCGCGAAGTCGATCGCCTCGGGCGCCGCGTCGAGCGTGGGGTCGACGGCCTGGGCGATCCCGGCGTCGAGCACTACGGACTCACCGCCCACCACGCGGGTTCGCGGGGCGGGCGACATGCCGTCGACCTGCAGGTCTCCGGCCTTGAGCCATTCCTGCAGGCGGCTGCGCGAGTATTCCGGGAAGAGATCCGCAAGGGCACGATCGAGGCGCTGACCGGCGAACGCTGCGGGGATCCGACGGATGTCCGGTTCTTCGGTTTGCTCCATGACGGGCAGCGTAGCGGCTCGGGGGACGATTTTGGAAGCCAGCGATGCACACAGCTAAATGCGACGCACGTTTCACGCGGGCACTGGCCTGCCTGGGCCTGGTGCTGGCGCTGCTCGCCGGCTGCGCTCACCAGCGCGACCCTACGGCGGGCTGGTCGGCGCAGCGGCTATACGATGAGGCCAAGGCGGCGATGGAGCGCGCCGACTTCCAGCAGGCGATCGACTATTTCGAGACGCTGGAGGCGCGCTATCCCTTCGGCGACCTGGCGTTGCAGGCCCAGCTCGACATCGCCTACTCGTATTACCGCTACGGGGAGGACGCCTCCGCGATCGCGGCGGCGGACCGCTTCATCAAGCTGCATCCCACCCACGAGGGGGCGGCCTACGCGCATTATCTGCGCGGTCTGGTGCGCTACAACCAGGGCAACAATCTGCTCAGCCATTTCTTCCCGCGTGACCTGTCGCAGATGGATCCGAGCCTGCTACGGCAGGCGTTCTCGGATTTTCGGACCGTCGTGCGCGAGCACCCCCGCAGCCGGTATGTCGAGGATGCGCGTCAGCGGCTGACCTATCTGCGCAACGAGCTGGCCGAGCACGAACTCCGGGTCGCACGCTTTTACTTCCAGCGCAGCGCGCACGCCGCCGCGGCCAACCGCATCGACTACCTGTTGTCGCACTATGACGGGGCACCCGCCGTACCCGATGCCTTGGCGCTCCAGATCCGCGCCTACCGCGCCCTGGAGATGCCCGAGATGGTCGCGGACACCCGCCGCTTGCTGGCGCGCAATTGGCCGCAACACCCGGCGCTCCAGGATTCCTGACGCGGCGCCGACACTCAGTCAGAAGCGATAGGCGGACGTGATGGGGTAGCGCCGCTCGCGACCGAAGGCGCGCGGCGAGATCTTCGGGCCGGGGGCCGACTGGCGGCGCTTGTACTCGCTCCGCAGCAGCATCTGCGCCACCCGGTGCACCGTCTGCTCGTCATGGCCGGACGCGATAATGTCCTCGATGCGGTCGTCGCGCTCGACCAGCGCCTCGAGAATGGGATCGAGTTCCTCGTAGGGCGGTAGATTGTCGGTATCGGCTTGGCCCTCGGCCAATTCCGCGGTCGGCGGGCGGTCGATGACCCGCTGCGGGATCACCTCTCCCTGCGCATTGCGCCAGTGGGCCAGCTCGTAGACCCGCATCTTCGCCACGTCCTTGAGCGGCGCGAAGCCCCCGGCCATATCGCCGTACAGCGTGGCGTAGCCCACGGCCATCTCGCTCTTGTTCCCGGTGGCGAGCACGATCCAGTTGCGCTTGTTGGCCAGCGCCATCAGCATCAGACCGCGCGAGCGCGCCTGGATATTCTCCTCGGTCACGTCCGGCTCGCCGCCGCCGAATACCTCGCTCAGCACGTCCACGAAGGCCGCGTACGGCTTCTCGATCGAAAGGACGTGATAGGCGACCCCGAGCCGGCGGCACTGCTGGGCGGCGTCGCCGACGCTCATCTGCGCCGTATAGCGCGAGGGCATGAGCGCCGCGCCGACCCGCTCCGGGCCCAGGGCATCGGCGGCGAGCGCCAGCACGAGGGCAGAATCGATGCCGCCGGACAGGCCCACGTACACGCCGCCGAAGCCATTCTTGTTGACGTAATCGCGGACCGCGAGCACGAGCGCCTGGTAGATGGCCTCGGCCGCTTCGGCTTCGGGGCCCGGCTCCGGCATCGGCGGTTGGCGGCGCATGCCGCGGCCAGCGCCGACCGCCACCGCCCCACCCGTCTCGCGGAAGGCCGGCAGGGCGGCGATCTCCCGACCCTCCCCGTCGAGGACGAACGAGTCGCCATCGAACACGAGATCGTCCTGGCCGCCGACCTGGTTCAGGTAGATCAACGGCAAGCCGGTGGCATGCACGCGCTCATGCGCGACCTCGCGGCGTTCGCGGTGCTTGCCCCAGTGATAGGGCGAGGCGTTGATGCAGACGATGGATTCGGCGCCCGCTGCGGCCACCGCTGCGGCCGGTTCGGGCGCCCACAGGTCTTCGCAGACGATGAGGCCGACCCGGTGGCCGTCGAGTTCGGCGACCCCGGCGTCCTGACCGGCCGCGAAATAACGCTTCTCGTCGAACACGCCGTAGTTCGGCAGGCAGCGCTTGTGCACCGTGACCGCACGCTCACCGCCGTCGAGCACGACGGCCGAATTGAAGCAGGCGCCGTCCTGCCATTGCGGCACCCCGATCAGCACGGCGATTCCGGTGTCCGCGAGCACGGCCGCGATGTGCTCGAGACCACGCTCGATACGCTCCGGCAGATCGGGCCGCAGCAGCAGATCATCCGGCGGATAGCCGAGCAGCGCGAGCTCGGGCAGCACCACCAGCCGCGCGCCATCCCGCGCCGCAGCCGCCTGCGCAGCCTCCAGCGCGCGGCGGGCATTGCCCTCGATATCCCCCACGACGACGTCCAGTTGAACCAAGCCGATCACCAAGTCGGACGATGCACTCACGGCAGGACCTCCGGACGGGTTCGACGAGCGGTCGGCATTGTGGCGGAGCACCGACCCCACGCCAAGCAACCTGTGGGATAATCCCACGCACACAAGCCCACGCGCTGTCACCCTCGATGTCTGCGACCGATCTCGCCATCGGCACGGATGAGACTGCCGGCCCGGGCCACCCGGGCCAGTGGACCTCCCTACGGCTGCTGAACAGCTATCGCTTGTTCGTCGCCGTCGTGTTGCTGGTGGCCTTCTTCGCCCCCGCGACGGGGCTCGGCCGCGCCGCGCCGGTCGTCTTCTACAGCTTCAGCGCCGGCTATCTCGTCGCCGGGCTGCTGTTCGCCGTCATGCTGCTGCAGCGCCGGCCCCCCGCCGCTACACAGGCGTACCTGCAGTTCTACACCGACGTGATCGCCCTTTGCGGCGCGCTCTACGCCTCCGGTGGAATCGATAGCGGCCTGGGCGTGCTGCTGCTGGTGCCGGTGGTCGGCGCGGGGATCCTGCTGCCCGCCCGCGATGCGCTCGTCTACGCCGCGCTGGCGACGGTGATGGCGCTCACTTCGGAGGTCGTGCGCCACCAGGATCTGGGCGCTGCCGCCGCCGACTACCCCAGTGCGGCGCTGCTGGGCGCCATGCTCTTCGCCACCGCCCTGCTGGCCGCGCTCTTCACACAGCGCAGCACGCAGATCGCGGCGATCGCACGGCAGCGCATGGCCGATATCCGCCGCCTAACCACGCTCAACGACCGCATCATCCAGCAGATGGAGTCAGGCATCCTCGTCGTGGGACCCGATGCGACCATCAGGCTCGCCAACGCCAGCGCCAACGTCTTGCTGGATCGCGCCGACATCGCGCCGGGCGAGGCACTGGACGCGCTGGCCCCGGGGCTGGCGCACAGCCTGTCCCACTGGCAAGCGCAGCCGAACGCGCTGCAGGCCCCGGTCACCGCCCGTCCGGGCGCCGAGCGCCGCCTCCAGCCGCAGTTCACCGACCTGGGCGACCTCGGCACGCTGGTGGCGCTCGAGGACGCCGCGCATATCGAAGAACAGCTACAGCAGCTCAAGCTCGCCTCGCTCGGGCGCTTGAGCGCGAGCATCGCCCACGAGATCCGCAACCCGCTCAGCGCCATCGATCATTCGGCCCAGCTCCTGTGCGAAGCCGACGGCCTGGGCAGCGAGGATCGGCGCCTGGTCGACATCCAGCTCCAGCATTGCCGCCGCATCGACCGCATCGTCGAGGACGTGCTCATGGTCTCGCGCCGGCGCACGGATCCGGGCGTTGTCGTGTCGCTGCAGACCTGGCTGCACGCCTTCGTCGACGAATTCTGCCGCGCACGCGAGATCGACCCCGAGCGTGTGACGCTACGCACGGACGGCGAGGACGCGGCCGCAGTCCGCTTCGATCCGGACCAGCTCCATCAGGTCGTGGCCAACCTATGCGACAACGCTATCCAGCATGGACACCGCACGGATGGGGCCCCGGTGCGAATCGTGCTCGAGCCAGGCACCATGGCGAGCGGCCAGCCGATCCTGGATATCGCCGACGACGGCGTCGCGCTCGACAGCGCGCGGGTGGAGGAGCTGTTCGAACCATTCCATTCGACCAGCCGCACCGGCACGGGGCTCGGTCTATTCGTCGCACGCGAGCTATGCGAGAGCAACGACGCCCGGCTGCGCTACATCCCCGATCCCAGCGGCAATCGCTTCCGGATCCGGTTTGGCGGGCCGAACCGACAGAACCGCACATGAGCGAACCCAGCGTTCTCATCGTCGATGACGAGTCCGACATCCGCGAACTCGTCGAGATCACCCTCGGCCGCATGGGCATCGACACGACTGCCGCAGGCGACGTGGCGTCGGCGCGCGCCGCCCTGGCGCGCGACGGCTTCGATCTCTGCCTGACCGACATGCGGCTGCCCGACGGCGACGGCATCGACCTGGTGCGTCTGGTCGCCGCCGAGCACCCCGACACGCCGATCGCCGTGATCACCGCCCACGGCAGCATGGACACCGCCATCGCCGCGCTGAAGGCCGGCGCATTCGACTTCGTTTCCAAGCCCATTGATCTCGAGGACCTGCGGCGCCTGGCCGGCCAGGCGCTGCGCGTCGGGCCGCAACAGCAGGACCCTGGGCGCAACATGCTCATCGGCAGCTCGCCGGCGATCGAGTCGGTCCGCGGGCGCGTGGCCCGGGTGGCCCGCAGCCAGGCGCCGATCGTCATCACCGGCGAATCGGGCGTGGGCAAGGAGCTCGTCGCCCGCATGATCCACCGCCAAGGCCCGCGCGCGGACGCGCCCTTCGTCCCGGTCAACTGCGGCGCGATCCCGCGCGAGCTCATGGAAAGCGAATTCTTCGGTCACGCCCGCGGCAGTTTCACCGGCGCCACCAGCGAGAAAGAAGGCCTATTCGCGGCCGCCGCCGGCGGGACGCTGTTCCTCGACGAGGTGGTCGAGCTGCCCCTGGACATGCAGGTGAAACTGCTGCGTGCGATCCAGGAAAAGCGCATCCGCCCGGTGGGGAAGACGCGGGAAACCCCCGTCGACGTGCGGATCGTCAGCGCGACCCACGGGGATCTCGGCAGCGCGGTCGCCGAACGCCGCTTCCGCGAGGACCTCTACTACCGCATCAATGTCATCGCGCTGCACGTGCCGCCCCTGCGCGAGCGTCGCGACGACATCGGACCCCTGGCCGGGGCCATCCTCGAGCGCATCGCCGCCGGCCGGCCCGCGCGCCTGGCGGAGGACGCGCTCGCGGCCCTACGCGACTACGCCTTCCCCGGCAACGTGCGCGAGCTCGAGAACATCCTGGAGGGCGCCCTGGCGCTCGCCGATGGCGACGAGATCGCCGCCGCCGACCTTCAGCTCGACGCGGGCACTCGCGCCGACGCCCAATCCGTGGATGCGGCCGATCCCCCCATGTCCGGGGACACCCATGCGGGGCTCGCCGCGGAGTTCGCGCAGATCAGCGCCGGCGGCGAGCCCTCCCCGGGCGAGCTCGAGCGCCAGGCCGGCTCCCTCGACGATCAGCTCCAGGCGCAGCAACGCGCGATGCTGCTGGAAGCGCTCGAGGCCCGGCGCTGGAACCGCAGCGCGGTCGCGCGCCAACTGGGGCTCACCTACCGCCAGCTACGCTACCGGCTGAAGAAGCTCGGGATCGACTGAACAGCGGGCGCCGCCTGCAAGCCACGTGACGGCGGGCACCCAGATTCGTCACTTTGTGCCATCCATTGTCATGGCTATGCGCGCGACGCCGTAAGCGCGCCCGACGCGAGCCGCACCGCGCCGCGATTCACCCCGACACCCCTGGCTGGCACGGGTCATGCTTGCTCTCACGCGAAAGGCGACCCGCTGAGCATGTCCGGGTCGGCTTCGACAATCCGGGCCCCGGAAACACAGGAGCTAGTAATGAAGAAAATGCAGCAGGGCTTTACGCTCATCGAGCTGATGATCGTCATCGCGATCATCGGCATCCTCGCGGCGATCGCGATCCCGCAGTACAACGACTATGTCACGCGCTCGCAGATGACCGGTTCTCTGTCCGAGATCTCCGGCGGCCGCACCGCTTACGAGGAAATCCTGCAGCGGGACATGAGCATTCTCGATACCGCTGATCACGAAACGGTCGGCCTCCAAGAGGAAACTAGTCGTTGTACAATCTCCGTCAACGACTACAACAGTACCGCCCCAGGAGCCGGCAGCCTGGAGACCGAGGCCGAGATTGCGTGCGAAATGAACGGCAATGCTGACGTCAACGGTAATTTCATTGCCCTCGACCGCGACTCCGCTGCGAACTGGAACTGCGTCGTCGGCTCCGGTGCTTCGAACATCGAATCGGATCTGTATCCGGACGGCTGCTCCGACGCCTAAGGGCGGCCAAGCTATTCGCCACAAGCCCCGCCGCTTCTAGCGGCGGGGCTTTTTGGTTCAGCCTGACCAACGAGCATCCGGCAATCTCGGAAGACGGGCGCTCGCGACAGGCGCCAACGGCGCCGGGAGCGAGGACGACCGACATACCCCAATGTTAGCCGAACGCGATCAAGGCAACACGCTCCGTGCGCGCGTCATCAAGGCACTGACTCTGGCGTCGTTGCTCGCTGCGCTGGGCTTCGCGCTGCATTTCAATGGCCGTGAGATGGATTTCTACGCCTATGCGGGCATCGCGGTATTCGCCGCGTTAGTGCTTACGCTGCTCGCTCACCAGGATTGCGACATCCCAATCGGACCGATGGGTTGCCTGCTCATCATTTTCTTCGCCTGGAACGGGCTGGCTATTACCTGGAGCTCGATCCCGTATGTCTCGGCGATCGACCTCGGCATCCTGCTCGCCGGCGTAGGGATCTATCTTATCTGGCGAACGTGGAATGTGCGCCATTCCGAGCTGCCCACGCCCTTTCTCTTGGTTGCGCTCGGCCTCGGGCTGAGCGCCCTGATGATCGCCCAGTACCTGATGGACCTCAGGCCACACGGGACCCTGCTCAACCCGAATTCGGCCGCTGCGTTCCTCAACTTCCTGTGGCCCTTTACCGCCACGATCTGGCTCGACCGATCGTCCGCGAATCGGTCCCGCCAGCTCGCCCTTGTGGCTACCTTTGCGCTTTTGTTTGCCGTGCTGCTCGACGGCTCGCGGGGAGCGCTTGTCGGCGCCCTGGCCGCACTGACCGCCGTGGCATTCGTGGGCGGCTATGTGCGGCGCGATCATGGTGCGACGTTTGCGCTCGTGGCGGTCTTCGCAACCGCTTTCGTGGCCGCCGACAGCACCGGCGGCCACGCCGCCAGCGCAGGGGCGGCGTCGGTGACGGACACGAGCCTGGCGGGAACGAGCCGACTCGCGATATGGCAATCCGCCTGGGAGATGGTGCAAGAGCGTCCGTGGCTCGGCTTCGGCCCGGGAACCTTTTGGATCGTATACAGCGCATACCGCTCGCCGCAGGATGGAAGCAGCGGCAACTGGGTCCACAACGACTATCTCGAGTTCTGGCTCGAGACCGGCGTGATCGGACTGGGCCTGGCCTTCGCCATCGCCGCCGCCGCACTTGGACTTTTCATCACGGCCATCCGCCGCGAACGGTCCCGGCCCGCGCCGGCCGGCAATCTTGCCCTTGCGACCGCGTGCTTCGCCGGTCTGACGGGCGTCGGCACGCACAGTGTCGTCACCTTCAACCTCCAGATGCTGCCCTTCGTGCTCGTCCTCGGGATTCTTACGGCCGAGCTCGAGCGTGGCAGCGACGCAAGGCCGTGGGTCAAGCTGCGCATCCCCTCATTCCAGCGCATTGTTCCGGTGATCGGACTGATCGCGCTGACCGTGCTGGTGGTCGGCCATTACGGTCGGTCCGCGCTCGCATTCCACTATACCGAACGCGGCTCCCACCTGATGAGCCGAGGCGAATACGCCGACGCGAACAATGTCCTGGCCAAGGCGCAGTCCACCTGGTTGCAGCTGGATTCAGCCTGGTACCTCAACGCGAACGTGCTGCTCGAGGCGATGCGCGCAACTCCGTTCCCGGACGGCAAGCGCGCTGAGCTGATCTCGCAGGCGGACACGATGCTCGACCGCGCCGAGCACTACAACCCGCACCGTGCCACCACCCACCTGATCCGAGGCCTGTTGCGTGCCGATCACCCGGAGCTCACTTCCGGATCGGCCAAAGCGGCCCTACGGCGGGCGATCGATCTCGACCCCCGCAACATCGAATCCTGGTACTCGCTCGCCCAGCTCTATGAACGCGACGGCGAACTCGCGCGGGCCCGGGATCTCCTGGAGCGGGGAATTGCGTTCACACAAGAGGCCGGAGTCGACGCGTCAAGTCTCAGGCAGCGTCTTAGGCGGATCGGCGGGCAAGGACCGGCGGAGCCTTCAAACGCGGCATCGGGCGCACCCGGGCAGCCACCACAAACAATGCGCTAGGGCCTGTCCGAGAAACCCGACGCCTCTGCGTGCGCGTCCCGCAGCGGCATCAGCTTGCACGGCCCCGTCCCCCTGTGGGTGAGTCCGCAATGCTATTTTGACGACTCCGGGGCACGGCAGCTGCGGGCCCATGGTCGCCGCCGGACTCCAGGCGCCCAGCGTCCCCGTACGGACTCCATTGAACAGCCCATATGCCGACCACCCGAAGCGCCACCGAAGCTCCATCCTGCCCCGGCGAGACCCGTGCGGTTTATCCAGCGGTCACCCTGGCGCTCGTGACACTTGCCTGCGCGCTGTTCTACAACGGGAACGCGCTGTACCTGTACGAGATTGCGGGAGTCGCAGCAGTGGTGTCCGCGGCTCTTGCCATCTATGCCAATTCTGGCTCGCGCGTAGAACTCGGCGGACCGGCTCTCGTCGCGCTTGCCTTCTTCGGCTGGAGCGCCCTTTCGGTCTTCTGGAGCCAAGTACCGTACGTGTCGGCGGTAGAGCTCGGCTCAATGGCCGCTGGGGTATGCCTATTCCTTGTCTGGCGGAGCTGCAACCGAGAGCGGCCGATCATACCGACCGCTCGTCTACTCGTGGCGCTTGGAGCCATCTTGGCGGCCGCCATGCTGGCGCAGCAGCTCACCGGATTCGAACCCGGAGCCATGTTCGTGAACCGCAACTCGGCTGCGGCGCTTGTCAACGTGGCGTGGCCCTTCGCGGCCGCGGGCTGGCTTCATGGGACCGGCGCCACTCGCCGCCACACACTCCTGCTCGCGGCATCCGCCATGATGATCCTGGCGGTCGGCTTGACCGGCTCACGCGGCGCATTGCTCGCCGGGAGCATGGCACTGGTCGTACTCGTAGGAATCGGTTTATTTTGGCTTCAACGCCCTCGCAAGTCGCTCGCGCTAATCGTTGTGGCAGCCCTTGCCGTTATCATGGCAAACGGACTCACCGGCGACCTTATCGCCAGCGACACACGTGATCTCGGCAGTCCGGCAGAAGCGGGCGCGTCGCGGTTCCTCATCTGGGAAGCGGCCTGGGAAATGATCCAAGAGCGCCCATGGCTCGGCTGGGGTCCCGGCGTGTTCTTCCTGGCGTATCCAATGTTTCGTCTGCCGGCGGACGGTAGCGCCGGCTACTTCGTGCACAACGATTACCTGGAGTTCTGGCTCGAGCGCGGTCTGCCAGGCCTTGCGCTCGCACTCGCGCTCGCCGTCGTAACTACCTGGACGTTCGCGCGGTTTCTCAAGGAGCTGAGAGGCCGCGACCGTGCGACCGAGAAACGCGCAGCAATGACCGTCGCCACGTTTAGCGCACTGATCACACTGGCCGTGCATGGGCTCTTCTCTTACAACTTCCAGCTCATGCCGTTCCTGATCGTATTCGGCATTGTCTTGGCTGAATTCGATCGAACCGCATCGCGGACTCCGCAAGTTTTCTTCCGTTTGCCCTACATTCGCGGCCGACCGCTGGCGATGATCTCGCTGGCTGGCCTGACGCTCATTCCGGTTTGGGCGTATTCCGCCCATGCGATCTATTTCCACCATATCGACCAGGGGCTCGAGGAATTCTCCGCTCAGGAGTTCGCTGAGGCGATCGACAGCTTCTCGCGTGCGCGCGGGATCTGGGCGGCGCCGGACGCAGCTTGGTACCTGCAGGCAGATACGCACCTGACCGCACTCCGGCAACATAGCTTTCCCAATGGCGTCCGACAGGATCTGGTCCAACAAGCAATCGAGTTGCTCGACGGCGCCGAAGCGCGGAACCCATTACGGGCCAGCACACCACTGATCCTCGGGCTTTTGCGCTCCGATCATCCGGACCTGACCTCGGGATCGGCCGCTGCAGCGCTACGCCGCGCACTCGAGCTCAACCCCCGCTCAGTCGAGGCCCGCTACGCGCTCTCCCAAGTCCTCGAGCGCGGCGACAAGCTCGAGGAGGCGCATGCGTTGATCGAAACGGGGCTGCGCACACGTCATCCGGCGGGCGCCGACATGGGACCGCTGATCGAACGCTACCGGGCGCTGACGAAGCGGCTCGAAACCTCTTCGGCTCCCAACATGGACCCGGCCTCCACGGGGGTCGATAAGCATCGGATACGCGATGGGCGCACACGACGCGGCACCACGGCCGACTAGAACGCTGTCCGAGAAACCCGGCGTCTACGGCGCGCGCACCACAGCGGCGGCTTTGCCGGCGCATCCCTGCGTCCGGCCGCTGCGCGATCCCTCAACTCACATGGGAACCACCATGCTCGTTTCACGATCACGCCAATCCGCTCGCTGTACCACGCGCTCTCTACGGCGCAGGTGTCCCGGACAGGACACTAGGTGCGCCGGCGCATGGCGAACCGCGCCCACCGCACTGATAAGCATGGATTCCCCCCCACACGCGGCCATTTCGGCTCGGTTTTTTTGCATGCTTGCGTAAGCCGGGCCGTATGTGGATAAATCTGTGTAGCCTTGCCCTAATTTAAGGCGCCTGCGGAGCTTCGATGGCAGCAGCGAATTCCAAGATCGCAGTCGGCGGCATAGTCCGCCGGCTGGCACGCGACGGGGTGCTGTCCGAGGAGCGGGCGCGCGAAGCCGGTGAAGCCGCCCAGCGCGAGAAGACTTCCGTCGTACGCCATCTGGTTGCGAACAACCTCGTCACCGGCCATCAGGCCGCCATGGCTGCGCTGCACGAGTTCGGGCTGCCGCTCGTCGACCTGGACGCACTCGATCCCGACTATCTGAGCTCCTCCGCCGTCGATTCGAAGCTGGTCGAACGCCATCACGCGCTCCCATTGTACAAGCGCGGCCAGCGCCTGTTCGTCGCCGTGTCCGACCCGACCAACCTGGTCGCGCTCGACGAACTCAAGTTCGCCACCGGCATGACCACCGAGCCGGTGCTCGTCGAGGAGCACAAGCTCACCAAGCAGATCGAGCGCCTGCTCAGTCAGGCCGAAATGAGCAATATCGACGAGGGCTTGGACGACGATCTCGACTCGTTGGAAGTGGGCGGGGACGAGCCCGAGGAGAGCTCGAGTTCGGATGCCGACGACACCCCCGTCGTGCGCTACGTCAACAAGCTGTTGCTCGACGCCATCAATCGCGGTGCGTCCGATATCCACATGGAGCCCTACGAGCATTTCGTGCGTGTGCGCTATCGCATCGACGGCGTGCTGCACGAGGTCTCCAAGCCCCCGCTGGCAATGGCACCGCGGCTGATCGCACGCCTCAAAGTGATGTCACGGATGGACATCTCCGAGCGCCGGGTGCCCCAGGATGGGCGCGTGAAGATGAAGATCTCCCGTAGCCGGGCGATCGACTTCCGCGTCAATACCTGCCCGACGCTCTTCGGCGAGAAGATCGTGCTGCGTATCCTCGATCCGAGCAGCGCGCAGATGAAGATCGAGGACCTGGGCTATGAGGACGATCAGAAGCAGCTCTATCTGGATGCCCTGAACAAACCCTACGGCATGATCCTGGTGACGGGGCCGACCGGTTCGGGCAAGACGGTGTCGCTCTACACCGGCCTCAACCTGCTGAACGACACCGACCGCAATATCTCCACCGCGGAGGACCCGGCCGAGATCAACATAGCCGGTATCAACCAGGTCAACGTGAACAGCAAGATCGGGCTGACGTTCGCCGAGGCGCTGCGCTCGTTCCTGCGACAGGACCCGGACGTCATCATGGTCGGCGAGATCCGCGACCTGGAGACGGCGGAGATCGCCATCAAGGCCGCGCAGACGGGCCACCTCGTGCTGTCGACCCTGCATACCAACGACGCCCCACAGACGCTCGAGCGGCTGATGAACATGGGCGTGCCGCCCTTCAATATCGCCTCGTCGGTCTCGCTGATCATCGCGCAACGCCTAGCCCGGCGGCTGTGCTCCCACTGCAAGGCGCCGGACAAGGTTCCACGCGAGGCGCTGCTGAGGGAAGGTTTCACCGAGGACGAGGTCGATGACGTTCAAGTCTACAAGCCGGTCGGTTGCGAGACCTGCAACAAGACCGGCTACAAGGGGCGCGTCGGCGTCTATCAAGTCCTTCCGACGACCGACGCGATCGGGCGCATCATCATGAACGGCGGCAACTCGCTGGACATCGGCCAACAGGCGGAGCGCGATGGCGTGCGCAATCTGCGCCAATCCGCGCTCCAGAAGGTCCGCTCCGGGGTCATGAGCCTGGAAGAGGCCAACCGAATCACGGTGGACTAGGCGATGGCAACGACCGCTACCAAGAAGACCGTGTTCGACTGGGAGGGCCGGGACGCCAAAGGCAACAAGGTCAGTGGCACGATGCAGGGGCCCAATGCCGATTGGGTCAAAGCTTCGCTGAGGCGTCAGGGGACCCGTCCCGTCCAAGTGCGCAAGCAGCGCGAGTCCCTATTAGGCGGCGGCAAGTCGAAGATCACGCCGGGCGACATCGCCATTTTCTCGCGCCAGCTGGCGACGATGATGAACGCCGGCGTGCCGCTGGTCCAATCGCTCGAGATGGTGGGAAACGGTCTCGAGAACCCGGCCATGCGCAAGCTCGTCCACAATATCCGGACGGATATCGAGGGCGGTAGCAATCTCAGCAACGCCCTGCGTCAACACCCGGATTACTTCGACGCCCTTTTCTGCAATCTGGTCGCCGCGGGCGAGCAGTCCGGCACGCTCGATCAGCTGCTCGACGAGCTGGCGACCTACAAGGAGAAGACGGAGGCACTCAAGAAGAAAATCAAGAAGGCGATGATCTATCCCAGCGCGATCCTCATCGTTGCCTTCATCGTGACGACCATTCTCCTGATCTACGTCGTGCCCCAGTTCGAAGCCCTGTTCTCGAGCTTCGGCGGCGATCTGCCCGCGTTCACGCAGCTCGTCGTGGGCATTTCGGAATTCATGCAGGAATGGTATCTCGTCATCTTCGGCGGACTGGGCGGGGCAGCCGTCGGCTTCGTCCAAGGCAAGAAGCGCTCCAAGCGCTTCGCCAACGCGCTCGACGCGCTCTCGCTCAAGATCCCCGTGGTGGGTGACATCCTGCGCAAAGGAGCGATCGCACGGTTTGCCCGCACGCTTTCGACGATGTCGTCGGCGGGCGTGCCGCTGGTGGAGACCATGGAGTCGGTTGCGGGCGCCACGGGCAACGTGGTCTACGAGCGTGGGATCCTGCGGATGCGCGATTCCGCCGCGAGCGGCCAGCAACTCCAGAGCACGATGCAGGACACCGGGCTGTTCCCGAGCATGGTGGTCCAGATGACCGCCATCGGCGAGGAATCCGGCGCGCTCGACGAGATGCTCAGCAAGGTGGCGAGTTTCTACGAGAGCGAGGTCGATAACGCCGTCGATGGCCTGACCAGCCTCATGGAACCGATCATCATGGCCTTCCTCGGCGTCGTCATCGGCGGCCTGGTCATCGCCATGTACCTGCCCATCTTCAAGATGGGCGGCGCTATCTAGTGGCATGATCGCCCTTGAGCTAACTTGGGCCCTGGCCCTTGCAGGCGTGCTGGGCCTCGTGATCGGCAGCTTTCTCAACGTCGTCATCGGGCGGCTCCCGATCATGCTGGAGCGCCAGTGGCGGGCCGAGTGCGCGGAGCTGGCCGCGTCCGGTCCGATGGGTACGGACCCCGTGGCGAGCGCCGACGAGCCGTTCAACCTGATCCACCCGCGCTCGCGCTGCCCCCGGTGTAGCCGTGCGATCGCGGCGCGCGACAACATCCCCGTATTGAGTTGGCTGCTCCTGCTTGGCCGTTGCCGCCACTGTGGCGCGCGCATCAGCGCGCAGTACCCACTGGTCGAGCTCGCAAGCGCAGCCCTGGCCGTGGTCGCGGTAGCACACTTCGGCACCGGCTGGGCCGGCGCGGCGGCCGTCGTGTTCTCCTGGATGCTGCTGGCCGCGGCCGTGATCGACCTGCGCACCACCCTGTTGCCGGACGATCTGACCCTGCCGCTGCTCTGGCTCGGCCTGCTGGCGGCGGCTACGGGCGTCGGCTTTGCCGCGCCGGTCGACGCGATCATTGGGGCGGCGGCGGGCTACGGTGTGCTGTGGGGCCTGTATCAGGCTTTCCGGCTGCTCACCGGTAAGGAGGGCATGGGATACGGGGATTTCAAGCTGCTGGCCGCTCTCGGCGCCTGGACCGGCTGGTCGGGGCTGCCCGTGACCATTCTCCTGTCGTCCGCGGTGGGCGCTGCAACGGGGCTGGCGCTGATCGCCTTCCAGGGGCGCGACCGTGCCGCTCCGATCCCGTTCGGGCCGTTTCTCGCGGCCGGCGGCTGGATTGCGCTATTCTGGGGCGACGCCCTGACGCGGGCCTATCTGACCTGGGCCGTGGGCGCTTGAGTTCGACCTGCGCATGCTCATCATCGGACTGACCGGCGGCATCGCCTCCGGCAAGACCTCGGTCACCGATCGTTTCGCCGCGCTCGGCGCGCCCGTGATCGACGCGGACGTGCTCGCGCGCGAAGTCGTCGCCCCCGGCTCGGACGGCCTGGCGGCCGTGGTCGAGGCGTTCGGCTCCGACTACCTCAACGCCGACGGCGCTTTGGATCGCACGCGCCTGCGCCAGCGGGTCTTCCGCGACGACGCGGCGCGCCGCCGGCTCGAGGCCATCGTGCATCCGCGGGTCGGCATGCTGCGGCAGCAGCGGGTGGACGAGGCCCGCGGCGCGGGCGCACCCTACTGCATCAATGCCGTCCCCCTCCTGCTGGAAACCGGCCTCGATGCCGAGTGCGACCGCGTGCTGGTCGTCGACGCGCCCGAAGCCGTTCAGATCCAGCGTATTCAGGCCCGCGATGGCGGGGATGCCGCAAGCGCGCGTGCGATCATCGAGCGGCAAACCGAGCGCTGGACGCGGCTCCAGCGCGCCGATGACGTCATCGACAACGGCGACGATGCCTCCCCGGAGACCGCACTCACGCCCCAGGTACGGGCACTCGACCGCAAGTACCGGCGCTTGGCTGCGGCCACGCCGTAACGCACTCGTGCCGCTACGGCACTCTGCGCGTATTGGATTGTCCAACTGCGGGCGATTCCGCAAACCGGCCGGGTGGGCCCGGCGGTGATTGAGTCGGTACCGTGGCATGACCGAGAATCGGCGCCGGCGGGCCGTTCGGCCCGCCCTTGCCGTCCGTAGGATTCCCAACCCCGGAGCGCAGCGCCCGTGAGCGAGATCGATGTATTCGAGCATCCCCTGAACGAGCGCTATCGACTGCTCCTGCGCGTCGAGCAGATATTCGAGCAGATCGACCATCACCTGCAGGGGGAGCATTTCTGGGACACGCATGCGGCCTTGCAGGCGATTCTCGAGCTCCTGCAGACGGTTTCGCGCGGCGACTCCAAGCGCGAGCTCATCAAGGAGCTCGATCGCCAGCGCGCCCTGGCGCGACAGCCCGGCTGGGATGGTCCCGAGCCGTTCGATTTACGCCTGAGCCAGCTCCATGCGCGCACCGGCACGCTGGGCGGGGAACTCGCGGACAACGAGCTGATCCAGCAGCTCAAGCAGCGCACGACGGCGGGGGGCCGACCGGGAACGATCGGCATGGCGAGCTACCAAGAGTGGCTGCAGCGCCCTGCCGAAGAGCGTCATGCAGCGATACGCGAGTGGATCGAGCCGCTCGAGCCGGCCCGCGGCGCGATCGATCTGTGCCTGACGCACCTACGGCGCTCGGGCCAGTGGGAGGCGTGCGAGACGCCGCGTGGCTTCTATGAGCAGACGCTCGACCCACGCGATCCGGTGCAATTGCTGCGGGTGCGCTTCAGTGCAGCGGGCGGCCGGCGCTTCCCCGAGGTCAGCGCCGGGCGGCAGCGCTTCACCGTCCGCTTCTTCGAGCAGGACTCGCCCGCCGAACGGGCGGCGCAGATCGACGGCCCGGTAGGCTTCGAACTCGCGTCCTGCGGCTTTCAGTGAGGCGCAGCCGCGCGCCGGCGCGGCCTTTAGCCGCCGGGCCAGAAACCCCGGATGCCGGCCACGCCCACCGCGCCAGCCGCCCGGGCCCGTTGCAGATCGTCGGGAGCCACGCCGCCGAGCGCATAAACCGGAAGGGTCGTGGTCGCCACCAGCGCCGCGAACCGTTCCCAGCCGATTCCCCACGCCTCAGGGTGGCTCGGCGTAGGCAGGACAGGACCGAGCACAGCGAAGTCGGCGCCGACGGCCGCCGCCGCGGTGAGTTCCTCCGGATCGTGGCAGGAACAGGCGAATAGCCGGTCCGCGGCCAGCGGCCGCTGGCGCAACCTACGGAGCTCGGCGGCGCCGACGTGAAGCCCGGCGCGGGGCGGCAAATCGGGCACGGCCGCGGCGGGTGCATTGACCAGCAGGCGGCAACGCGCGGCGTCGGTTGCGTCCGCTACGTCCGCCACGTCCGCCACCAGCCGGTGCCAAGCCATCGCGTCGAGGCCGTGGGCACGCAGCTGAACCAACGCGATCCCCTGCGCCACGGCGTGGTGCACGCCATCGACGAGACGCTTACGCGCGCGCGCCGAGCCGCCGCCCGGCGCCGGCGTAATCAGATAGTGCCCGGGCAGGCATAGCGCGGCCAGGATGGAGCGATTGGCGGCTGGGAATTCGCCGGGCGACAGCGTGCCCGGCTGGCGCCACTCGATGGCTTGCCCTTCGGCGCCGGCCGGGTCGCCCTCCCATGCGCGCACGAGAAACACCTCGAGCTCGACCGCGCGGTCGCTGTAGCGGTGCTGCAGGCGGATGAGCGGCTGCATCTGCGTCGGGCGCACGCCGAGCTCCTCCACCAGCTCGCGCGCCAGCGCCCGGTGCGCGGGTTCCGCGGGCTCGATCTTGCCCCCGGGGAATTCCAGTCCCCCGCCTTGATGGCGGCGCTGGTCGCGCTGCGCGACGAGCACCCGACCATCCGAGCGCTGCAGCACGCCGACGGCGACCGCAATCGTTTCCATCAGCTACCCGGCACCGGCATCAGCGGGCAAGCCGCGGGCTGCCCGGCTCAGGTGCGGTAGTCGGCATTGATGCGCACGTAGTCGTAGGACAGATCGCTGGTCCATACCCGCGTCTTTGCCGGTCCGCGATGCAGCGCGATGGCGATCCGCACCTCGCGCTGCTGCACCATCGCCGCCGCGTGCGCCTCGTCATAGTCGCTGCGCGGCTGCCCGCCCGTGACGACCGGCAGATCGCCCAGGGCGATATCGACCCCGCCGATGTCGAGCCCGGACAGGTCCGCGCGCCCGATCGCTGCGAGGATGCGGCCCCAGTTCGGATCGCCCCCGAACAGCGCCGTTTTGACCAGCGGCGAATGGGCCACGGTGAAGGCAACGCGGCGGCATTCGTCCTCGTCGTGCCCGCCCGCGACCTCGATCTCCATGAAGCGGGTCGCGCCCTCCGCGTCCCGCACGATCGCCTGGGCCAGCTCGACGCACACGGCCGTGACGGCCTCGCCGAGGCGTGCGCGGTCCTCCGGTGCGCGGGCGTCGACACCGGATGCCCCGGTCGCCGACAGCGTGACCGCGTCGTTCGTGGAGGTGTCGCCGTCGACCGTGATGCAGTGGAAGGATCGATCGACCGCCGCGCGCAGCAGGCTGTCCACGTGCTCGCCGTCGAGTCCGGCATCGGTTGCGATGAACCCGAGCATGGTCGCCATGTCGGGCCGGATCATGCCCGACCCCTTGGCCATGCCGGTGACCGTGACCACGCCAGCGTCGAGCACTACCCGGCGCGACGCCGTCTTGGCGACCGTGTCGGTCGTGAGGATCGCCTCGGCCGCAGCCGCCCAGCCATTCTCGGACAACGCCGCGGCGGCGGCATCGATGCCGTCATAAAGGCATTCGAGCGCCAGCCGCTGTCCGATCACGCCGGTGGAGAACGGCAGGACGCCCCGGGGCTCGAGATCCAGCACGCTCGCCGCGTGCTGGCAGGCCGCAAGCGCGTCGGCATCGCCCGCGCTCCCCGTGCCCGCGTTGGCGCAGCCGGAGTTGATCAGCAGTAGCTGCGGAGCCGTCTCGGCCAAGTGGGATCGCGCCAGGCGCACCGGCGCCGCGCAAAAGGCGTTGCGCGTAAAGACGGCAGCCGTGCGCGTCTCGGGCACCAACCGCAGCAGGGCGACGTCCGGCCGGCCCGATGCCTTGAGGCCGGCGGTTGCCCCGGCCAACTCGACGCCTGCCACGACCGCCGGACCGTCCGCGGGCACGACTCGATCCTCGACGTTCACCGATGACCTCCCCGTAAGCGATTCGGCGCAGGCGACAGCGCGCCGGGCAGCTTGCCCGGTTACAGCTTCCCGTGGCAGTGCTTGAATTTGCGGCCCGAGCCGCACCAGCAAGGCTCGTTGCGACCGATTTTGCGGTCGCCGCGCACGTAGGGCTCCGGGTTGGCCGAAGCGGCGGCGGCTTGGCGCTCGTTGCCGCCCTCGGCCTCGGCGGTCTCCGCTGCCGCGACGGGCGAGCGGGCCTCAGCGTGGCGGTACTGCATCTCGCCCGCGGACTGCCGATTCTCGGCCTCGACCGCATCGGCGTCCGCCTCGGTGCGTACCTGCACCTGGGCAAGCACCCGCACCACCTCGTGCTTCATCCGATCGAGCATCTCGGCGAACATCTCGAACGCCTCGCGCTTGAACTCCTGCTTCGGGTTCTTCTGCGCGAAGCCGCGCAGGCCGATGCCCTGGCGCAGGTAGTCCATCGCCGCCAGGTGCTCCTTCCAGTGGTTGTCGAGCACCTGCAGCATCACCGCCTTCTCGAACCGGCGCATGGCCTCGCTGCCGGCCTGCTCCTCCTTGGCCGCGTGGTCGGCCTCGAGGCGCTCGACGATGCGCGCGCGCAGGGATTCTTCCTCGAGGCCCTCTTCCTCGTCGAGCCAGCGGCGGATGGGGAGGTCGAGCAGGAACTCGCTGCGCAGCGCCTCCTCGAGGCCGGCGACGTCCCACTGCTCCTCGAGCGAGCCCGGCGGGATGTAGCCGCTGATCAGGTCCTCGACCACGTCGCGCCGGATGGCGCGGATGTTGTCGCTGATGTCCTCGGCCTCGAGCAGCTCGTTGCGCTGCGCGTAGATCTCCTTGCGCTGGTCGTTGGCGACGTCGTCGTACTCGAGCACCTGCTTGCGCATGTCGAAGTTGTGCCCCTCGACCTTGCGCTGGGCGTTCTCGATCGCGCGGCTGACCCAGTTGTGCTCGATCGCCTCGCCCTCCTGCATCCCCAGGCGCTGCATCAGCGTCGAGACGCGCTCGGAGGCGAAGATCCGCATCAGCGGGTCCTCGAGCGCGAGGTAGAAGCGGCTCGAGCCGGGGTCGCCCTGGCGCCCGGAGCGGCCGCGCAGCTGGTTGTCGATGCGCCGCGACTCGTGGCGCTCGGTGCCGATGATGTGCAGCCCGCCGGCGGCGATCACGGCGTCGTGGCGTTCCTGCCAGTCGCGGCGCACCGCCTCGCGCTGCTCCTCGCTGGCGTCCTCGCCCAGGGCCTCGAGCTCGCTGTCGAGGTTGCCGCCGAGCACGATGTCGGTGCCGCGGCCGGCCATGTTCGTGGCGATCGTCACCTTGCCGGGCCGACCGGCATTGGCGATGATCTCCGCCTCGCGCTCGTGCTGCTTGGCGTTGAGCACGTCGTGCGCGACGCCGCGCTTGTTGAGCACCTTCGACAGGTACTCCGAGCTCTCGATCGAGGTCGTGCCGACGAGCACGGGCTGGCCGCGCTCCGCGCAGTCGGCGATGTCCTCGATCACGGCCTCGTATTTGTCCGCCTGCGTGAGGAATACCAGGTCGGGCCGATCCTCGCGGATCATGGGCCGATGGGTCGGAATCTGCACTACCTCGAGGCCGTAGATCTCGTGGAACTCGGCCGCCTCGGTATCGGCCGTGCCCGTCATGCCGGCGAGCTTGTCGTACAGGCGGAAGAAGTTCTGGAACGTGATCGACGCCAGTGTCTGGTTCTCGTTCTGGACGGTGACGCCCTCCTTGGCCTCGACCGCCTGGTGCAAGCCTTCGGACCAGCGGCGCCCGGGCATCGTGCGCCCGGTGAATTGGTCGACGATCACGACCTCCCCGTCGCGCACGATGTAGTCGACGTCACGGTGGTACAGCGTGAACGCCCGCAGGGCCGCATTGAAGTGGTGCAGCAGCGCGATCTGGCTGGCGTCGTACAGGCTCTCGCCCTCACCGAGCAGTCCTTCGTCGACGAGCATCTGCTCGACCCGCTCGTGCCCGCGCTCGGTAAGATGGGCCTGCTTGGCCTTCTCGTCCAGCGTGTAGTCGCCTTCTTCGGCCTGCTCCTCGCCTTCGGCCTCCTCCGGCTGCGGCTCGAGCCGCTGGACCAGCGGGATCATCCGGACGTAGAGGTCGGAGTTCGAATCGGTCGGTCCCGAGATGATCAGCGGGGTACGCGCCTCGTCGATGAGAATGGAGTCCACCTCGTCGACGATCGCGAAGTGCAGATCGCGCTGCACCTTCTGCTCGGGCGAGAACGCCATGTTGTCGCGCAGGTAATCGAACCCGAATTCGTTATTGGTGCCGTAGATCACGTCCGTGGCGTACGCGGCCCGGCGCTGCTCGGTGCTCAAGCCATTGATGATGACACCGACGCTCAGGCCGAGGAATTCATACAGGCGGCCCATCCAGGCGGCGTCGCGCTGCGCCAGGTAGTCATTCACCGTCACGACGTGGACACCGCGGCCGGTCAGTGCGTTGAGGTAGACCGGCAGCGTGGCGACCAGCGTCTTGCCCTCACCCGTCTTCATCTCGGCGATGTCGCCCTGGTGGAGCACCATGGCGCCGATCATCTGCACGTCGAAAGGCGTCAATCCGAGAACCCGGTGGCTGGCCTCGCGCACGACCGCGAAGGCCTCCGGTAGCACATCGCCGAGCGAGGCGCCGTCCGCCACGCGCTGGCGTAGATCGTCCGTGCAGGCGCGCAGTTCTTCGTCGGAGGCGTCCGAGAGTCGCTCGGCGTGGCGGTGAACGTCGCCGATGCGGCGGTGCAGACGTTTGAGCAGGCGGTCGTTGCGTGTGCCAACGACCTTCTTGGCTAGAGTGCCGAGCATGGATTGTTCCGTTCGGAGGGTATCCCGATAGCCGCAGCTGCGCGGACGCAGGTCACGGCCGACTCGAACAGCCTGACGGCGACTTTCGTGCAGGGCGCCGGCGGCCGCGTCCGCCCCGGTGCGCGAGGCATTGCGCAGCCACGGCGGCGGCAAGCGCCGCGCGTGGCCGCAAACGACAGGACATGGTAATGGCTGCGCGAACCGATTCCAACTCAGCCGCGCGGGAAGGGGCTCCGGGCGGGTTCGTCAGCCGTCGGCCTGCACGTACTTCCAGGGATTGATCGCCTCGCCGTCCTTGAGCACCTCGAGATGCACGTGCGGACCGGTCGAGCGGCCACTCGATCCCATCTCGGAGATCTGGTCACCGCGCCGCACCATATCCCCCTCTTCCACCAGGATCTTGGAGTTGTGGCCGTAGCGAGTGACGTAGCCGTCGCCGTGGGTGATCTCCACCAGCTGACCGTAGCCCCAGCGCTCGCCGGCGTAGGTGACGACGCCCGCGCCGACGGCATGGATGGCAGAGCCCCCGCGGCCGGCGAAATCGACGCCGGAGTGCCAGGCCTGCTCGCCGGTGAACGGGTCCTTGCGTGTGCCGTAGGACGACGACATCCAACCCTCGTTCACCGGCGAGCCCGCCGGCGTGCCCGCTTCGGCCAGCCGGCGCTCCATGAGCACGTCCTCGAGCACGCTCAGCTGATGCCGGCGGTGACCCATGCGGTCCCCGAGCGCATCGATCGAGGCCCACAGGTCCGGCAGCGCCCGCTCCGTGGCCGGGGCATCGAGCTGCATCCCCCCGCGGCCGGGCGGTGCCCCGAAATCGAATTCCTCCGCATCGACCAGCGACGAATTCACGAGTTTGCGGCCCAGTGCATCGATCCGCGTCATGCGGCTTTGCAGCTCCGCCAGCTCGGCGCTCAGGGCGTTGATCTCGTTGCGGCTTTGCTCGCGCACCTCGGCCAAGGCCTCGTGCTGATCCGCCAGCCGGGCCTGCCAAGTCGATACATAGCCGCCCGCCTGTTGCCAGCGGCCCGCGGCATAACCGGCACCGACCGCGGCGGCGAGGGCCACGGCGGTCACTGCCCCGAGCGCAATAAAGTGCCGGGGCGCGTGCAGGGAACGACGTATGGCCTGCCCATGCGGGCGCGAGATGACGATAATGTTCATTGGTTCTTCCGGCATGCCCCGAATTCCCGATGACCCGGTCGGGAACGCGGGGTATTCTTGTCTCCCTCAACACAGACGGTAGCCGAGGGGCCATGAAGCGATTGCCCGGCGCAGTCCCTGCGCACATCCAGCAACGCGTCACGACGCTCCGCCTGCTCGACGAGGCGCTGCGGGATTACCTTCCCGCAGAATGCCGTAGCCACTGCCGGGCGGCCGGCCTGTCCGGCCACACCTTGCACCTGGTGGTCAGCTCGCCCGCGTGGCGTACACGCCTACGCTTCCACTCACCAGGGATTATTAACCATGTCAGCCGCGTGGGCAACGTAACGGTCACACGCGTCGACATTCGTGTGAGCCGTGCACTCGATGCGACGACCCCGGCCCAGCGCCCGGGCAGTCCGCGCAAGATCCCGGCACAGAGCGCTCGCGGCTTCGCCGCATTGGCCGCAGAGACGGAGGACGCCGAGCTCAAAGCGGCGCTACAGCGCCTCTCGCGCCGCGGCGGAGATGATTAGCAGGCTGTCGAAAAACAGCCTGCTGATGCGGGACAGGGATGTCCCACCGTGAATCAGGCACGGTCAGTGCTCGATTGGCGTAGCCGGATCCGGACATGCGCCAGAGCCGGCGGTCGGCACCACGCGCAAGAGGCCGTGACCTCAGGAATACGCCTCCACGGTCTCGGCATAAGAGATCGGCACCGCGTCGGCGCTGTCGAACGTGACCTCTTCCCACGCGCTCTCGTCGGCCACGAGCTGCCGCAATAGCTGATTGTTGAGCGCATGGCCCGACTTGTAGCCGTAGAAGGCGCCGATCAGGCTGTGTCCGAGCAGGTACAGGTCGCCGATCGCGTCGAGGATCTTGTGCTTGACGAATTCGTCTTCGTAGCGCAGGCCGTCCTCGTTGAGCACGCGGTAATCGTCTACCACGATCGCGTTGTCGAGGCTGCCGCCGAGCGCTAGATTCTGCTGGCGCATGGCCTCGATATCCTTCATGAAGCCGAAGGTCCGCGCCCGGCTGATCTCCTTGACGAACGAGGTGGTGGAGAAGTCCACGGCCGCATTCTGGCAGGCACCATTGAATAGCGGATGGTCGAACTCGATCGTGAACGCGACCTTGAAGCCGTCGTACGGCTCGAAGCGGGCGAACTTACCGTCGTCGCCTTTGACCTCGACCGGCTTGCGGATGCGGAAGAATTTCTTCGCGGCGTCCTGCTCTACCACGCCGGCCGACTGGATGAGAAACACGAACGGTCCCGCGGAGCCGTCCATGATCGGCACCTCGGGTGCGCTCAGGTCGACGCAGCAGTTATCGATGCCGAGCCCGGCCATGGCCGACAGCAGATGCTCGACCGTGGATACGCGAACCCCGTCCACGATGAGCGTCGTGTTGAGGACCGTATCGCCCACGTGGAACGGGTCGGCAGGGATGGTGCGAGGCTCGTCGAAATCGACGCGGCGGAAGGCGATGCCGGAATTCGGCGGCGCCGGCCGCAACGTGAGATAGACCTTCTCGCCCGTATGTAGCCCGACGCCGGTGGCTCGGATGACGTTTTTTAGTGTTCTTTGGCGAATCACTGAGTCAGATCTCCCGGGACCGGTCGCCGGCATCACCCGGCGGGCCATCCCTTTGGCGGCGCCAAGCGGGCACGCTTGAACGGTCCGGCCCGAATTGTCAAGGTGCGCATTATAGTGGTTACCACGGGCACTGCCCACCCCGCGGCGCTGACACAGCGTACGGAGCGCGCCCGGCGGGGTCTGTGAACTCGTTCACCGAACCCGTGGGCGCACCCTCAGTCCGCCTGCCGCCGCAGAAACGCCGGTACGTCCAGGTAGTCCATGTCGTCGTCGTTGCCGCTGGGATTGAGGCCATCACCCGCCGCACGCTGTGAATTGCGCATGACCGTGGGCCGGTCCATCTGGTCGTAGTCCACCTGGCCATCGGCATTGCGCACGACCCGCGGCCGCGAGGGCTGCTGATGGGTTTGCCCGAGGCCGGTGGCGACGACCGTAACCCGTAATTCGTCGTCGAGCTCCGGATCGATGACAGTGCCGACGACGACCTGGGCATCTTCCGAGGCGAAACCCTTGATCGTGGTGCCGACCTCCTCGAACTCGCCAATCGACATGTTCATGCCCGCCGTCACGTTGACCAGGATGCCGCGCGCACCGGCCAGGTGAACGTCCTCGAGCAGCGGGCTGTTGATCGCCGCCTCGGCGGCCTCGCGCGCCCGCTCCTCGCCGGTGCCGGTGCCCGAGCCCATCATGGCCATGCCCATCTCGGCCATGACCGTCTTCACGTCGGCGAAGTCCACGTTGATCAGGCCCGGGCGCGTGATCAGCTCGGCGATCCCCTGCACCGCACCTTGCAGCACTTCGTTGGCGGACTTGAAGGCGTCGAGCAGCGTCATGTTCTTGCCCAGCACCGTGAGCAGCTTCTCGTTGGGGATGGTGATCAACGAGTCGACGTGCTGCTGTAGCTCGGCGATGCCGTCGGTGGCCGTTTTCATGCGCTTCTTGCCCTCGAACGGGAACGGCTTGGTGACCACCGCCACGGTCAGGATGCCCATCTCCTTGGCGAGCTGCGCGACCACCGGGGCCGAGCCGGTGCCGGTACCGCCGCCCATCCCGGCCGTGATGAACAGCATGTCGGTGCCCTCGATCACCTCTTGCACGCGTTCCCGATCCTCGAGCGCCGCCTGACGCCCGATATCGGGATTGGCCCCGGCACCCAGGCCCTTGGTCATATTGGCGCCGATCTGCAGCGCCGTCTTCGACTGCACGTTGTTGAGCGCCTGCGCGTCGGTATTGGTGCAGATGAAATCCACGCCTTCGATACTGCTGCGCACCATATGATCGACGGCGTTGCCGCCACCACCGCCGATGCCCATCAGCTTGATCGTCGCCTGCTGGTTGTACGAATCCATCAGCTCGAACATTGCCGTCTCTCCGGGCGGCCTGCGGCCACCTGTCGCTGGACGCTGAGTCCCTTGCCTATCGTTGTCCGTCGCGGCGAGCGCCGCTCGCCGCCTCAAAAATGACCGTTGAACCATGCCTTCATGCGCTCGACGAGGCCGCGCACGCCGCCCTCCTGCGCCAGCGTGCCGACCGTGCCCGATGCCTCGTGCTCGCGCCCGAACAGGAGCAGTCCCACGCCGGTCGAATGGATCGGGTTGCGCACCACGTCGGCCAGGCCGGACACCCCGCCCGGGGTGCCGATCCGGACCGGCATGTGGAACACCTCTTCGGCGAGCTCGCCCACGCCCTCCATTTTCGAGCTGCCGCCGGTGAGCACCACGCCGGCGGCGCACAGATCCTCGAAGCCGGTGCGGCGCAGCTCGGCCTGGACCAGCCCGAGCAGCTCCTCGTAGCGCGGCTCGACCACCTCGGCGAGCGTCTGGCGCGCCAGCCGGCGCGCCGGCCGGTCGCCGACACCGGGCACCTCGATGGTCTCGTCCGGATTGGTGAGCGTGCGCAGCGCGCAGGCATAGCGGACCTTGATCTCTTCGGCGTTCTGCGTCGGCGTGCGCAGCGCCACGGCGATGTCGTTGGTCACCTGATCGCCGGCGATCGGGATGACCGCGGTGTGGCGGATGGCGCCCTCGGTGAATACGGCGATATCGGTGGTGCCGCCACCGATGTCGACCATGCAGACGCCGAGCTCTTTCTCGTCGTCGCTGAGCACGGCGTAGCTGGAGGCGAGCTGCTCGAGAATGACGTCGTCCACATCCAGGCCACAGCGGCGCACGCACTTGACGATGTTCTGCGCCGCCGAAACCGCGCCGGTGACGAGATGCACCTTGGCCTCGAGCCGGACACCGGACATGCCGGTGGGCTCCTTGATGCCCTCCTGATCGTCGATGATGAATTCCTGCGGCAGCACATGGAGGATGCGCTGGTCGGCCGGGATCGCGACCGCCTTGGCCGCATCGATCACGCGATCGACCTCGCCGGGACCGACCTCGCGCTCCTTGATCGCTACGATGCCGTGCGAATTGAGGCTGCGGACGTGACTACCCGCGATGCCGGCATAGACCGCCTGGATCTGGCAGCCGGCCATCAACTCGGCCTCCTCCACCGCGCGCTGGATGGACTGGACGGTCGACTCGATATTGACCACCACGCCCTTTTTCATGCCGCGCGACGGATGCGAGCCGATGCCGATGATCTCGACCTCGCCGTCGTGGCCGATCTCGCCCACGATCGCGACGACCTTCGAGGTGCCGACGTCCAGCCCCACGATCATCCGTTTATCGTTCTTCTTCGACATCACGCCCCTCCTCGGTCCGTGCCCGCACGCTCGGGCGCCTGATCGCGCCAGCCGACCGCGAACCCGTTCGGGTAGCGCAGATCGACGCTGGCGATGCGCCCGGCATCGCTCGCCAGCGCGCGCGGCCAAATGGCCACGAAGCGCGCCAGTCGCGCATCCATCTCATCGCGGCCCAACCGCAGGAGCACGCCATTACGCAGCTCGAGCCGCCAGTCCCGGCGCTCGTTCTGGCGCAAAGCCGCGATCTCGAGTCCCAGCGGTTCGAGCTCGGCCGCGAACGCGCGCAGGCGCTCGAGCATGGTGGCGCCATGACCGGGCGGCCCGACCAGGTCCGGCACCTCGAAGCTCACCGGCTCCGGCGGCTCGAAGGCGACGCCGCGCGCGCTCAGCAAGGCCTCGCCGTTCCAATGCGCCGCCACCGCATGCTCGCGGATGGTGACGTCGAGCGTGTCCGGCCAGACGCGGCGCAGCGCGGCATCGCGCACCCACGGCAAGGTCTGCAGCTCGGCGCGCAGCGCCTCCAGGTCGGCCCCGAAGAAGCCCGCCTGTGCATGCCGCCGCATGACGCTCTTGAGCTGCTCGCGGTCGGCATGCGCCACAGCGCCGTCGACGCGCACCTCCTGGATCGGCCAATGCACCGAGCGCAGCCACCAGCCCGCCGCCACGACGGCGGCGACAACGGCCGCGGCCGCAAGCACGCGCAGCGTCGCGCGCGTGGTCTCGGCCGGCGGCACGCTCATGGCCACGGCGCTCACGCGCCGCCCTCCGGACGCTCGAGCGTCTGCGCCAGCACGCGCACGACCAGCTCGTCGAAGCCGATGCCGTCGTGCGCCGCCGATTTCGGCACCAGGCTGTGCTCGGTCATGCCGGGCGCGGTATTGGCCTCGATCAGCCAGGGCTCGCCGGCGCCATCGAGCATCAGGTCGACGCGGCCCCAACCGGCGCCGCCGAGCGCGGCGAACGCGGACAGTGCCAGCTCGCGGCAGCGCTGCTCGGTCGCCGCGTCGAGCCCGCTCGGCAGGTGGTACTGCGTCGTGCCCGCCTCGTACTTGGCGGCGAAGTCGTAGAAGTCGCGCGGCGTCTCCAGCCGGATCGGCGGCAGCGCGCGATCCCCGAGCAGCGACACCGTGACCTCCGCGCCCTCGATGAAGCGCTCCGCCAGCACCGGCCCGAAGGCGGCCGCCTGATCCCAGGCCTCGGCGGCGCCCTCGCGCGTCGTGAGCTTGGTCATACCGATGCTCGAGCCCTCCAACGCGGGCTTGATCATCAGCGGCAGCCCGAGTGCATCGACCGCGGCCGCGGCCTCGTCGCGCGTGGGCAGTGACCGCCACGGGGGCGTCGGGAAGCCCGCGCCGGCCCAGAAGCGCTTGCTGCGCAGCTTGTCCATGGCCAGCGCCGAGCCGAGCACGCCGCTGCCGGTGTACGGCAATCCGAGCACCTCCAAGCCACCCTGGATCTGCCCGTCCTCGCCACCGCGGCCGTGCAAGATCAGAAAGACGCGGTCGAAGCCGCCGTCGGCGAGCACCCGCAGGATGCTGCGATCGGCATCGACGCCCACGGCATCGACGCCGGCGCGCTCGAGTCCGGCGAGCACGGCCCGGCCGCTCTTGAGCGAGACCTCGCGCTCGGCCGACCAGCCGCCGTAGACCACAGCGACGTGGCCCAGCAGGGATGGCTTCTCCAGCGCGGGTTCAGCCGGAAACGAGCCCGTGGCGCTCATAGGCGCTCTCCCACGATGCGCACCTCGGGCTCCAGCCGGATGCCCGACGCCCCCTCGACGGCATCACGGATGCGCTCGATCAGCGTTTCGATGTCCGCGGCGGTCGCCGCGCCGCGGTTGATGATGAAGTTGGCGTGCTTGTCCGACACCGACGCGTCGCCGACGGCCATGCCCTTGAGCCCGGCGGCCTCGATCAGGCGCGCGGCATGGTCGCCCGGCGGGTTGCGGAACACCGAGCCGCAGTTCTTGCTGCCGGTGGGCTGGCTGCGGCCGCGTTCGGCCAGCAGCTCACGGATACGCGCCGTGCTGCCCTCGCCCTCGTCGAACACCAGCCGGGCCCCGACGAACCACTCGCCTGCCGGCGCGACCACGCAGCGGTAGCCGACCGTAAAATCCTCGGGCATGCGCTCGCGCCGGACCCCGTTCCGGTCGACCGTCTCGACCGCCTCCACCTGCCGCCAGGTCTCGCCGCCCCAGGCACCGGCATTCATCGCCAATGCGCCGCCGACCGTGCCCGGAATGCCCGCCAGGAACTCCGCGCCCGCGAGAGCGCTGCGGGCGGCGAAGCGCGCCAGCTGCGCGCAGGCGACGCCGGCGCCGGCCTGCACGCGACCGCGTCCGAGCAGCTCCATGCCGCCGAGCGCATGGCGCGTGGAGATGACGGTCCCGCGGATGCCGCCGTCGCGCACCAGCAGATTGCTGCCGAGCCCCAGCCAGAAGAGCGGCTCGTCATCCGCCACCCCAGCCAGCGCGGTGGCGAGATCGTCGATGTCGGCTGGCCGGTAGAAGCGCTCCGCCGGCCCTCCCACGTGCCAGGAGGTGTAGCGCGCCAGCGGTTCGCGCTCGCGCCACTCGCCACGCAGCGAGCCGTGACGGGACATCGTGGCCATCATGGATCCCCTCCCAGCGCACGCTCGGGCAACGTGCGCGCGACGGCGCCGATATTCCCGGCGCCGAGCGTGAGCACGGCGTCACCGGGTTGCAGGATGGCGGGCAAGGCCGCGGGCAGATCGCCGATCGCCTCGAGCAGCACCGGATCGACCCGGCCGCGTGCGCGGATGGCGCGGCACAGGGCACGGGCGTCGGCGCCGGCGATGGGCTCCTCGCCCGCCGGATAGACCTCGCTGACCAGCAGCACATCGGCCTCGGCCAGCACCCGCGCGAAGTCGTCCAGCAGGTCGTGCGTGCGCGTGTAGCGGTGCGGCTGGAAGGCCACTACCAGCCGGCGCTCGGGCCAGCTGGCGCGCATGGCCTCGAACGTGGCCGCGATCTCGGTCGGGTGGTGGCCATAGTCGTCGACGAACAGCACGTCGCCGTCGCCCAGCGGGCGCGTGTCGATATGCTGGAGACGCCGACCGATGCCGCCGAAGGCGGCCAGCGCCTGGCGGATGGCCTCGCCGCTGACGCCCAGTTCCCAGGCGACGGCGATCGCCGCGAGGGCGTTGCGCACGTTGTGCCGCCCGGGCAGGTTCACCGTGACCCCGGCGATCCGCCCGTCCTCGGCGCCGGCGCCGTCCGCGCCCGCCGGCAGACGTACATCGAAACGTGTGCGCGGGCCCTCGCTCACCAGATTGGTCGCCATCACATCGGCGTTGTGGTCCATGCCGTAGGTCAGCACCGGCCGCGTCACCGAGGGCAGCAGCGCCCGCACATGCTCGTCGTCGGCACAGGCCACGGCCAGACCGTAGAACGGCAGGTGGTGCAGGAACTCGCCGAAGGTCTCGGTCAGGCGGGCGAAGTCACCGCCGTAGGTCGGCAGGTGATCGGCGTCGATATTGGTGACGACCGCCATCACCGGCTGCAGGTACAGGAACGAGGCGTCGCTCTCGTCCGCCTCGGCGACCAGATACTCGCTGGTGCCGAGCCGCGCGTTCGACGCCGACTGGTTGAGCTGGCCACCGATCACATAGGTCGGGTCGAGCCCGCCCTCGGCGAGCACGCTCGCGATCAGGCTCGTGGTCGTGGTCTTGCCGTGGGTACCGGCGACGGCGATGCCCTGACGGAAGCGCATCAGCTCGGCCAGCATCTCCGCGCGCGGCACCACCGGAATACGCCGCGCCCGTGCGGCCTCCAGCTCGGGGTTGTCGGCGCCGATGGCGCCCGAGACCACGACCACGTCGGCCGCGTGCACCTGCTCGGGCGCATGCCCCTGCCAGACCGTCGCGCCGAGCTCGGCCAGGCGCGCGGTGAGCGCGTTGTCCTGGCGGTCCGAACCGCTGATCGCGTAGCCGAGATTCAGCAGCACCTCGGCGATTCCGCCCATGCCAGCACCGCCAATGCCCACGAAGTGGATTCGGCGGATGCGGCGCATGCCGGCCGGCGGCGTGGTCCAGGCACTATGTTGCGTGGCTTGTCGCGACCTCATCGCGCCACCTCCCGAATGACGCCCGCGACGGCCTCGGCGGCGTCGGGGCGTGCCAATGCGCGGGCTTGGCGGGCGTGCTCGAGTAGCGCCGCCCGATCGCCCAGTCGTTGTTCCAATTCGCCGGCCAGCCGTTCGGCATCGAGCTCGGCCTCTTGCACGATCACGGCAGCGCCCGCGTTCTCCAGCCAGCGCGCATTGACCGTTTGGTGATCGTCCACCGCATGCGGGAACGGCACCAGCAGGGCGCCGACGCCGGCCGCAGCCAGCTCGGCGACGCTCATCGCGCCGGCGCGTCCGATCACCAGGTCGGCCCAGCCATAAGCCGCGGCCATGTCCTCGATGAAGGCCGTGACCTCCGCGTCGACACCGGCGTCGGCGTAGGCCGCGCGCGCCGGCTCCAGATGGCGCTCGCCGCATTGGTGGCGCACCTGCGGCCGGCGCTCGGCGGGCAGCGCGGCGAGCGCCTGCGGCAGGCGCTCGTTGAGCCCGCGGGCGCCCTGACTGCCACCCAATACCAGCACCCGCGGCGCGCCCTCGCGTCCGGCGAAGCGCTCGTCGGGCGGCGGCAGCGCGGCAATATCCGCCCGCACCGGGTTGCCCACATGCTCGGCGCCGATGCCGGCCGGGAAGCTGCCGGGCATGGCCTCGAGCACCCGGCGGGCAAAAGGCGCCAGCCTGCGGTTGGTCATGCCGGCGACCGCGTTCTGCTCGTGCAGCACCAGCGGGCAGCCACTGATGCGCGCCATCAAACCGCCCGGGCCGGAGGCAAAGCCGCCCATGCCCAGCAATGCCCGCGGGCGGCGGCGGCGCAGGACCGCCAGCGCCTGTGCGCAGGCACGCGCGAGCGTCAACGGCGCCTTCGCGCGTGTCATCCAACCCTTGCCGCGCAGGCCGGCCACGCTCAACCACTCGATCTCGATGCCCGCGGCCGGCACCACGCGCGCCTCGAGCCCCGCGCGCGTGCCCATCCAGACCACCGGGATACCGCCGGCGCGCAAGGCCTCGGCCACTGCCAGTGCCGGGAACACGTGCCCCCCGGTTCCCCCCGCGGCGATCATGACCGGCGCGCCACTCATGCGGCCCCCTTGCGGCGCCGGGCTTGGCGCGTCGCCTTCGCCGTCTCGCACTCGACCCGCAGCAGCAGGCCGATGGCGCCGCACATGACCAGGGTGCTCGAGCCGCCGTAGCTCATCAGCGGCAACGTCAGCCCCTTGGTCGGCAGCAGGCCCATGTTCACGCCCGCGTTGATGAACGCCTGCAGGGCAATCCAGCCGCCGATGCCGGCGGCGAGGAGCGCGCCGAAACCCAGGCCGGCGCGATCGGCGCGACCGGCGACGCCGAAGGCGCGGCCGACCAGCACCACATACAGCACAATGACCGCCAACACGCCGATCAGGCCCGCTTCCTCCGCGAAGATGGCGAACAGGAAATCGGTGTGGCCTTCGGGCAGATAGAACAGCTTCTGCACGCTGCCGCCCAGGCCCACGCCGGCCCAGCCACCGCTGCCGACCGCGATTAGCGACTGCGTCAGTTGGAAGCCGCTATCGAACGGATCGGCCCAGGGATCGAGGAAGGCCGTGATCCGTTCCATCCGGTACGGCGACGACAGCGCCAGCGCGATCACGCCGCCCGCGGCCGCCAGGGCCAGCAGGATGAAGCGGCTCCAGGGCACACCGCCGAGAAACAGCACCGTCATCGCGCTCACGACGAGCACCACGGCGGCGCCGAAATCGGGCTCCATCAGTAGCAACGCCGCGCCCAGGCCGACCGGTAGCAGCGGCCGCAAGAACCCGCCCCAGGTGGCCGTCAGCTGATCGCGCCGGCGCACGGCGTAATCGGCCAGGTACAGCAACACGGCCAGCTTGGCCGCCTCGGACACCTGGAACCCGATGACGCCCAGCTCGAGCCAGCGCGTGCTGCCATTGACCGTGCGCCCGAAGCCGGGCACCAGCACCAGCGCGAGCAGTGCCAGCGCGGCCAGCGCCAGGGGCAGCGCGAGCTGCTGCCAGCGCGCCAGCGGGATCTGGACGATGATCGCGGCCAGGCCCATCCCCAGCCCCACGAATGCCAACTGCCGCAGCAGGTAATGCCAGGGTTCGCCGAGCTCGCGCGCGGCCACGGTAATCGACGCCGAGGCCACCATGACCGCGCCCAGCGCCAGCAGGATCACGGCGCAAAGCGCCACGACCGGATCCAGGTCGCGCGGGCGCACCAGCCAGCGCGGCGCGCTCAGGCCCGGCTGCTGCAGCGCGCTCGCGCCGCTCATGCGCACCTCCGCTCGACGGCGGCGGCGAACGCCTCGCCGCGCGCCCGGTAGTCGGCGAACATGTCGAAACTGGCGCAGGCCGGCGACAGCAAGACCGCGTCGCCAGACTGGGCGCATTCGCCCGCGCGGGCGACCGCGCCTTCGAGATCGGCGGCGTGCTCGATCGCAACGGCGTCGCCGAGCGCGGCCGCGAGCCGTTCGCCATCGCGGCCGAACACGATCACGGCCCGCGCGCGGCGCTCGACCGGCGCGCGCAGCGGCGAGAAATCGGCGCCCTTGCCGTCGCCGCCCGCGATGAGCACCACCGGCGCGTCCATGCCGTCGAGGGCCGCTGCGGTGGCGCCCGGATTGGTGCCCTTGGAGTCGTCGTACCAGCGCACGCCGCCGGCCTCGGCAATCAGACGGGTGCGGTGCGGCAGGCCGGTGAACTCCGCCAGCGCCGGGGCCGCTCGGGCGACATCGACCCCCACGGCACGCACGAGCGCCAGCGCCGCGAGGGCATTGAGCCGGTTGTGGCCGCCGGCCAGCGGCAGCGCCGCGGCGGGCAACAGCGGCTGCTCGCCGTGGGCCAGCCAGGCCTCGCCTGCGTGCGTCACGATGCCGAAGTCGCCCGCGATCGGCGGGGCGGCGGTAAACCCGATGGTGCGCGTCGCCCGCAGGGCGAGGCGTGCCGCGCCGGCATCGTCGCGATTGACCACCGCCGCGCCCGCACCGTTGTAGATGCGCCCCTTGGCCGCGGCGTATTCGGCCAAGCTGGCGTAGCGGTCCATGTGATCGGCACTGACGTTGAGCACGGCGGCCGCGGCCGGGCGCAGGCTGTAGGTGGTCTCGAGCTGGAAGCTCGACAGCTCGAGCACGTAGGCGTCGACCGGCGGCTCGTCGTCGCTCAGCAGATCGAGAGCGGGCGGTCCCAAATTGCCGCCGGTGCGCACGTGCGAGCCGGCTGCCGCGAGCAGCGCCCCGACCATGGTGGTCACCGTGCTCTTGCCGTTGGATCCGGTCACGGCGATGACGGGCGCATCGGCCAGAAGCGCGAACAGCTCGATGTCGCCGATGCACTCGACCCCCGCCTGCGCGGCCGCCGCGAGCGCCGGCTCCTTGGACGAGATGCCGGGACTCACCACGATGCGCCGCGCGGCCTTGAGGCGCTGCGGGTCGAGCGGCCCCAGCGTCACCGGGACCTCCGGCCAGCGCGCGCGAAAGCCCGCCAAGCCGGGCGGCTCGCGCCGGCTGTCGGCCATCTCGAAGGGTTCGCCGAAGCGGTCGAGGCAACGCGCGCACGACAGCCCGGTCTCGCCCAACCCGAGGACCAGAGTCGGTGCCAGCCGCTTGTGTGCGCTCGCTCGGCTCATCGGATCTTCAACGTCGCCAGTCCGATCAGCACCAGGATGACCGTCACGATCCAGAAGCGGACGATCACCCGCGGCTCGGGCCAGCCTTTGAGCTCGTAGTGATGATGCAACGGGGCCATGCGGAACACGCGATGGCCGGTCAGCTTGTAGCTGGCGACCTGGACCATGACGGACAGTGTTTCGGCCACGAACACGCCGCCCATGATGAACAGCACCAGCTCGTGCCGGGCGATGACCGCGACCAAGCCCAGCGCCGCGCCCAGCGCCAGCGAGCCCACATCGCCCATGAAGACCTGGGCCGGATAGGTGTTGAACCACAGGAAGCCGAGTCCGGCACCGACCACCGCCGCCGCGAACACCACCACTTCCCCGGCCCCAGGGATGAAGGGGATTTGCAGGTAGCTGGAGAACTGGGCGTGGCCCGTGACGTAGACGAACACGCCCAGCGCCCCGGCCACCATGACCGTCGGCATGATCGCGAGCCCATCGAGGCCGTCGGTGAGATTGACCGCATTGCTCGCGCCCACGATGACCAGGTAGACGAACGGGATGAACCAGAGGCCCAGCGGAAGCGCCACGGTCTTGACGAAGGGCACGATCAGCTCGTGCTCGGCCGGATATTCGGCGGTGACATAGAGCAAGGTCGCGGCCGCCAGCGCGATGGCCGACTGCGCGCCATACTTGGCCGCGGCGGACAGGCCGCGCGCGTTGCCGTAGGCCAGCTTGTGCCAATCATCGACGGCGCCGACGAGCCCGAACAGCAGGGTCGTAACCAGCACCACCCAGACCTGGCGGTTGCCCAGATCGCACCACAGCAGCGTGCTCGCGGCGACCGCCAGCAGGATCATCACGCCGCCCATGGTCGGCGTCCCGGTCTTGGTCAGATGGCTTTGCGGGCCATCGTCGCGCACATGCTGGCCCACCTTGGCCCGCGTCAGCCGGCGGATCACCGCGGGGCCGACCAGCAGCGCCAGGATCAGCGCGGTCAGCACGCCCAGGATGGCGCGCAGCGTCAGGTACCGGAACACGTCGAAGCCGGAGTGGAACTGCGCCAGCCAGTCGGTCAGTGCCAGTAGCATGGCGCTAGTCCTCCATCCCCGGTGCGCCCGCGAGGCGCTCGACCAGCCGCTCGAGGCGATTGCTGCGCGAGCCCTTCACCAGCAGCGCCGTTCCGCCGCCCAGCTCCTGCGCCAGCTGCTCGGTCAGCGCCCGCAGATCCGTGGCGGCCTCGGCTCCCGGGCCGAAGCCGGCGCAGGTCGCCGCCGCGCTCGGGCCGAAGGCCCACAGCCGCGTCACGCCGGCGGCCTTCGCGGATGCGCCGAGTTCGCGGTGGCGCGCCTCGGCATCGGTGCCGAGCTCCCCCATCTCGCCCACCACGGCCCAACGCGTGCCCTCATGCTCGGCGAGCACGGTCAGGGCCGCGTCGAAGGATCCGGGATTGGCGTTGTAGCTGTCGTCGAACAGGGTCGACCCCGCCGGGCCGGCGCGCGTCACGAGCCGCCCCGGGACGGGCTCGACCGCCGCCAGGCCCGCAGCGATGGTGTCGATGTCGAAGCCGGCGGCGTGGGCGGCCGCGGCCGCGGCCGCGGCATTGCGCCGGTTGTGCGCGCCCGGCAGCGGAAAGCCGGCGAGTGGACGCCGATCATCCCCGATGACGAGCTCGGGCCCCGGCGCGCCCTCGACGACGCGCACGTCGGCGGGCCCATCGGTGGCGAAGCCGACCTGGCGACGGGCGCCGGCGAGCTCGCGCCACAGCGGCGCCCAGGGCTCGTCCGCGGCGATCACGGCGATGCCCGCCGGCGGCAGCGCCGCGAATAGCTCGCCCTTGGCACGCGCCACGCCCTCGATGCTGCCGAATCCTGCCAGGTGCGCCGCGGCGGCATTGGTGACCAGGCCCACGTCGGGGCGAACCATGTGCGCAAGCGTGTCGATCTCACCCGGATGATTGGCGCCGAGTTCGAATACGGCGGCGGCATGCGCCGCATCGAGCTCGCACAGCATCAGCGGCACGCCGATGTCGTTGTTGAGATTGCCGCGGGTGGCGAGCGCGGGTGCCCGCTGGCGCAGGATCGCAGCGATGCATTCCTTGACGGTGGTCTTGCCGTTGCTCCCGGTGACGGCGATCACCGGGACATCGAAGCGCTGGCGCCAGCCGGCACCGAGCGCCGCCAGGGCCTCGCGGGTGTCGTCCACCACGATGCGCGGACCGCTCGTCGCCGCCGGATCGTCCACCACGGTGGCGCGGGCCCCGGATTCGACCGCCTGACGACAGAACGCATGACCGTCGAAGCGCTCGCCGCGCAGCGCAACGAACAGATTATCCGGCTGCAGGGCCCGAGTGTCCGTGCTCACGCCACAAAACAGCCCGTCAGCGGGCGCGTCGACGACACGCCCGCCCAGCCAAGCGGCCGCCGTGGCCAGATCGAGCCGGATCACGCCGCACCTCCGGCGATCCCGAGGGCCGCGCACGCGGATTCCCGATCGCTGTAATGCAGGATCGCCTCGCCGCGCAGTTGCGCCGTCTCGTGGCCCTTGCCCGCGAGCAGGATGAGGTCGTCGGCCGCGGCCTGATCCAGGGCCTGGCGCAGGGCGCGGCCACGGTCGTGCTCGATCTGCACGGCCGCCGTGCCCGGCATGCCGGCGACGATCGCGCGCACGATCGCCTCCGGGTCCTCGCTGCGCGGATTGTCGTCGGTGACGATCACGCGGTCGGCGCCCGCGGCCGCCGCCGCGCCCATCAACGGCCGCTTGCCCGCGTCGCGGTCGCCGCCGGCGCCGAAGATGCACCAGAGCTCGCCGTCGGCATGTGGGCGCAGCGCCGCCAGCGCCGCGGCGAGCGCGCCGGCGTTATGGGCGTAGTCGACCACCACGCCGGCGCGCTGCGGCGCGCGGAACAGTTCCATGCGCCCCGGCACGGGCCGCACCCGGCCCATACGGGCGGCGACGTCGGCGGGCGTGTAGCCGAGCGCCCGCAGCGCACCGGCGGCAGCGAGCAGATTGTCGGCGTTGAAGGGGCCGAGCAGCGGCACCCGCACCGGATGAGCGCAACCCGCCGCCACCAGCTCGAATGACAGCCCGGTGGCCTCGCAGCGCAGCGCACGCAAACGCAGATCCGCGTCCTCGGCGCCGTAGGTGATCCGAGGCAGGGATTGCGGCAGTTCGGTCTGTAGCCGGCGGCCGAAGGCCTCGCCCGCGTTGAGCACCGCGGCCTCGAGGCCGGGCCAGTGGAACAGTCGCGCCTTGGCGGCCGCGTAGGCTGCTTCGTCGCCGTGATAGTCGAGGTGGTCGCGCCCGAGCTGCGTCAGCACGGCCACATCGATGCGGGTGCCGTCGAGACGGTACTGAGCCAGGCCGTGCGAGGAGGCCTCCAGGGCAACGCGCCGCACCCCGTCGCCCGCCAGCTGGGCAAGGCTCGCCTGCAGCCCGGGGGCGTCGGGCGTGGTCAGGCCCGCTGTTCGGGTCTGCCCGACGCGCCCGCAGCCCAGCGTGCCGAGCACGGCGGCCGGCGCGTCGGCGTCGTCGAGCATGGCGGCGACGAAATGGCTGACCGAGGTCTTGCCGTCGGTGCCGGTGACCGCGATCACTTGCTCGAAGGCCTGCGTCGGCTCACCGTAGAGCCGGCCGGCGATCCGGCCGAGCTCGCGCGCCAGATCGGGGATCGGCAACGCCCGAGCGCCGGCGGCCTCGCAGCGCGCCGCATCGTCCGCGCTCCAGCGGGCATCGCCCGGCTCGTAGAGCACGGCGGTCGCACCGCGATGCAGCGCCTCGTCGAGGTAGTCGAGGCCGTGTGCGCTCTGTCCGGCCAGTGCCACGAAGACGCCACCGGGGCCGGTCGCGCGGCTGTCCAGCGCCAGGCCCGTGACGGCGCGCTCGCCGGCGCCGGCCGCAGCGCTTGCGCCGAGCAGCGTCGCCAATGGCATTCCGCGCGGGGCTTCGGCCGCCATCACGAGGCACCTCCGCGGTCCGCGACGACCTGGCTACTCTCCGGGCGGATATCGAGCAAGCGCATCGCCCCCGCCATGACGCGGGAGAACACCGGTGCCGCGATCTCGCCGCCGTAATAGGCCTCGCCCTCGGGTTCGTCGACCATGACCACGGTCGCGATCCGCGGCGCATCGGCGGGTGCGAAACCGGCGAATACCGCGCGATAGCGGTCGCGGGCGTAGCCACCCTGGTCGAGCTTGTGGGCAGTCCCCGTCTTGCCGGCCACGCGATAGCCCGCCACGTCGGCGCGCCGTCCCGTACCGCGCGGCGATACGGCCTGTTCCAGCATCTTTCGCACCTGGGCGGCCGTCTCGCGACTGAGTACGCGCTGCCCCTCGCCGGCGTCCACATCCGCCGCCGCGAAGCGCGCCGGCGGCATGACGCCCTCGGCCGCGATCGCCGCGTAGGCGCGCGCCAGCTGCAAGGCCGTGACCGAGAGCCCGTAGCCGAACGCCATGGTGGCCTGCTCGAGCTGCCCCCATTCGCCCGATGGCTGCAGCCGGCCGCCACGCTCACCGGGGAAACCGCTGCCCGTGGAAACGCCGAGGCCGAAATCGGCGAATGTTTCCCACATGCCGCGCGGCTCCAGCGATAGCGCGATGCGGCTGACGCCGACGTTGCTGGACTTGCTGACGACGCCCGCCACGTCGAGCTGTCCGAGATCCTTGTAATCGGTGATGGTGTGACCGCCGATTCGCACCCGCCCCGGCGCGGTGGACACGGGCGTCGTGGGCTCGACCGTGCCCTGCTCGAGCGCGGCCGCGACGGTGAGCGCCTTCATGGTCGAGCCAGGCTCGAACACATCGGTCACCGCGCGGTTGCGCATGCGCTCGCCTTCGCGGTCGTCGGAGTCGTTCGGATTGAATGCCGGTTGGTTGACCATCGCCAGGATCTCGCCGGTATGGACGTCGAGCATCACCAACGAGCCGCCGCGTGCGTTATGCCGCACCACGGCCGACTTGAGCTCGCGATAGGCCAGATACTGCAACTGACGATCCAGCGTGACACGTAAATCGCGCCCATTCTCGGCAGGGCGGATCAACTCGAGGTCCTCGACCACGCGCCCGAGCCGGTCCTGCACCACCCGTTTACGCCCGGGCCGGCCGCTGAGCCAGTCCTCGTAGGCGAGCTCCAGGCCTTCCTGACCGTGATCGTCGACGCCGGTAAAGCCGACGACCTGGCTCGAGACCTCGCCGGTCGGGTAATAGCGGCGGTACTCGCGGCGCTCACCGACGCCGGGCACGTCCAGCGCGAGCACCTCCTCGGCGCGCGCCGGCGTGACCCGCCGTCGCAGCCAGACGAACTGGCGCTCCCCGGCGCCGCGGACGCGTGCGGCGATTCGATCGACCGAGATATCCAAGGCCGCCGCCAGCTCGCCCCAGCGCTCCGGCGCGCTGCCGAGCGGGCCGGGGTCGGCCCAGATCGACGCCAACGGCGTGCTGATCGCCAGCGGCTCGCCGTGGCGGTCGAGCATCATCCCCCGATGCGCCGCGACCGGCACGGTGCGCACGTGCCGCACCGTGCCCTGGTTTTGCAGGAAATCGCTGCGGACCACCTGCAGGTCGACCGCGCGCGCCGCCAGAGCAACGGCAGCCAAGCCGCACAGGCCCGCCAGCAGACGGCGGCGTCCGGGCGGAATCATCAAGGGGCCGCCAGGCCGATTCATGGCAGCACCACCATGCGCGCTTGATCGAACTCGGGCAGCCGCATGCCCAGCTCCTCGCGCGCGAGGCGCTCGATACGGCCCTGCGTGGCCCAGGTGCTCTGCTCCAGCTCCAACCGCCCCCATTCGGTTTCCAGGGCGGCGCCCTCGCTCTCGGCCTGCTGCAGCTCGACGAACAGCTCGCGCGCACGGTGTTGGCTCTGAACGACCGCGAGCGCACTAGTGGTGAGCGCCAGCGCGAGCACGACAATGACCAGAGGGGCGTTCACGGCAAGCGCTCCGCGACGCGCAGGCGCGCGCTGCGCGCCCGGGAGTTGGCCGCGATCTCCTCGTCGGCTGGCGTTACCGGGCGGCCGACCGTGCGCAGCGTGGGCGCGGCGGCCGCGCCCGGCGGCAGCACCCGCCCGCGTGCATCGCGCTCGACCGCCGGGTCGGCGTCCGCCGCGGCACGGAAGAAGCGCTTCACGCGCCGGTCCTCGAGCGAGTGGAAGCTGATCACGGCCGCGCGGCCGCCGGGCGCAAGCGCCTGCGGCAGGGCCGCGAGCGCGGTATCGAGCGCCTCCAGCTCGGCATTGATATGGATGCGGATGGCCTGAAAGGTCCGGGTCGCCGGATGGTGATCGCGCTCGCGCCGGGGTACGGCCGCCGCCACGATCTCGGCGAGCCGGGCGGTGGTCTCGATGGGCGCCTCGGCCCGCGCCGCGGTGATGGCGCGCGCGATGCGCCGGGCGAAGCGCTCCTCGCCCAGGTGATAGATCACATCGGCCAGCTCGCTCGTCTCGACGCCGGCGAGCCATTCGGCGGCCGACATCCCGCGCGACGTGTCCATGCGCATGTCGAGCGGGCCGCCGTGGGCGAAGCTGAATCCGCGCGCCGGATCGTCGAGCTGCGGAGACGACACGCCGAGATCGAGCAGGATGCCGTCGAAGCCCGCTGGGGTTTCACGTGCGGCAATGTCGGCGAGCATGGCGAAGTCCCCGTGTTCGATCCGAACGCGACCGTCGTCTTTGAAGTGTTCCTGTGCGGCCGCGACGGCCTCGGGGTCCCGATCGAGGCAAACCAGCCGGCCCTCGGCGCCCAGCCGCCGCGCGATAGCCGCCGCATGACCGCCGCGACCGTAGGTCGAATCCAAGTAGGTGCCATCGGCGGCCACGGCCAGCGCGGCCAGGGCCTCGTCGAGGAGGACCGGCCGGTGAGAGCGCGCGCTGTTCATGGTCAAATGGAGAGCGACTCGAGGGCGGCGGGCAATTCGAGCCCGTCCTCCTCGTCACCCTCCGCGAGCCATGCCGCGCGGCGCTCGTTCCACGTGGCCTCGTCCCAAAGCTCGAACTTGCGGCCCTGACCGATCAGCACCACGCGGTGATCGATGCCGGCGAACTCGCGCAAGGGCCCGGGCACCAGAATGCGCCCCTGGCCGTCGAACTCGCACTCGGTCGCATGCCCGATCAATAGCCGCTGCAGGCGCCGCGCCTGCTTGTTCAATGAGGGCAATTGCACCAACTCGCGCTCGATCGCCTCCCACTCGCGCATCGGGTAGATCAGCAGGCAGCCGTCCCGGTCGACCGTGACCACGACACACCCGTCCGATTCCGACTGCAGCCGATCCCGATAGCGCGCCGGGACCGCCATGCGGCCCTTGCTATCGAGACTGAGATTGGTAACGCCTCGGAACACGGAGGCTCCTGGTACGGGTAACCACAATTACCCACAATTCCCCACCTAGCGACACTATAGGTAGCGCTCTCTTGCCGTGTCAAGCGGCGCCGAGCAGGGAAATTTCCGGCGTTACAGGGACTTAGGTGAACGTCTTGTGGACGGGCATGGAACGCCCGGAAGATCATCCACTTGCGATCGGAAGTTCACCATCTACATAAAGAAAAGCGGCGGCACCCGGGAGATGCCGCCGCTCGCGTCGATCGTTTGGAGCCGGCCGTAAGCCGGGTTCTGTCGTGGACAGCCATTCATCTTGGGCGGACGTCGCCGTCCGCCTCCAGCGGCCTACCCGGGAACCACGCGGGCCACGTGCTCGTCCCCCTATTTGGCCTTGCTCCGGGTGGGGTTTGCCGTGCCGTCGCGTGTTGCCACCGACGCGGTGCGCTCTTACCGCACCCTTTCACCCTTACCGGCCATCCGCCGCAACGGCGGATGGCTTGGGCGGTCTACTCTCTGCTGCACTTTCCGTCGGCTCACGCCGCCCAGGGATTACCTGGCACCCTGCCCTATGGAGCCCGGACTTTCCTCCCCCGCCACGCGGACGGGAGCGGCTGTCTCGCCGGCTCCGGCGAGGATTCTACCAAGGCCAGCACCCCAGCGTAAGACCACCAGTGGGGAATCGTGGGGCGTCGAAATGGGACACCGTGGGTCACGAGAACCACGGATGAATCACGGATCAAAGGGCCAGAATCCGTGTTCATCTGTGTTCATCCGTGGTTCCAGAATCCGCGCTGCCCGCGCGATCGAGGGCAGCACGGTAGGCTGCGCGGCGATTGGCTCCGGTGAGGCGGGCCGCGACCGCCGCCGCGCGGGAGGGCGAAAGCTCGGGCAGCAAGGCGTCGAGCACTTCGCGCAGCCGGGCGTCGCTCGCGGCGGTGGCCGACTCCGGCGCGCCGGACACGACGAGCACGATCTCGCCGCGACTCTGGTCGGCATCGCTGGCGACCCACTGCGCGAGCGCGTCGAGGGTGGCGCAGCGGATCGTCTCATGCACCTTGGTCAGCTCGCGCGCGAGCGTCGCCGGGCGCGCGCCGCCGAAGGCGCCCGCCAGGTCGCTCAGCGCAGCGCCGATACGGCGGCCCGACTCATAGAACACCAGCGTCCGCGGCTCCGTCGCCAGCGCCTGCAGCCGCTGCTGACGCGCGCGCGCTCGGGCCGGCAGAAAGCCCTCGAAGACGAAACGGTCGGTTGGCTGGCCCGAGGCCGCCAACGCGGCCACGAGCGCACAAGGACCGGGGATCGGGACCACGCGCATGCCGGCCGCATGGGCGGCCACGACCAGGGGATAGCCCGGGTCACTGATGCCGGGCGTGCCGGCGTCGCTGACCAGGGCGATCGCCTCGCCCCGGCGTAGACGCTCGACGAGCACGGGCACGCGCTCACGCTCGTTGTGCTCGTGCAGCGAGGTCAGCGCGGCCTCCAGGCCGAGCATGCTCAGGAGCCGCCGCGTATGGCGCGTATCCTCGGCCGCGACGGCATCGACGGCCGCGAGCACGCCGGTCGCGCGGGCGCTGATGTCGCCGCGGTGCCCGATCGGGGTCGCGACCACGTAGAGTGTGCTGGGCTCGATTGACAGGTCCGTACCCGCTCCTGATACTGCGTCCCTTTCCACTGGCCCTCCCGTCGGTCCCGCAGGCGACTGCATGATCACCGAGGCGACCGTGGGCAGCAAGCCGGGCCTCTGCGAGCGGGTGCAGATCCGCGGATAACGACCATGAGCCAACTCCCAGACAGCGCCGCGACCTGCAGCCGGCGGCGCCCCACTGCTAGCGGCACGTCGTGATCGGCTCGGCGTCACTACGGCAGTCTCGCGCCCTTACGGTGGCGCGACGTTGCGGCGCGCTGATGCTGGTGGCATTGCTTGCCGGTTGTGCCGGCCCCACACCGCCACCGTCCGACCAACGCAGCGAAGCCGAGGAACGCGCCGATCGCGCCGAATCGTACGCAGAAGAGGGTCGGCCTCTCGCCGCCGTGCGGATCTACCGGGATCTGGCCGAATCGGCCCAACCGGCCGAGAGCCAGCGCTGGCGCTTGCGCGCGGTCGAGCTGCTGTTCGAGCACGAATACCCCGAGCTGGCGCTGGAGTGGCACGCTCAGCTCGCCAGTGAGCCGGTGCCGCCGCAGCTGCGCACCCGCAAGCAAGTGGTGGATGCACAGGCCGCCGTGGCCCAGCGCCAGGGGATCCGCGCGCTACGGCTATTGCCGACCACCCGCCCGGGCATGGAAGACGCATTGCGCGCGCGCATCCTCGCGACCCGGGCCGATGCCTACCGCCTCACGGGGCAGACCGGGGTCGCACTGATCGCCCGGATCGAGCGCGAACCCCTATTGCTCGAGCAGGACGCCGTCACGCGCAACCACCGCGAGATCTGGGCGATCCTCGAGTCAATGCCGGTATCGCGTCTCGATCTGCTGGCCCAGGTGGAACAAGCGCCCGTGCTGCGCGGCTGGGCCGAACTGGGCCAATCCGCGCGCGGTGCGCGGCTCGGGCGCCAACGCATCGGTGCGGCGATCGAGGACTGGCGTGGGCGCTTCCCCGATCACCCGGCGGCCCGCGGCTTCGCCGAGACGCTGCGTGAGCGCGTCGCCGCCGAGTCCACCTATCCGGAGCAGATCGCGCTGCTGCTGCCGCTGTCCGGCCCGCTGAGCAGCGCCGGCACGGCGATCCGGGACGGCCTGTTCACCGCGTATTACGGCCAGCCCGCGGACGTCCAACAGCCCGAGATCGAGGTCTACGATACGGGCGGCGACCCGCAGGCCGCGGCACGCGCGTACGATCGCGCCATCAGCGACGGAGCCGAGTTCGTGATCGGACCACTGGCCAAGGACGCGGTGGCCGAAGTCGCGTCGCGCGCCTCGCGCGGCGTGCCCGTGCTCAGCCTCAATTACCTGCCCGAGCAGGAGACGAGCCCGCCGGAGGCGCTTTATCAGTTCGGTCTGCTGCCCGAGGACGAGGCGCGTCAGGCGGCCGAGGCAGCCATCCAGAACGGCCATTTCAACGCCCTCGTGCTGGTCCCGAGCGGGGACTGGGGCGACCGTATGGCCCGCGCGTTCGCGCAGCGGTTCGACGAGCTCGGCGGCGCGGTGCTCGAAGAGGGGCGCTACGAGTCCGACCAGACCGATTATGGCCAGGCCATCCAACAGCTATTCGACCTCGACGCAAGCCATGCGCGCGCGCGCCGGGTTCGCTCCACGATTGGACAAGGCACGCGCTTCGAGCCGCGGCGACGGCAGGATGCCGAGATCATTTTCATGGCCGCGATGCCGCGCCAGGCGCGGCTGATCAAGCCCCAGTTCGAATTCCATCGCGCCGGCGACCTGCCGATCTACGCGACCTCGCATGTCTTCACGGGCAGCCCCGATCCGGATGCGGATTGGGACATGAACGGCCTGTTCTTCACCGACGCGCCCTGGCTGCTGGAGAACCTCAGCGAACCCGACGAGCTGTTCCACCGAGTGGCCGAGCACTGGCCGGGCGGCCACGGTGAGTATCCCCGGCTCTACGCGCTGGGTATCGACGCCTTGTCGATCCTGCCGCACCTGGAGCGCCTGGGCAGCGACTCATCCAACACCATGACTGGCCGTACCGGGCTGCTGCGGCTCGATGAGCGGGGGCGCGTTCGCCGGCAGCTACAGTGGGCCCAGATCCAGCAGGGCGCGCCCCTGCCGGTTTCGCGCCCTGGCGCCGAGCAAGCGCTGGACACCGAGGCGCTGGCGGACGAGCCGTGAGCCGACGGGCCGCGCGCGGCAGGGCAGTCGAGCGGCTCGTGCAAGAACATCTCGTGGCCCAGGGCTTGCGCCTGCGGGCGCGTAACCACCGTTGCCGCTGGGGCGAAATCGACCTAGTCATGGACGATGGCACGGCCGTCGTATTCGTCGAAGTCCGGTTTCGCGCACGCAGCGACTTCGGGGGCGCCGCCGCAAGCGTCGACGCGACCAAGCAACGCCGCTTGGTCCGGGCGGCACAGGATTATCTGACCCGCAACGGGCTCACGCATCGCCCCGCCCGCTTCGATGTCGCAGCAGTCGGCCCGGACCAGCGCATCGACTGGATCCAAGCGGCCTTCGACGCCGGATAACCATCCCCAACGGTATGAGCATGGACCCGAGCAGCATCGTACGAGCGCATTTTGAGGCCAGCGCCGCGGCGCAGCAGGCCGCCGCCGAGCACCTCCGCGAGACCGTGGCCACAGCGGCCGAGGCCATGACCCGGTCACTGCTGGACGGGGGCAAGATCCTCGCCTGCGGCAATGGTGGATCCGCCGGCGACGCCATGCACATCGCCTCGGAGCTAGTGAATCGCTTCGAGTTCGACCGCCCGGCGCTGCCCGCGGTCGCGCTGACAGCCGACACGCCGACGTTGACATCGATCGCCAACGACAGCAGCTACGAGCAAGTCTTCGCGCGCCAGATCAGCGCGCTGGGCGCGAGCGGGGATGTCCTGCTGGCGATCAGCACCAGCGGCCACTCGCCCAACGTGGCGGCCGCAGCGGCCGCCGCGCAGTCGCGCGGCCTGCGCGTGGTCGCCCTCACCGGGCGCGACGGGGGGGAGTTGGCAGGGGCGCTCGGACCGTCCGACGTCGAGATCCGCGCGCCCTCCACATCGACGGCGCGCATCCAGGAGACGCACCTGGTCGCGCTGCACGCGCTCTGCGATCTGATCGACCGGCAGCTATTCGGCGGCGGCTAGCGGCCCGTGGGTCCTTGGGCATTCGCGGTGAAGCGCTGCGAGGCCGGTATATCAGGCGTCATCGCGCCCCGGAGCGCGCCGTGCGCCCGCGGCCGGCGTCCGCCCGCTTACTTGATGACCTTCAGATTCGGCCGGCCGCGGTCGGAGTCGGCGGCTGGATCGGAACCTGCCTCCTCGTCAGCGGCCCCCGGCTCCATGCCGGCCTCGCCCTCGGCATCCGCCTCGTCGGTGAACAGCATCCCCTGGCCGTTCTCGCGCGCGTAGACCGCGAGCACGGCCGATATCGGAGCGTGTACGTCCATCGGCCGGCCGCCGAAGCGCGCGTTGAATGCGATCTCGTCGTCCCCGAGCACCAGCTGGTAGGCGGCGCTGGGGCCGATATTGAGGATGATCTTGTCGTTCTCGACGTATTCCACCGGCACCGCAACACCCGGCGCGGCCGCATTCACCAGCAGGTACGGCGTGCACTCGTTGTCGACGATCCATTGATAGATCGCGCGCAGCAGATAGGGGCGACTAGAGGTCATCTGCAGCTCCCGGCGTAAGGATGGATTCATGATACGCGGCCGCCGGCCATAGGCACCAGCATGCCCCGTGCGACGGGACCAACGGTTTAGCGGATTGCCCATTCGCGGTCGCTGAGACTGCGGCGAAATCCGTCCCGTGCGAACAGGCGCTCGGCGTACGCCTCCACCGCTGCGGCCTCCTTCGGCAGTGCGATCCGCCACTGCGGCAGCCGCCACAGGATCGGCGCGATCGAGGCATCCACCATGGTGAATTCATCGCTCAGAAAGAACGGGCGCGCCGCAAACACATCGTTGGCGGCCACCACGCTGTCGCGCAACTCGCTGCGCGCCTTCTCGTGCCGGCTGCGATCATTGCCCTCGAGATCGGGCACCAGGCGATACCAGTCGGTTTCAATGCGGTAGAGCGCGAGCCGCGTGTGGGCGCGCGATACCGGATCGACCGGCATCATGGGCGGATGCGGGAAGCGCTCATCGAGATATTCGATGATCACGCGCGAGTCGTACAGCACGAGATCCCGATCCGTCAGCGTCGGCACCGAGTTGTACGGATTGAGGTCACGCAGGTCTTCGGGCGGATCGTCCGGATCGACGTACTGGATCGCGGTTTGAATGTCCTTTTCCGCAAGCACGATCCGCGCACGATGACTCGCGACCGATTCGGGCGCGGAGAAAAGCGTCATCACGCTACGGTGGGTCACCGTCATCGCCAGTCCCGTTCCGGTCGGCCAGCGCCGCCGGGCCCGATGCCCTCGCCGCGTGCCCGCATCGACTGCGAAGCCTGCACGTGGGGCCGGCTCAAGGCCGGCCCCCATATGCGGACCGAAGCTGCACCGTCAGTGGTGGATGTCCTTCCAGTACTCCTTCTTCAGCAGTATCGCCAGCCCCAATAGCGCCAGCAGGAAGAAGAGCACCCAACCGCCGATCGCGGTGCGGTCGAGGCGAGCGGGCTCGCCCAGGTACACCATGAAGTTGACCAGGTCATTGACCGCGCGATCGAATTCCTCTGGCGTCATCGAGCCCTCGACCACCGTCTCGAACCCGACGATCTCGCCGTGGCCCTCGCCTTCGCTGCCCTCGGCATAGACCGGCCGCTGCCAGCCCTGCAGATCCCACAGCACGTGCGGCATCGCCGCCCCCTCGAGCACCGCGTTGTTGGTTCCCGTCGGGGAGGATTCGTCGAGGTAGAAGCTGCGCAGGTAGTTGTAGACCCACGCCGCACCGTGCTCGCGCGTGCTCAGCGTGAGATCCGGCGGTGCGATCCCGAACGCCTGCTCGCCATAGGCATCGGTCATGGCGATGTTCATCAGCGCGCCGGGTTGATTCTTCTCGCCATCGGCGCCCGTGGTCCAGATCAGGTTCTCCTGCAACACGTCTTCCGGGATACCGAGATCGTCGGATACGTGCATCCACCGATGATACTGCGCCGAGTGGCAACCCATGCAGTTGTTGACGAAGAGCTGGGCGCCCCGCTGCAGCGAACGCTCGTTGCCCAGGTTGATATTCGGCTCTTCCCAGTAGGCGGCGCCGCCGCCGTGACCGCCAGCACCGAATACCGCCAGCGGCCAGAAGGCGATGGCCGTGAGTGCGATTCGCTTCAACATCAGTGGGTCACCCTTTCCGGCTCAGGCTTGGTCTTCTCGAAGCGGCTCACGAGATACAACGCCACGAAGAAGCCGAAGTACGCGATCGTGAAGACCTGCGCCAACAGCGAGTACAACGGCGACGGCGCCTGCGTGCCCAGGTAGCCCAGGATCACGAACGACACCACGAAGACGCCGAGAATGATCTTGTGCCAGATCGAGCGATAGCGCGTCGACCGCACCGCGCTCCGGTCGATCCACGGCAGGAAGAACAGCACCGCAATCGACAGGAACATGGCGACCACGCCCGGGAACGCGGATCCGCCCATGGACGGCACGGCACGCAGAATCGAATAGAACGGTGTGAAGTACCAGACCGGGGCGATGTGCTCCGGCGTCGCCAGCGGATCGGCCGGGGTGAAGTTCGGCGGCTCCAGGAACAGTCCGCCCATCGTCGGCATGTAGAAGACGATCAGGAAGAACACGATGAAGAACGCGACCACGCCGACGAGGTCCTTGACGGTGTAGTACGGGTGGAACGGAATGCCGTCTCTGGGCTTTCCGTCGGTCCCCTTGTTCTTCTTGATGTCGATCCCGTCGGGGTTGTTCGAGCCCACCTCGTGCAGCGCGAGGATATGCGCGACCACCAGGCCAACCAGGATGAACGGCATGGCGACGACGTGCAGCGCGAAGAAGCGGTTCAGCGTCGCGCCCGAGATGACGTAGTCACCGCGGATCCACTGCGCCAGATCCGGCCCGACCCACGGGATGGTCGAGAACAGCGAGATGATCACCTGCGCGCCCCAGAAGGACATGTTGCCCCAGGGCAGCAGATAGCCCATGAAGGCCTCGGCCATGAGCACCAGGAAGATGAGCATGCCGAAGATCCAGAGCAGCTCGCGCGGCTTCTTATAGGAGCCGTAGAGCAGTGCCCGGAACATGTGCAGATAGATCACGACGAAGAACATCGACGCGCCGGTCGAGTGCATGTACCGGATCAGCCAGCCCCACTCGACGTCGCGCATGATGTACTCGACCGAGGCGAAGGCCTCTTCGGCCGACGGCTGGTACTGCATGGTCAGGAAGATGCCGGTGACGATCTGCAGCACGAGCACCAGCATCGCCAGCGAGCCGAAGTAGTACCAGAAGTTGAAGTTCTTCGGCGCGTAGTATTCGGATGCGTGCTCACGCCACATCCGAGTCATCGGAAAGCGGTCGTCGATCCAGGTCAGGAGCTTGCTCATCGCCCGTTATCCCTGTTGCTCTTGGTCTTCGCCGATCAACAACCGGCTTTCACTGAGAAACATGTACGGCGGAACCGGCATGTTCTTCGGCGCCGGCTGGCCCGAGTAGACGCGGCCCGCGATGTCATAGCGCGAGCCGTGGCACGGGCAGAAGAAACCGCCGAGCCAACCTTCGCCCAGATCGGATGGGGCGACCTCGGGCCGATAGGAAGGCGAGCAGCCCAAGTGCGTGCATACCGCCTCCATCACCAGAATGGAGCGGTTGTCCTCGCGCGCCCGGTAGACGTTCGCGGCGTAGGACGGCTGCACGGAGCCCGAGGAATCCGGATCGGCGAGGCGCGGCTCGACTTCCTCGAGCGAGGCCAGCATGCGATCGGTCCGGCGCACGACCCAGACGGGCTTACCTCGCCATTCGTAGGTCACCCGTTGCCCAGGCTCGAGCTTGCTGATGTCCACCTCGATGGGCGCGCCCGCGGCCTGCGCACGCGCGCTGGTGGACATCGAGGCGACGAACGGCACGGCGGTAGCCGCGATTCCCGCGCCGCCGACCACCACGGTCGCCTGCGTCAGAAAGCGGCGCCGCGTGCGATCGACATCATCCGCAGCCATGTAATGATTCTCCGCCAAAAAAATACGGTAGTTATGTGGCGCCGCCATCGACACGCACGGGCGGCCGCCAACGCGTGCAAAGCGCACAGCATATCATATCCACGCTAGCTGTGGAGCGTGCCGGGACGGCGCAAACGTGATCGGCGGGTCGGCTTCGGGGTGCGCGTGGCAGCCTCGCAACGACGCCAGGGCGATCGTGCGCAGGGGCACGGATGCGCTCCGCGGACGCGGTGCGCCGGGCACACCGAGGCGCGTAGCAGGCTGCTGAAAAACAGCCCGCTAACACGGGACTGAATTGTCCCGCCACGGATCACGCACGGTAAGTAACTGATTCGGGTAGCCGAACCCGGACCTGCGCCGGACCCGGCGCGTTGATGCTAACCCAAACCCCGTCGGGTCTCTCTCAGCGCCCCAGAGAAGCTCGACCGGGGATTCGGCTTAGTCGGGACAGGACAGCCCATTTTCGACGTTAAACCGGGTTATCGACGTCGACGAACGTGTGCTCGATACCGAAGCGTTCCGCCAAGTGCGTACCGAGCGCCTGGACGCCATAGCGTTCGGTCGCGTGATGGCCGGCGCCATAGAAATGCAGGCCATGCTCGCGCGCCGCGTGCGTCGTGCGCTCGGAGGCCTCGCCCGTAATGAAGGCGTCGACGCCCAGCTCGGCGGCCTGGTCGATGAAGTCCTGCGCGCCCCCGGTGCACCAGGCCACGGTGGAAACGATCTCGCCGCCGCCCGCAATATGCAGCGGCTCGCGCCCGAGCCGCTCGCCGATCACGCGGGCGAACGAGTCCGCCCCCATGGGGTCATTCAGACGGCCGAACCACAGTAGACCGGGGACCCCGGCTGCGTTCTCCTGCCCCGATACGGACAGTTCCAACAGGCGCGCCAGCTCGGCGTTGTTGCCGTAGGCACGATGCACGTCGAGCGGCAGATGATAGGCAAGCAGGTTCATGCCCGCTTCGAGCACGCTACGGACGCGCCGGCGCTTCATACCGACCAGCGGCGCCGGCTCGTTCTTCCAGAACCAGCCGTGATGGACCAGCACGGCATCCGCCCCGCGCTCCGCGGCGGCATCGAGCAGGGACTGACAGGCGGTCACCCCGGTCACGACCCGCTCGATGGTCGGGCGCCCCTCGACCTGAAGGCCATTGGGGCAGTAGTCGTTGATGGCGCCGACTTCGAGTAGATTGTCGGTGTAGTCGACGAGCGTTCTCGTCTCGGTCATGGTCGCGCTCCGCATGCGCCAAGGCAGCGTTGCGAGTGTACATGGGCCGCCCCGCACCGGAGAACGAGCGCAGCGCGGGTCGTGACGTCGCGCCTATTCGCCGGGGGCGGGCACGGCCTCGAGCTGATGCGCCAGCGACTGCTCGAGACGCGCGTTTTGCTCGGGGGTGCCGACGGTCACGCGCAGACAGTCGGCGAGCCGCGGGTGCGCGCCATCGAGGCACTTGATCAGCACCCCATCGGCGCGCAGCCCCTCGAACACCGCCCGCGCCCGGCCGGACGACAGCTGCAGCAGCAGGAAATTGGCGGCGCTCGGAAACACGCGCACACCCGGCAGCTCGGCGAGCGCATGCGCCAGGCGCTGGCGTTCGCCGCGAATGGTGGCGGCCTGCGCCTCCAGGCGATCGAAGCGATCCAGCGCGAACGCGGCGCTGGCCTGGGTCAGCACGTTGATGTTGTACGGCAGGCGTAGCTTATCGATCTCGTCGAGCCAATCGGACGGGCCCGCCAGGAACCCCAACCGCAGCCCCGCCAGCCCCAGCTTGGAGAGCGTCCGCAGTACCACCACATTGTCCCAAGCCCCCAGTTGCTCGATGAAGCTGCGCTGCGCGAATGGCTGGTAGGCTTCGTCGATGACCACCAGGCCCCCCGCGCGCGCAATCACCCGCTCGACGTCATCGTGGGCCCAGAGATTGCCGGTTGGATTGTTGGGCCAGGCGAGAAACACCGCGGCCGGATCGTGGCGCTCGATGGCCGCTTCCATCGCCGCGGCGTCCAGGGCGAAATCCGGCCCCAGCGGCACGCCGACGTACTCGACGCCACAGAACGTCGCGATCATGCGGTACATGACGAAGGTCGGCTCGGGCGCGAGCACCACCGCGCCGGGGCGCGCGAGCGCCAGCGTAATCAGCTGGATGAGCTCGTCCGAGCCGTTACCGAGCAACAGCTGCTGGCCATCCGGCAGGCCCGTATGGGCGCGAAGCCGGGCAGCGAGCGCGCCCGCACGCGGATCGGGGTAGCGGTTCGCGGAAACGCTCGCCAGCGTCTCGAGCCACGCGGCGCGTGTCGAATCATCCGGCCAGGCGTACGGATTCTCCATCGCGTCCAGCTTGAGCGCGTCGCCCACCTCCGGCACGGCGTAGGCGGATAGCGCCTGGACGTCGGGGCGGACCCACGTGGATGCCCGGCTCACGAGCCGCCTCCGGCCGCCGCGCTCGGGTCCGGTTCGCCCAGGCGGGCCTCGGCCGAGGCCGCATGGGCCGGCAGCTGCTCACCGCGCGCCAGTATCGCCGCGGTCGGTGCCAGGCGCGCCGCCCCTTGCGGCGAGCAACCGAGCAAGCTGGTGCGCTTCTGGAAGTCGTACACGCCCAGCGGCGACGAGAAGCGCGCGGTCGCCGCGGTCGGCAAGACGTGATTGGGCCCGGCGCAATAGTCGCCCAGCGCCTCGGGCGTGTGGCGCCCCAGGAAGATCGCGCCGGCGTGCCGGATGCGCGGAGCCAGGGACTCGGGGTCGGCGACCGCCAGCTCCAGGTGCTCCGGCGCGATCCGATTGGCGACCTCGACCGCCTCGTCGAGGTCGCGCACGGCGATCAGCGCGCCGCGGCTCGCCAGCGACGCCGCGATCGTCTCGTGGCGCGGCTGCGACGGCAGCAGCCGCTCGATGCTCGCCGCCACCCGGTCCAGAAAGCCCGCATCCGGGGAGACCAGAATGGCCTGCGAGTCATCGCCGTGCTCGGCCTGGGAGAAGAGATCGAGCGCGATCCAGTCGGGCTCGCTGGCGCCGTCGTCGATCACGAGAATCTCCGACGGCCCGGCGATCATGTCGATGCCGACGGCGCCGTAGACCAGGCGCTTGGCCTCGGCGACGAAGCGATTGCCCGGGCCGACGATCTTGTCCACCGCCGGGACGATCCCGGTGCCATAGGCCAGCGCGGCCACCGCCTGCGCACCGCCAATAGCGAACACGCGGTCCACACCGGCGACCGCCGCCGCCGCCAGCACCAAGTCGCTGACTTCCCCGTCCGGCATCGGCACGGCCATGACGAGTTCGCGCACGCCGGCGGTCTTGGCCGGGACGGCGTTCATCAGCACGGACGACGGATAGGCAGCGCGGCCGCCGGGGACGTACAGACCCACGCGATCGAGCGGCGCCACCTGCTGTCCCAACAGCGTGCCGTCGGCGTCCCGATAAGACCAGCTCTCCAGCTTTTGGTGCTCGGCGTATGCGCGCAGCCGGGCCGCCGCGTGCTCCAGCGCGTCGCGCTCGGGCGCCGGCAGGCGCTCTCGCGCCGCGGCCAGCGCGTCGCGCTCGACGCACAGGTCCGCCATCGCGGCCGCGTCGCGCCGGTCGAAGCGGTTGGTAAGCTCGACTACGGCGACATCGCCGCGCTGCCGGACATCGGCGATGATGCCCTGCACCGTGCGCAGCAGATCCGGATCATCGACCCCGCCAGTATCCTTCAGGCCGGCGAGTGCATCGGCGAATGCCGCGTCGGCGCTATCGAGGCGCAGGATGTCCACCATCGGATTCTCCGCGAAAAGCAGGCGGTGCAAATGCGTGATTATCGCGCTTTCGCGGATGCAATGCATCGGGCGCGTCCGAGCCATAACCGGGGCGAACCGGCGTCGGACCGTTTCGTCGTCGGCCTGAATCGGCAATAATTCGGCGCTAACCCGAGGAGGCCCCATGGCCGGAACCGTACAGTGCGTCAAGCTGGGCCGCGAGGCCGAAGGCCTCGACCGCCCGCCCTACCCAGGGGAGCTGGGTCAGCGCATCTTCGACCACGTCTCCAAGGAGGCGTGGCAGATGTGGCTACAGCACCAGACCATGCTCATCAACGAGATGCGCCTGACGCCGGTCGATCCCAACGCGCGCCAGTTCCTCGAGCGCGAGATGGAGAAATTCTTCTTCGGCGAGGGCTCCGAGCGACCCGAGGGCTACGTCCCCCCGGAGGAGCAGGGCTGAACGGCCCGGCCGGTTTGCGTCGCGCGCTGGTCGTTGCGCGGCGGGCGCACCGCGCCGGACCAAAGCGGTCGCGAGAAACCGGGCATTGTGCCCGCCGGCAGTCCGGGCTCAGCCGCTCTCGTCCTTGGCCCCGCGCCGCGCGCTCGCCCGGCGGGCGTAACGCTCCGGCCAGATCTCCTCCGGCTTGAGCTCAAGTTCGGCCGCGATCGCCCGCTCCATCTTGGGATACGGCGACGACAGCGCATTGCGCACGGCCTGGCGGGTGACACCGAGACGGCGCGCCAGTTTCGACAGCGAACTCCCGCGCATGCGCAACTGAAACTTGATCCACTCGTTTCGCTGCACCGGATCGGACGGGATATCGCTGACGCTGGGGCGTGTCGACATTGCGCCGCTCGCAGGTTGGGACTCGTCAAGCGTCGACATGAAAAGATATAGCCTTGGGGCGGGATCCCGTCAACGCACCGCGGGCCCGCACGCCCGCGAAGTCTCGGCACACGCCGCCGGACTCTCGGTCGGCGACCGATTACTCTCCGGTATAGCAGTTTTAGCGGCCGCGGCGAACGGCGCGGCAAGTCCCCGCGGGCCGCGGCGATCAAGCCCTGCGGAATAACAATATAAGAATCCAGACTTTTTCATTCTCAGCCCGCCCGTATATCTTGCTCGTTCAGAATCAAGCCGCCGGAACAACGCGGATCACCGCGGAGCCGACATGCCCAGCCAGCTACTGACCGAATCGAACAGCCCCTTGACCCGCGAGCAGGCCGACGAGCTCTCGCGCGTGGTGCAGGGGCTGCGCAACGACCAGATCACCTGGTTGAGCGGCTATCTGGCCGGCCTGACCGCGGCCGGGGCCGCGGGCCAGCCCGCCGCGGCCCAGGAGGGCACGCCGGCCAGCGGCGAGGCGCCCGAGCTGATCATCCTCTACGGCTCGCAGACGGGCAATGCCGAGGAAGTGGCCCAGCAGGCGGCGCGCAAGGCCGAGGAGCGCGGCTTCCAGCCCCAGCTGCTGGACATGGCGGACTGCAACAAGCCCAAGCTCAAGGCCGCCGCGCGGCTGCTCGTGGTCGTATCCACCCATGGCGAGGGCGAGGCCCCGGACAATGCCGCCGAGCTGCACGAGCTGGTGCACTCGAAGAAGGCGCCGCCGCTCAAGGACGCCAAGTTCTCCGTGCTCGCACTCGGCGACACCAGCTACGAGCATTTCTGCCAGACCGGCCGCGACTTCGACGCGCGCCTGGAGGCCCTGGGTGCCGAGCGCGTCCACCCGCGCGCCGACTGCGACGTCGACTTCGAGGACACGGCCGAGGCCTGGATCGATGGCGCGGTGGACGCCCTCGCCGCCGAACTCGACACCCCGCCGTCGAACGTCGTCGCCTTCGGCCCGGTGCAGCACGGCGCGGAGCAGCCGTCCGCGTACACCAAGAAGAACCCGTTCCAGGCCGAATTGCTGGAGAACCTGGTGCTCAACGGCCGCGGCTCCACCAAGGAGACGCGCCACATCGAACTCTCGCTCGAGGATAGCGGCCTGACCTGGGAGCCGGGCGACTCCGTCGGGGTGCTGCCGGAAAACAACCCGCGCGAGGTCGATGACGTCCTGGCAGCCCTCGGATTCTCCGGCGAGGAGACCATCGAGGGCCCGCGCGGCGAGGTCAGCCTGCGCGAGGCCCTGAGGCACGACTACGAGATCACCACGCTGACGCGCCCGTTCCTGCAGAGCTGGGCCGGGCTGGTCGCCGCCGACGACCTGAACGCCCTGCTGGCCGAGGACAATCGCGACGGCCTGCGCGAGTGGCTGGCCGGCCGCCACATCGTTGACGTGCTGCAGAGCTGGCCCGCCAGTGGCCTGAGCGCACAGGATTTCGTCGGCTATCTGCGCAAGCTGCCGGCGCGGCTGTATTCGATCGCATCGAGCTGCAGCGCCAATCCGGATGAGGTCCATCTCACCGTCGCCGCCGTGCGCTATGAGGCCCACGGCCGCGCGCGTGAGGGTGTCGCCTCGACCTGGCTGGCCGACCGCGTCGACGACGATACGCCGGTGCGCCTCTACATCGACCACAACAAGAATTTCAAGCTGCCGGCCGACGGCGACGCGCCCATCATCATGATCGGCCCGGGCACCGGCGTCGCCCCCTTCCGCGCCTTCCTCGAGGAACGCGAGATCCAGGGCGCGGCCGGGCGCAACTGGCTATTCTTCGGCGACCAGCACTTCCAGACGGATTTCCTCTATCAGCGCGATTGGTTGCGCTGGCGCGAGCAGGGCCTGCTGGAGCGCATCGACGTGGCCTTCTCGCGCGATCAGCAAGAGAAGGTCTACGTGCAGGACCGCATCCGGGAGAGCGCGCGGGACGTCTACGCCTGGCTCCAGAAAGGTGCCTACGTCTACGTCTGCGGCGATGCCGAGTACATGGCGCCGGACGTCCATCAGGCGCTGATCGACGTGATCGCCGAACAGGGCGGGCTGTCACAAGAAGATGCGGCCGGCTGGCTGGGACAGCTGCAAAAGGACAAGCGCTACCAGCGCGACGTCTACTGAGTCTTCTCCGGCCCGTAGCCTGGAGGCAGCGCCAGCGCAATCCGGGCCGGCCGATCCCGGATTCCGCTCCCGGCGGCCTTCGCGGGCCCAAAGCGACCGATCTGACAGAGCATGTTGCGATGAGCCAGGACGACCTCGACGGCCTCGATCCAACCGAGCGCATCAAGCACGCCAGCGACTTCCTGCGCGGCGGCATCGAAGCGGGGCTCGCCGACCGGGCGACCGGCGCCATCGCCGAGGCGGATACCAAGCTGCTCAAGTTCCACGGCAGCTACCAGCAGGACGATCGCGACCTGCGCGCCGAGCGCCAGAAACAAAAGCTCGAGCCCGCCTATTCGTTCATGATCCGCATCCGTATGCCCGGAGGCGTCTGCCAGCCGGACCAATGGCTTACGCTCGACGATATCGCCCGGCGCTACGCCAACGACACGCTGCGGATCACCACGCGCCAGACTTTCCAGTACCACGGCGTGCTCAAGCGCGATCTCAAGGCGACCATGCAGGGCATCAACTCCACCCTGCTCGACACCATCGCGGCCTGCGGCGACGTCAACCGCAACGTCAACTGCAACGTCAACCCGTACCAGTCGGACCTGCACGCCGAGGTCTATGACTGGTCCAAGCGCCTGAGCGAGCACCTGCTGCCGCGCACGCGCGCCTACCACGAGATCTGGCTCGACGGCGAGCGCGTCGCCGCCAGCGAAGGCGCCGACGAGGAGCCGCTCTACGGCGAGCGCTATCTGCCGCGCAAGTTCAAGATCGCGGTCGCCGTGCCACCGTCGAACGACGTCGACGTGTTCGCCAACGATCTCGGCTTCATCGCCGTGCGCGACGACGACGGCGGCCTGGCCGGGTTCAACGTGACGGTCGGCGGCGGCATGGGCATGACGCACGGCGAGCCCGAGACCTACCCGCGGCTCGCCGACGTGATGGGCTTTTGCACCCCCGAGCAGGTGCTCGACGTCGCCTGGAACGTGGTCGCCGTCCAGCGCGACTGGGGCGACCGGGTCAACCGCAAGCACGCGCGCCTCAAGTACACGCTCGACGACCACGGCGTCGACGCCTTCCGCGCCGAGGTCGAGCGCCGCGCGGGCTTCGCACTCGAGCAGCCCCGTGATGTCACATTCGACAAGAACTCGGACGACTACGGCTGGACGAAGGGCGCCGACGGCAAGTGGCACCTAACGCTGTTCGTCGAGAACGGGCGCATCAAGGACACCGATGACCGTCAGCTGATGACGGCGCTACGCGAGATCGCCAAGGTCCACAAGGGCGATTTCCGCCTGACCGCCACCCAGAACGTGATCATCTCGCGCGTCGCTGCGCAGTCGAAGAAGAAGATCGAGGGCATCCTGCGCGAGCACGGCATCGACCCCGAGGAAGATCTCTCGGCCATCCGGCGCAGCTCGATGGCCTGCGTGGCCTTCCCCACCTGCGGGCTGGCCATGGCCGAGTCCGAGCGCTATCTGCCCTCGCTGATCGATAAGCTCGAGGCGGCGATGGCGGCCAACGGCCTGCGCGACGATTCCATCGTGGTGCGCATGACCGGATGCCCCAATGGCTGTGCCCGCCCCTTCCTGGGCGAGATCGGGTTCGTGGGCAAGGCCATCGGCAAGTACAACCTCTATCTCGGTGCCGGCTACCGCGGCGAGCGGCTGAACAAGCTCTATCGCGAGAACATCGGCGAAGCCGAAATCCTGGGCGAGCTCGAGCCGCTGATCGCCGAGTACGCCCAGTCACGGGAGGCCGGCGAGCCCTTCGGCGACTACGTCGTACGCGCCGGGCATATCAAGGCCACGCATACGGGCCGCGAGTTCCACGACTGACGCGTTACCCGCCCTCGGGCGTTGCCACATGGCGGGCGATCCGCTCAGCTTAGGCGCCGACCTTCGCCCCCGGCGCGCCGCACGCTCTCGACCTTGTCGGCGAGGCTCTGCGTGCGGTCGGTTCGGGTATCCACTTTCAACGTGGTCGCGATGCGCGCCACCCCCATGTCGTGCACGATCCGGTGGCAGCGCTGGATGGCGGCCATCACGTCGTCCCACTCGCCCTCGAAGTTCGTGCCATGGGCATGCAGTTGCGGCTCGAACCCATCCTCCTGCAGCGCCTGCTCGCAGGCGGCGACGTATTCGGATACCGAGGTATCGCCGCCCACCGGCACGAGACAGAACTCAACCGATACGTACATAACGCCTCCGCGTGGTGTTCGAACCCCATGTGCTGGACCGCACTTCGGTCTTTCATCCTCTGCGGCGTCGGAGCTGCACGACGGGGCCGCTGCGCCGACTCCGCGACCAACTCACGGGACGGGCATTGGCGCCTCGCCGCAGGCGAGCCCCTACCGCTACAATAGCGCCCGCTTCGGCCCGGCTAGGAGGCTGTCCGGGAAATCTGCGCCGTAGCGAGCGCGTGGGACAGCGAGGCGATTGGGCCGATCGTGAAACGAGCATGGTGGTTCCCATGCGAGTTGAGGGATCGGTCCAAGCGCCCGCTGTGGCACGCGCGCAGTAGGTGCCGGGTTTCTCGGACAGGCTCCTAGGCCGGGACGCACGGCCGCATACGATAACGCGCTCCGGCTGCCGGCGTACGCCCTCCGCTGCCCAGGACCTGGACCTCGCGATGACCGACCACGGGATCTCCGACCGGATCGCCCCCCTCGTACGCGACGAGCGCCGCTGGTGGCTCGTCCTCGCCGCTTCCGTGGTGCTCGCGTTCTTCGCCGGCCTCGGTGCCTATCCCCTGTTCGACCTGGACGAGGGCGCATTCTCCCAGGCCACGATGGAGATGATCGCCAGCGGCAACTACCTGTCCACGTACCTCGACGGCGAGCCGCGCTACGACAAGCCCATCTTCAGCTACTGGATGCAGGCGGCCTCGGTGCACGCGTTCGGCGCCACGGAGTTCGCCTTTCGCCTGCCCTCGGCCCTGGCCGCGAGCGCTTGGGTAATCGCCGTGTTCGCGTTCGCGCGCACCCAGCTCAGCGCCGCCGCGGGCACCGCCGCGGGCCTGATCCTGGCGTTCTCGGTCGGGCCGCTGATCATCGGTCGCTCGGCCACGGCCGACGCCTGGCTCAACCTGTGGCTGGCCCTGACCTTCATCGACATGGCGCGCTGGGCGCAGGCGCCGCGGACCGCACCGCTGCTGCGCGCGTACCTGTGGATGGGCCTGGGCTTTCTGACCAAGGGCCCGGTGGCGATCGGCATCCCGGTCCTCGCCAGCGCGCTGTACTTCCTGCTCGAAGGGCGCGGGCGCGACTGGCTGCGCGCCGCCTTCGATTTACGCGGCTGGGCGGCGTTCGCGGCGGTGGCGCTGCCGTGGTACGTCCTGATCCTCCTCTACGAGGGGCCCGGGTTCTTCTACGGCTTCTTCGTCGAGCACAACCTGCAGCGCTTCACCGACACCCGCGAGGGCCACGGCGGCAGCCTACTTTATTACTTCTGGGCCGTTCCGCTGGTGGTCTCGCCCTTTGCCGGCTGGCTGATCTCGGCCCTGGGCCGGCTCCGGCGGCGGCCTTGGGGGCTGGAGCTGTTCTGCTGGATCTGGTTCGCCGTGGTGTTCGTGCTGGTGTCCGTATCCGGCACCCAACTGCCGCATTACGTGCTCTACGGCATCACGCCGCTCGCGATCGTGCTGGCCATGCACCGCGAGCGCCTGCGCAGCGTGGGGCTGGCGTTCCTGCCCGCCCTGCTCGTGCTGGCCTTGCTGCTGGTGCTCCCGGAGATCATCCACCTGGGTCTGGAACAGGTCGACGACGCCTACGACGTCGCGCTGCTCGAGCGTGGCCTGGCGGTATTCGATAGCGGCTATCGCCTGGCGATGGGGACCTTTCTGGCGCTCGCCGTGGGCGTGATGTTCCTGGTGCGGTTCGCCATTTGGCAGCGCCTGCTGCTGATCGGCGCGATCCAGACGCTGGCGCTGGTCGCCGTGGCCATCCCGGCGGGGGCCGAGATGCAGCAGGCGCCGGTCAAGCGCGCTGCCGAGATCGCCCGCGAGCGCGGCGGTCCGGTCGTGGCCTACGAGATCAATATGCCGAGCTTCAGCGTCTACCGCGGCCAGGCGACCCCCGGCGGCATGCCGGCGCCCGGTGAGATGGCGGTCACCCGCGCGCATGCCGTGGACGAGATTGCCGCGGCCCACCCGGACCATCGTGTCACCGAGATCTATCGCGCCGGCGGCATCGTCCTGGTCCGAGTCGACCGACCGGAGACGACGCCGTGAGCGCGCCCGCGCATCCCGTGAGCCTGCGGGCGCTACGCCAGCATCTTGCCGAGCGCTGGCCCGAACCGGGGGCGCTGCACTCGCCCAGCGGCGACCGCTGGCTGGCGGCGATCGCCGGCACCGCGCTTGCACTGGCTGCGCTCATCGCCCTGTGGGGCGGTCCCCACAGCGGCTTCGCCGCGCTCAACGAGGCCGCTGCCTGGCTGCCGGGGCTGTTCTGGAGCGTGGCCACCAGTTTCGGCGACGGCTATGTGCTCGCCGCCTTGGCGCTATTCTTCGCGCGGCGCCATCCGCATGTGCCGTGGATCCTGTTTCTCGGCGTGGTCATCGGGGGCGTGCTGACGCACGGGCCCAAGGAATGGTTCGATGCGTCGCGCCCGGCCGGGGTGCTCGCGCCAGACTCGTTCAATCTGGTGGGGCCGGGTCATAGCCGGGGCAGCCTGCCGTCGGGCCATTCGCTCGCGATCTTCATGGTCAGCGGCATCGGCATCTACCTGCTACGCGCCACGCGCTGGCGAGTCGCGCTGCTGGTCACGGCCGCATTGATCGCCTTCAGCCGCATCGCAGTGGGCGAGCATTGGCCGCTGGACGTGACGCTGGGCGCCGCGCTGGGCGCGCTCAGCGCTTGGTTATCCGTGACATTCGGCCGTTTGTGCCCGGCGGGGCGCAACGTCTGGGTCCACTTGGTCCTGCTGGCACTATTCCTCGTCGTCGCCTGCTGGCTCCTGGTGTTCGACCCGCCCTACCCGCTCGGCCGCCAGGTGAACCTCGCCGTCGGCGTTTTGGCCTTGCTCTGGACGGGCTACTCGTATCTCTACGCGCCCTGGCGCGACCGCCCCGCCGCGGGCGTCGTCTCGCGATAGCGCCGGCCGCAGCGCTACAATCGCCGTTTTCGGACCGCAACGGACCGATTTATGCCCGTCAGCTCCCTGCCCGATTCGGTCAACGCCCGCAAGCTGCACAAGCGCCTCAAGCGCCAGACCGGGCAGGCGATCACCGACTACGGCATGATCGCCCACGGCGACCGCGTCATGGTGGCGATGTCCGGCGGCAAGGACTCGCACACGCTGCTCGACCTGCTGCTCGATCTGCGCGGCCGCGCACCCATCGACTTCGAGCTGATCGCGGTCAACATGGACCAGAAGCAGCCCGGCTTTCCCGAGCACGTGCTGCCGGACTACTTCCGCGAGCGCGGAGTCGACTGGCACGTGATCGAGCAGGACACCTATTCGACCGTGGTCAGCGTCGTTCCCGAGGGCAAGACGATGTGCGGGCTGTGCTCGCGCCTGCGCCGCGGCGCGCTCTACTCCTGGGCCGCGGAGAACGGGATCACCAAGATCGCCCTGGGCCATCACCGCGACGATATCCTGGAGACCTTCTTCCTCAATCTCTTTCACGGCGGCAAGCTCAAGGCCATGCCGCCCAAGCTGCGCTCGGACGATAGACGCAACGTGCTCATCCGGCCGCTGGCCTACTGCAACGAGCGCGACATCGCCAGCTACGCCGAACTGCGCGATTTTCCGATCATCCCCTGCAATCTGTGCGGCTCGCAGGAGAATCTCCAGCGCCAGAACATCAAGGCGATGCTGGCCGAATGGGAGCGCCAGCAGCCCGGCCGCGCCGAGACCATGTTCGCGGCGCTGCAGAATGTCGCGCCGTCGCAGCTCGCCGACCGGAACCTGTTCGACTTCGCGGCACTGGACACGGCCGCAACGGAAGCGGCCGCGACGGCAGTCACGACCGCGGACATGCCGGCCGAGGCACCGATCCGGTGGCTCGACGTCTCGCGCTCACCGTCCGGGTGAACCTCGCGCGCCCTTGTACCGGACAGTAACCAAGGGGCCGCCCCGGATTGGAAACCGGGCCCACTGCGCGCACCTTCCCGGTGGATCGCCACGACCCAAGCAAGGAGGAAGCACATGGCCGCAGCACAGGAGAGGCTGACCGAGTGGTTGCGCGATGCCCATGCGATGGAGCAGCAGGCCGAGACCATGCTCTCCAAACAGTCGAGCCGGTTCGAGAGCTATCCCGAACTCAAGATGCGCATCGACCAGCACATCGAGGAGACGCGATCGCAAGCCCAGCGGCTCGAGAGCTGTCTCGAACGACGCGGCGAAAGCACCTCCACGCTCAAGGACCTATCGGGCAAGAGCTCGGCAATGGGCCCCGGTCTGGCCCAGGCGCTGGCCAGCGACGAGGTGGTCAAGGGCAGCATCGCCGACGTAACCTTCGAGCACTTCGAGATCGCCAACTATCGCGCGCTGATCCAGGCCGCCGACGATGCCGGCGACGCCGAGACGCAGCGCGTATGCGAGGGCATCCTCGACGAGGAGCAGGCCATGGCGAGTTGGCTCGAGGATCACCTCACGGCAACCACGCACGACTACCTCCAGCGGGAGGCCACAGCCTAACGAGAGACCGGGTACCGGCCGCAACCCGCGGCCGGTACACTTGCTACGTGCGCACCGGCTTCAAAGGGCCAGCCCGACGCCGCAGATAGCACAATCCAGCGGCCCCACCCGATCGCGGCGCAAAGAGTTCCAGCGACCCCGAGGATCAGGCCCCACGTCACCAAGTCGGCGACACTGGCCATCCAGCTTCAACGAGGCCTCGGCGGATGCCGAGGATGACCGGACCACGCCGCGATTGACAACACGCGCGCCACCGCGCTTCAACAAGGCCCCGGCGTAATGCCGAGGATCACCCCTACAACGGCCGCAGCGTCCGAGCGCGCGGGCACAAGCTTCAATGAGGCCCCGGCTGATGGCGGGGAATAACACCGCCCGCGACCGCTTCGCCGAACTGTGGGACTTCACGCTTCAATGAGGCCCAGCTGATGCCCGGGAATAACCTGCCGGACGGATACTCGCCCTTGACGATGGGATCGCCACGTCAATGAGGCCCCGGCATTCGCCGGGGAATAACTACACCGATGATTTCGCGCAGTTCATCCGCGACGTGCGGCTTCAATGAGGCCCCGGCATTCGCCGGGGAATAACGCTGCGTCATAGGCCTTGCGCGCCTCGTTGGCCTCCGCTTCAATGAGGCCCCGGCATTCGCCGGGGAATAACCACCACCAACGGCATCCCGGCGATGGCGGACGAGTGGTGGCTTCAATGAGGCCCCGGCATTCGCCGGGGAATAACATCTTGAGCACGCGGCCGCTGACCTGCTCGCGGTACCGCTTCAATGAGGCCCCGGCATTCGCCGGGGAATAACCCCGGACCACGCTCGCTGTTTCAGCTAAAGCGTCCAGGCTTCAATGAGGCCCCGGCATTCGCCGGGGAATAACAGCGCCAGGCCGCTAGGGCGCTACTTGATCGCGCTGACGCTTCAATGAGGCCCCGGCATTCGCCGGGGAATAACGACCGTGGGGGCGTTGACGCTGACCAGTGCCGCGATGCTTCAATGAGGCCCCGGCATTCGCCGGGGAATAACCCGACACCTCGGTGACGGTGCCGCGCGTGGCCATCTCGCTTCAATGAGGCCCCGGCATTCGCCGGGGAATAACGACGTCATCCATTCCGAGCTGGCCTGGCTGTCCGAGGCTTCAATGAGGCCCCGGCATTCGCCGGGGAATAACGGCGGATAGCCGCAACCCTCGCCACGGCTGCGCTGGCTTCAATGAGGCCCCGGCATTCGCCGGGGAATAACGAGCGCGCGCGAGACCCTGGACTCGCTGGAGCAGAAGCTTCAATGAGGCCCCGGCATTCGCCGGGGAATAACGCCATTTGTAACGCTTGGCGGGCATTTAACCCATGGTGCTTCAATGAGGCCCCGGCATTCGCCGGGGAATAACCATAGGTGATCTGCTTGAGGACCAGATCGGAGAGATCGCTTCAATGAGGCCCCGGCATTCGCCGGGGAATAACACGGCGTTCTGTGCGCGCAGATTGTTGCTGAGGGTGCTTCAATGAGGCCCCGGCATTCGCCGGGGAATAACGATGCTTGATTCGGTATCCATCGCCCTCTTGCACCCAGCTTCAATGAGGCCCCGGCATTCGCCGGGGAATAACACGACGAGCCCCGGGCCACGGCGCAGCGCCTCGAGCAAGTGCTTCAATGAGGCCCCGGCATTCGCCGGGGAATAACTCCGCCTGGGCTATCTGCACGTCGAGGGTCCGTCGGAGCTTCAATGAGGCCCCGGCATTCGCCGGGGAATAACCCGTAGGCAGTCACCCCGAGCTGCGGTTTGAGGAAAGGCTTCAATGAGGCCCCGGCATTCGCCGGGGAATAACAAGGCGGACATTCAGACACGCCGGAGCGGTAAGCTCACGCTTCAATGAGGCCCCGGCATTCGCCGGGGAATAACGCAGCAGCACCGTGTCGGCGCCCGCGATCCGCAGAAAGCTTCAATGAGGCCCCGGCATTCGCCGGGGAATAACTGCAGGCCGGTCTGCCAGACCAGCTCGAGCATCGGTTCGCTTCAATGAGGCCCCGGCATTCGCCGGGGAATAACCGCTATTGCGGGCATCGGCGCGTCGGCACGCTCGAGGCTTCAATGAGGCCCCGGCATTCGCCGGGGAATAACTCGGCTTGAGGTTGAGCGTGTCCACCCCGAACAGCCGCTTCAATGAGGCCCCGGCATTCGCCGGGGAATAACAGTGTCTGCCTGCCCCTTGCCGAGTGCGCCGCTGTAAGTGGTGGGCTTCAATGAGGCCCCGGCATTCGCCGGGGAATAACTCCGCCAGGTGTTCAAGGCCATGTGCGAGCACGTCAGGCTTCAATGAGGCCCCGGCATTCGCCGGGGAATAACGCTTATCGAGCGTGAGCCGGCGCGTTTTGTGGGACACGCTTCAATGAGGCCCCGGCATTCGCCGGGGAATAACGCCTATTCAACTGGCAGTTCGACGAGGGGTAACACCGCGGCTTCAATGAGGCCCCGTGTTAATGGCCAAGTAAATTGACCCACCTGCGGCCATCGCTTTTGACCCACCTGAGGGTGGCCGAGGGGCCACAGAGGCATGCACTGTTCCGGCCGATTTCTGGGAGGCTGGGGCACTGCGGTGAAGGAGTGGGTCATGATTCACAAGATCAAAGCATTACATGACGAGGGCCGCGGGCTTTCGATCCGGGCGATCGGTCAGCAGTTGGGGCTCGCCCGCAACACGGTGCGCAAGTACCTGCGCCAGGAGACCGAGCAGATCGCGCAGGACCGGGCCGATCGCAGCCGCCAGCGCCGCCTCGATGCGCATCGGCCCTACATCGAGCACCTGCTACGCCAGTATCCGCGCCTGAGCGCGGTCAAGGTCGCGCGTAAGCTGCAAGAGAAGGTCGGCGAGCTGGACGTCTCCGACCGCACGCTGCGCCGCTATGTCGGCCGGCTCAAGGAGACGATCGCGGTCGCCCAGCCGCGCTACTACGCCCCCGTGCTCGATCTGGTGCCGGCGGTGCAGTGCCAGGTCGATCCGGGCGAGCTGCGCGGGGTGGTCATCGGCGGTGTCGAGCGCACGGTCTATTTCGTGGTGTTCGTGCTGTCGTACTCGCGGTTGATGCATGTCGGGGTGTCGCTGCAGCCGCTCGACACGGCGCGCTTCATCGAGTTGCACGACGAGGCGCTACGGGCGTTCGGTGGCGTGCCCGAGGAGTGTGTCTACGACCAGACGAAGATGGTGGTCATCGCCGAGCAGTTCCGCGAGCTGACGGTCAACGAGCGCTTCCACCGGTACGCGACGACCGCCGGCTTCACCGTCCAGGCCTGCCGCGGCTACGACCCCGAGAGCAAGGGCAAGGTCGAGGCCGGCGTCAAGTACGTCAAGCGCGACTGCCTCTATGGCGAGACCTTCGCCGACGAGGCCGACCTGCGGGGCCATGTCCAGCAGTGGCTCGACGAGGTGGCCAACGTGCGCACCCACGGCACCACCGGGCGGGCGCCGCGTGAGCTGTTCGCTGCCGAAGAGGCGGCGCACCTGCGGCCCTACCAGCCGCCGGCGCCAGCCACGAGCGCGCCAGCGGCGACGCGGCGCAAGGTGGACAAGACCGGCCTGATCAGCTGGCGGGCCAACAAGTACACCGTGCCGATGCGCTATCAGCGTAGCGCCGTCGACGTCGTCGAAGACGGCGGCGAGCTCCACATCATCGACCCCGACAGCGGCGAGCACGTCGCCCGCCATGGCCTGGCCAACGGCAAGGGACAGCTGGTGCGTAACGTCCATCACTACCGCGATCCCAGCCAGCGTATCGCGGATCTCGAGCAGGCCATCGCGGCACGCCTCGGCAGTGAGCTCAGCGGGCGCCTGTGCGCCCGCCTGCAGGCCAGTGAGCCGCGCTACTACAAGGATCAGCTGGCCGGGGTCGAGCAGCTGCTGGCGGCCGAGCCGCTGCCGGATCGGGCCCTGCTCGACGATCTGGCTACGCGCGAGGGCACGACGGCGACCACCATCAAGCGCTTTATCGATGCCCACCGGCGCGCCGCCGAGCGTGGCCGTGAGGCCGACACGGAAGCGACCCCACCGTCGGCATCGTGTGGCCAGGGCGAACTAGCCGTTTACGCGGGCCTTGGCCAGTCGGGTGGCCAGCAGGAGGTGACCCATGAGCCAGCTTGAGCTCACCGCCGGGCGCTACCGCAACCTGCGCTGCTCGGCCGTGGCCACCGAGCTGGCCGAACTCGTGGCCCGCGCCGAGGACAACGCCATGTCCTATCTTGCCTTCGCCGACCTGATCGCCGAACGCGAACAGTGCGCCCGCGAGTACAAGCGCCTGAGCGCCAACTATCGCCGGGCCCGGTTGCCCGCCGACAAGCGCCTGGAGGACTTCGACTACCACCACCAGTCGACCATCACCAAGCGCCAGATCAATGGCTTACTGGACTTCGGCTTTGTCGATAACCGCGAGAACCTGGTGTTCATCGGCCCGCCGGGCGTCGGCAAGACCCATCTGGCCATCGGCATCGCCCACAAGGCGCTCGCCGCGGGCTACAAGGTCGCCTTCCGTAACGCCCTCGAGCTGGTCGAAGAACTCGAACTGGCCGAGATGAAGGGCACGCTCAAGAAGAAAATCGGCCAGCTCGCGCGCTTCGACGTGCTCATCATCGACGAACTCGGCTACCTGCCGATGAGCCGCCAGGCCCGCTACAACCTGTTCCAGCTCGTCCACAGCTTCTACGAGTATCGGTCGCTGATCTTAACGACCAACAAGGACTTCACCGACTGGGGTGAGTTCTTCCACAACGACAACGTGGCCGTGCCCATCATCGACCGCGTCATCCATCACTCACACATCCACATCCTGGGTGGGGAGAGCTACCGGCTCAAGCACAAATCCGCCGGCTGAGCACCGGGTACCTGGGTCAAAATAAATGGCCACAGGTGGGTCAAAATAGATGTCCATTGACACCCCGGCATTCGCCGGGGAATAACGCCTATTCAACTGGCAGTTCGACGAGGGGTAACACCGCGGCTTCAATGAGGCCCCGGCATTCGCCGGGGAATAACGAACCCTATAGTTTAGGGCGTGTACGAACCCGCCGCGCGCTTCAATGAGGCCCCGGCATTCGCCGGGGAATAACGGATCGCCTGGGCTCGTCCATTGTTGCACTCGGTAAGCTTCAATGAGGCCCCGGCATTCGCCGGGGAATAACCCGAAGAACTCGCGCGCGAAACGGGGGAGGCCGGCCAAGCTTCAATGAGGCCCCGGCATTCGCCGGGGAATACCGCTCTTGTTCGAGCTTGACCCGCTCGTTCTCCGACTGGCTTCAATGAGGCCCCGGCATTCGCCGGGGAATAACGACAGGGGATGTTGAGGGCACGTTGGCGGGCGAAGCCGCTTCAATGAGGCCCCGGCATTCGCCGGGGAATAACCCGGCCTACGCCATCAAGGCGAAGCTCCGGCATCGCCGGCTTCAATGAGGCCCCGGCATTCGCCGGGGAATAACGGTATCCGGCGGCACCTGATCCTCGGTGAAAAGCGTGGCTTCAATGAGGCCCCGGCATTCGCCGGGGAATAACGAGCTGCGGTACACGGTGGTCGCGATCCAGACGGGCGAGCTTCAATGAGGCCCCGGCATTCGCCGGGGAATAACGCCCCGTCAATCGCACGGGCAATGTCGAGCTAGGCGGGCTTCAATGAGGCCCCGGCATTCGCCGGGGAATAACTCCGTTCCGTGAATGAGCAATCGGCCCCGCCCGCGAGCGCTTCAATGAGGCCCCGGCATTCGCCGGGGAATAACACTTCCGACACTCACGCCCCTTTTCAGGGTTCTCCTGGCTTCAATGAGGCCCCGGCATTCGCCGGGGAATAACATCTCGGCAGGCCCCGGCGAACGCTCGATCAGAACGCGCTTCAATGAGGCCCCGGCATTCGCCGGGGAATAACAGCGGAAGGGCAGTAATTGCAGCCGTCCGGGTGGGCGAGCTTCAATGAGGCCCCGGCATTCGCCGGGGAATAACACCAGTCCGCCGGTTTCGTGCCGACGACAACCCGCCAGCTTCAATGAGGCCCCGGCATTCGCCGGGGAATAACCAGTCAATATGTCGCCAAGAGCATCACCGAGCAGACGCTTCAATGAGGCCCCGGCATTCGCCGGGGAATAACTCCCATCGGCATGACACTCGATCACGTCGAAGCCTCGCTTCAATGAGGCCCCGGCATTCGCCGGGGAATAACAAGGCGCAAGACTACTTCATCGACTGGCTGCAAGAGCTTCAATGAGGCCCCGGCATTCGCCGGGGAATAACGGAAGGAGGTCGAGAAACAAGCGACCAAACTTGGTAGCTTCAATGAGGCCCCGGCATTCGCCGGGGAATAACGCAAGCGACGAGTCCGAAGACGGAGGTGGAGTGATGGCTTCAATGAGGCCCCGGCATTCGCCGGGGAATAACCGGGCGCACCGGGATAGGCCCTCATTTCGCCGCCTGGCTTCAATGAGGCCCCGGCATTCGCCGGGGAATAACACGACCTGAGAGTTTAGCCGGTCCAGCACCCTTCCTTACGGCTTCAATGAGGCCCCGGCATTCGCCGGGGAATAACCACAGCGTCAAGGAGCATATCTGGCGTCCGGTGCAGCTTCAATGAGGCCCCGGCATTCGCCGGGGAATAACGCTGACGACGCTATGCAGTGAGGCTCAGCGGGACGTGCTTCAATGAGGCCCCGGCATTCGCCGGGGAATAACAGGAAATGGTCGCGGAGGTCCGCCGCCAGTTCCGCCAGCTTCAATGAGGCCCCGGCATTCGCCGGGGAATAACTCCGCATCCGGCGGTGGCTTTTTGCCGCAGGCAGCATGGGCTTCAATGAGGCCCCGGCATTCGCCGGGGAATAACGGCCACGAAAAGCTTCTTGCGCGACTGGATGTCGCCGGGCTTCAATGAGGCCCCGGCATTCGCCGGGGAATAACTCGTTACTGATCTCCAATGACTTCGTCCGCAGATTGGGCTTCAATGAGGCCCCGGCATTCGCCGGGGAATAACGAAGTGGTTGCGGTACGGCTCCCCCGCGCCTTCTTGGCTTCAATGAGGCCCCGGCATTCGCCGGGGAATAACGGCCATGAGACTGACCGTCAACAGCGACAGGACGCTCCCGCGCCTTCTTGGCTTCAATGAGGCCCCGGCATTCGCCGGGGAATAACGCCGTTGAAACGATAGACGACCTCACCACCCTGATCGAGCTTCAATGAGGCCCCGGCATTCGCCGGGGAATAACCTCAGCAATGGCAGGAGCGACGAACCCTAGGGCCAGGCTTCAATGAGGCCCCGGCATTCGCCGGGGAATAACCTCCGCTCGCTCCCGCTCGCGCAGTTCCGCCAGCGGCTTCAATGAGGCCCCGGCATTCGCCGGGGAATAACCGCATCGTGAACACGCTCGCCGAGGCCATGGGCGGCTGGCTTCAATGAGGCCCCGGCATTCGCCGGGGAATAACCGTCGGGCATGCCCGCTGTAGCGAGTTCCAGGGCGTGCTTCAATGAGGCCCCGGCATTCGCCGGGGAATAACCCAAAGCGGACGGCACGCCCTACTCAGCGGGCTCCCTGCTTCAATGAGGCCCCGGCATTCGCCGGGGAATAACAAGCGCAGTCGGCTCGTCCGGTACTTGCTACCGGCGTGGCTTCAATGAGGCCCCGGCATTCGCCAGGGAATAACATCACGTCCACGTCTTGTTGCGTAGGATGCAACAACTGCTTCAATGAGGCCCCGGCATTCGCCGGGGAATAACGCTGAGGCTGGCGAGACGATGGCCCGTAACCCCGGAAGCTTCAATGAGGCCCCGGCATTCGCCGGGGAATAACGCGGCTTGGGCGAGCGCGTAGAGGTGCGTTGTGTCCGCTTCAATGAGGCCCCGGCATTCGCCGGGGAATAACCGATCTGGTGTGTGCTCACGGTAAGCGTAACAGCGAACGCACATTCTCAACCGGCTGATCGGACGCGAGCATG